>NZ_VJZD01000060.1 GCF_009377175.1 Streptomyces adustus
GCTGACAGCCGGGTCGGGCCCCGATCGGCGGTCAGGACGGACACGGCCTGCGTGTCTCGTCACCCGGTCCGCGCCGCGCCCTGGTGCCGCAGGCCCTGCCCTAGTGCCGCAGGTCCAGACGGTGCACCCCGCCGTTCACGGTCCCGACGTACAACGTCTTGCCGTTCGGATCGGCGGCGAGGCTGGTGACGTCGGTGCACTCCAGCCCACCCGAGATATTGTCCCAGGTGACTCCGCCGTCCGTGCTGCGCAGCACGCCCCGGCCGTTCTTCAGCAGCCCGCTGGAGGAGTAGCGGCCGGAGGCGGCGTACAGCGTCCGGCCCACCCGCTGGAGATCCATGACACGGGTGGGAAGCCCGCCGGTGTCGGCGGTACGGAAGGTGCGGCCCGCGTCGGTGCTGAGCCTGATGCCGTTGCCGCCGACGAGCAGGCGACTGCCGTCGAGTTCAATCGCCGAGACCAGGCCGTCGGCCACCTTGGTGACCGTGGCGCCCCCGTCGTCGGAGCGGAACAGTCCGTCGGGACCGCCCAGCCACAGACGACCGGACTTCGCCGGGTCGGCTGCCAGGGCGCTGTAGCCGCGGCTCTGGTAGAGCACGCGCCACGACGAGCCACCGTCGTCGGTGGTGTAGAGGCCGGACTTGTCGAATCGGGAGAAGGAGACGTACACCCGGTCGGCGTCCGCGGGGTCGGCCAGCAGGGACAACGGGGCGCCGGAGTAGGTCCCCCGCTCCTGCCAGGTGCGGCCGCCGTCGTCGCTCCGCTCGACGTGGAACTCGCCTGTGACGGAGGAATTGACCACCTTCCAGGCGACCTTGGAACCCTTCCCGCCCGAAGTCACCTGCGTGACGACGCTGTCGTAGGCTCCCGGTGCGTCGGAAGGGCCCCACTCGGGGGACGACACCGGCAACGCGGTGTGGAAGATGCCCATCTTGGTCGCGGCCAGCAGATTGCCTCCGCTCACCGCCAGGGCGTTGACGGATGCTCCCTGGACCCCGATGCGGTGGGAGCCGCTGCCGTCCGCCGTACTGCGGTAGAGGCCGTCGCCCTCGGAGGAGACGGTGACGGAGCCGTCGGGCCAGCGGTCGTAGTCGTCCAGCACCGTCTTGCGTGTGGGGAGCGGGAAGTCCCCCCAGGTCCTGCCGTGGTCGTGGCTGATGTAGGCGACGTTGTCACTGCCCGCGCTGATGAGGAGGTCACCGTGATCGGCGTTGACGCTGTTGCCCGTGTAGGGAAGGTTCAGGGTCAGGTCCCAGGTGGCTCCCCGGTCGGAGGAGACCATCACTCCCTGGTCGACGACGTACGCGGCGACCGTGCCGGCGTCGGCGACGACGTTCCATATCAGCGTGCCCTGATAGATCCTGCGCAGGGGACCGAGGAGGCCCGAGGTCATGCCGGAGCGGACCCACACAGCGCCGGCGGTGGACAGGTACAGGTCGTCACCGTCGACCGCGGCGGACGACACGAAGCCGTCGATGTCGGTGGACGACTGCTGCCACGAGGCGCCGCCGTCCTTGCTGACCTGCCAGCCGTGTTCGGACACCGCGACCAGCGTCCGCGTCGTGGCATCCGCCACGAACGCCTGGAGCAGGCCGGTGGTGGTGTCCAGCAGTCGCCAGCTCAGTCCCTGGTCGTCCGTCCGCAGGATCCACGTCCGGTCCAGGATCGAGTCGTCGACGGCGTACCACCAGCGGTTCGGGTCGTGGGCGTCGACGATCACCTTGCCGTGGCCGTCGGCGGAGGCGACCGGCAGCCGGCCCCGCTCGCTCCAGGTCCTGCCGTTGTCGGCGGTGAACCACACGCCGGCCTTGCCGACCTGCACCAGCACCGCCTGACCGGGCCGGCCGGGGATCTGGGTCAGCGTCCCCGACTCGCTGCTGGGACCTACGGGCCGCCAGCGTCCGACGCCCGACACCGGCGCGGTGACCTCGAACGAGTCGGACCCGACCAGGACCTGTCCGCCGGCCGTCGTCGCCCGCGTCTCGACGTGATGGACACCCGCGTCCGACACCTCCAGCGCGCGGCTGTACCAGTGGTCGTGGTCGAAGACCGCGGTGTACGTGTGAGACGTCCCGCGCGGCGAGGTGACCGTCACCGTCGGCGGCGCCTTGAGGTCCGTCGGGCTGTCGACGTACACGACGGTGTGCCCGTCGCTCGGATCGGGGGAGGCCTGCGTGTCCAGGTGAAGGACCGGCAGGAGGTACGGCACGGAGATCTGGGGGCCGCGCTCCGGCTTCACCACGACGGCTCCGTCCAGCTCGGTGTCCGCGGCGGGCCGGGCCGCCGTCAGGGTCACCGTCACCTCGTTCGTCCCGTGCGCCGGGAGGGTGACACGGCCCGGGCTGACCCGCGCGGACCCGGTGGCGGTCAGCGACGCCCTGAGGCTGCGGTCCCCGGTGTTGGTGAGCGTCACTGTCGTGGCGGCACGCACCGTGGTCGTCGACAGGTCCGCCAGGCCGAAGGAGACCGTTGCGGGCGAGGTCGTCAGCTCACTGCGAGCGGCGGCCACGACGTCGAGACGGCCAGAGCCCTGCGTCGTCACCGGCAGGTCGTCCAGATGACGGGCGGTTCCGACGAGCTCGGACTTGATCTGTCCGGGGGACTGCCGAGGGTGCAGCTGCCGCAGGAGCGCGGCTGCGCCCGCCACGTGCGGTGCCGCCATCGACGTACCGGACATCCGGTACTGGCCCGGCTTCCACAGCGCGGTGGGGACGGTGGAGCGGATCTCCACGCCCGGTGCCACGACGTCGGGCTTCAGGCCGAAACGGGGCGTGGGACCACGTGAGGAGAACGAGGCGATCTGGTCGGTGGCGTCTGTGCCGTGCAGCGTCAGCCTCAACCGGCCCTTGGCCAGCCGCTGTTGCAGGGTGACGTACTGGAACTCGTCCGTGCCGAGCGTCACCAGCGAGTCCATACGCAGCGAGTCACCCGACTGCAGTGCGGAGGCGGCGCTGGGCGAGACGGTTGCCACGCCCGGCTCGGACGGGACGGCCTGCGGAGCGGCGTCACCTCCACCGGGGCCGCCGATCAGCGCGATCGCGCCACGCTTCTCCGCCTCCCGGCTCAGCGAGAGCTGATCAGCCGTCAACTCACCTGTCTTCGCGGGAACATACGCAGAGGTGAGGACCATCTTGCCGTGTACGTCGCCCGCACGCCGCCAGTCGTCCGGGCCACCCGCGCCAATGTCCACCACGTCGGCGGTGACCGGCTTCTTCGGCGGATTGGCCGAGAGGGCGCCGCGATAGGACTGCAGCAACTGTGGCTTGGCGCCGCTGGTGTAGAGGCTCGGCATCGACAGATTGGTGGTTGACGCGCCGACTGCGATGACCCCGTCCGCGCCGGCCGGGCTGTTGACCGTCCAGCCGTTCGGACCGTCGTTGCCCGCCGCGGCCACGACGACCACGCCCGCACGGACGGCGGCCGCCGCGGCCTGGCCCAGCGGGTCCGTCCCGTCGCCCGCCGTTCCGAGGCTCATGTTGATCACGTCGGCGCGGTGCGGGTTGGCGGGATCGGTGGCCGCCTCGATTCCGGCGATGATGTCGGAGGTGAACCCCGAGCCGCTGTCGTCGACGACCTTGTAGGCGGTCAGGGTGGCGCCGGGCGCGATGCCGGTGATGCCGCCCGGCTCGGCGGCGCGTGCGGCGGCGATGCCTGCGACGTGGGTGCCGTGGCCGTTGTCGTCCATGGGGTCGTCGTCGTTGTTGACGAAGTCGTGGCCCGCGACGACCTTGTGTCCGGGTCCGAAGCCGCCGCCGAGGTCGGGGTGCGTGTAGTCGATGCCGGAGTCGATGACGGCGATGGTGACGCCGGTGCCGTCCACCGCGCCGCTCGGTGTCTTCTGTCTCCACGCCTCGGGTGCGCCGACGAGCGGGACACTGTCGCCGCTCTGCGTGCGCACCACCGTGTCCGGCACGACGGAGGCGACCCCGGGCAGATCGGACAGTCGCTTCACCTCACTCGCCGGGACGCTCATGGCGACGGCGTCCGTGAGGAGTTGGAGGCGGCGGACGATGCGAGGATGCACGCCGGCGTCCGTGGCCGTCCGCAGGAACTGCTTCTGCTCGGCGCCGATCTCTTGGCGCCGTTCGCCGATCGCGGCCGTGTCGGAAGGGGTCAGCCGGCCACGGGAGGCCGCCGCCGAAGCAGCCGCCAACTGCACGATGACCCGTTGTTCGGGATCGTGCGAGGACGCTGAGGCCCCGGCAGGCACAGCGCTGAGGAGTCCGCCCGCGACGGTGAAGGCGACACCGAGGCCGAGTGAACTTCTGAGGGAAGATCGCATAGGTGCAGGTGATACGTGACGCCGGCCTGTCCCGGCAATCGTCCGAGAGCCCCTGAGGCAGGTCTCGGCACATACGGGCGGAGTTCGCACCGGGAGGTCCAGAAAGACCTGGCGATTCTTGCCTGGTGAAGGCGCGTCATGTACGGCACACTCCGCCCGAGGTTGCGGATGGTCTGCCCGACAGCGGGCAGGACCCTGCCGGACACCGGCCGCGCCCGAGGCGTTGTGCTCGTGCTTCCGCGATGCGCAGAACTCTCCTGCCGGTGCAGCGCCGTCGGCAGGTACCGGTTAGAGCCGCCCCACCCCGGTGTCACGGACGGCCCGTCCCGGGAACCTGCGTAGCACTGGGCGTCCGACGGTGGTGGCGGCGCGTGGTACCAGGGGCCTTCGCCGGCCCCTGGACCCCGCTGCCCCACCACTTTCCGGCGCGCATCCGTACGCCGTGGCGGACACCGTGCGCGCCGGAAAGCGGCGGGTCCGTGCTCGGGTGCGGGCCGTCCGTGACACCCGTGCCCGCGGTCCGGTTCAGGAGCAGCCGCGGCACCGGCGGGGTCATGCGGGACGGGGTGGACGTGAGTGGAGCGGGGAGGCCGAGCAGTCCAGGGCAGGGGAAAGCGGTAGGCGGTGAGCGGTCACGTGCGCGGGACCACCGCTTGAACCCGCACTCGGGCGCCTCCTGTATGAGGTAAGAGAGTGCGCCCTCCAAAGGCCATCTGACCTGCGGATAAGTCGAAGACAAGCGGATCGTGGGAACCGTGAGGCAGTTCTGCCAGCCGTAGACCACGATCGCCGGACATGAGTGCCCGGTTCTCAGGATCGTGGTGGCGGTTCCCTTAGCCGTACACCACGTTCTCAGAGACTGGCACACGGTTCTTGAGGGCTGCCACCACGTCCACAGGAACTGGGCACCACGATCCCAGGAACGCGGCAGATTGACGTGACGTACATGAGTCGGCGTGAGAAGGAACGTTGCGCCAGCGGTCTGCCGATGTCCTTCGCGGCATCCGACACGGCCGACCGGCGGGGTTGATCGACTTCCTGCTCATGTACGTTGGGTTCATCTGACAGGCTGCACAGCCGTCCCGCCCGCACCAATCAGCAACCCCCCTTGCACGGAGGGCCCCTTGGGAGCAGTACGCAGACTGGTCGACGCCGACACCGGCGAGCCGGTCCCTTATGCGCCGTACGCCTTCTCGGGCAGGCACACACAGGTCGACAAGGCGCGCGTCGAGGCCATCACGGAATCAAAGGCGTTCACGCCCAGTCAGAAGTTCCTCGTGCTGTGGTGGATCGGAGTCTCGCCCGAAGGGATGGAGCCGCTCCGGGCCACCGGAGCGGACATCGGCCAGCGGGTGGGGATGTCCACCGACGCAGTCGGGAAAATCAACAGGAAGCTGGCCAAACACCGCATCCTGATCGTCCGCGGCCGGATCGGCAACTACAACTTCTACCGAATCAGCCCCTACATCGCGTTCCATGGGACGGGTGTCGAGCAGCGTGAAGCGGTGAGGACCTGCAACCCGCCGGAGATCCCCGGATTCGACGAGACCGCACCTGCGCGGTGGGAGGCCCAGTGATGAGCAACGCGGACAAGCACGAGAACCTCCGACTGCTCGAGAAGACAGCCGGCATGAGCGCCAATCAGCGCCTCGTCGTGATGCTGTACGCACTCCACCCGACCGACCGGTCCGGCGCCGTGCTCGAGACCGCCGCCAACCTGGCCAAGCTGGTCGGCATGGCGGCGCCCGTCTTCAGCCGGACCCGCAAGCAGGTCATCGAGGCCGGCTGGCTGGAGGAGACCGAGAGGATCGGTCACATCAAGTACTACCGCCTCGAACCCAAGCGTCTGGGCCAGAACGTCGTCGTCCCGCTCCGCCGCGCGACATGACGTTCCGAGGAGCGGACCTCATTGACGTCACGTACATGAGGTCCGCACCTCAGGACGCCATCCTTCACCCCTGGGCAATCGGAGCGGCCGTGCCGTGTGAAGCCGTCCTGTCCGCCCGCGTCCTCCTTCGGCTCGGCCGCCCGGGCGGATGGTCCGCGGCGTCGGGGGGCGTGTGCGGACCGGCGATCGGAGCGCCGTGAGGTAGCCTGAATATAAATGGATCGATCGATCCATTTATGGCGCCCGTCACACCTGGACGGCGCGTGTGTCCTGAGGAGGTAGCGCCGTGCCGGAGCTGGGACTCGCCGACACCCTCGGCATCCTGCGACAGCCCGAGATACGACCCCGGTCCAGCAGCGCCGGGCTCGGCCTGACGGATCTCTACGTGTCGTCCCAGCGGGAGAACCCCTTCCAGGCGGACTTCGCGCCCGCCCCGACCCACCTGATCGTCCTCCATCTCAACGGATCCGTCACCGTACGACGTGGTCAGGGCGATGCGACCCGGTCACGGACGATCACGCCGGGCGGCCTGTTCCTTCAGCCGGCCGGCAGAGAGCTGAGCGTGGAACTGGGCGGCGGCCTCGACACCGTGCACGCCTACCTCACCGACCAGGTGCTGCGCGAGGCCAACGAGGGGCGACCGGTCGAGCCGGCCGAAGAGCTCGGTGTCACCGATCCGCTGGCCGAGCAGCTCATACGCGAACTGGACTCCGTCGTCCACCACTGGGAGCCGTCGGCCCGCACCTACGCGGACCAGCTGACCGGCATGCTCGCCGCGCAGGTCGTCCGCCGTCACGTCTCCCGTCCGGCCGCTTCGGCGCCCTCGCACCCCGGGCTCTCCGACCGCCAGCTGGCAGCCGTACGCGACCTCATCCACGATCGGATCGCCGAACCCCTGCCGGTCGCCGACCTCGCCTCCGCGGCCTCGCTCAGCCCCAGCCAGTTCACCCGCCGGTTCCGCGCGAGCACGGGCCGCTCACCGCACCAGTACCTGCTGGGACTGAGACTGGAGCGCGCCGGCTGGATGCTGCGCACCGGGTCCGCGCCCATCGGGCAGGTGGCGCTCGAATGCGGGTTCTCCCACCAGGAGCACCTGACCCGAGTGATGCGCACCCGTCTCGGAACCACTCCGGCCGCCATGCGCCGCGAGGGGCGGCGGAGGCGGTAGGACCGCCTCCGCCGAACCCGGGTCAGTCGACCATGCGGGCGATGTGGAAGGTGTGCTCCAGCCGGCGCCATTCCCCGTCGACCTCGCGGCCCTCGGGCGCGGGTCCGCTCTGCGGGGCGAAGTGGACGATGAGCGGGTCCTTCACGCCGAACACCGTGTCACTGTCGAGATGGGAGCCGTCCGCCACGAACAACTGCGTGATCAGCCGGCGATGGCCGGGTGCGCTGATCATGAAGTGGACGTGCGGGGCGCGGTAGTGATGGCGGCCGACCGCGTCGAGCATCTGCCCCACCGGACCGTCGCCCGGGATGGGGTAGTGGGAGGGGAGGATCGACCAGAAGGTGATCCGGCCGTTGGCGTCGGTGCGCAGCCGGCCCCGCAGCACGGGCCCTTCCTGGTCGGGCAGCTGCACGTCGTAGAAGCCGTCCTCGTCGGCCTGCCAGACGTCGACGACCGCGTCCTTGAGCGGCTCACCCGACGTGTCGGCGATGGTCACGTCCACCCACAGTGGAGTTCCGGGAAGGCCGTCCGAGATGTCGCTGCCGTGCTCTGCCTCCGGCGGGCCCTCCACGTAGAAGGGGCCCAGCACGGCGGAGGGCGTGGTCTCGGGAGTGCGGGAGTTGGTCAGCAGGTCCACGGCGCTGGAGATGCCCAGCACGTCCGAGAGCAGCACGAACTCCTGTCGGGTCGGACTGCTCAGCTGCCCGGTCCGGGTGAGGTGGTCGATCGCGTAGGCCCACTCCGCCTCGGTGACGTCCTCTTCCGCCACGAAGGCGTGCAGGTGTCGCACGAGGCCGGAGAGCAGGTCGCGCAGACGGGCATCGGGCGCCTGCGCGAAGCTCGCCACGACCTGCTCGGTGAGCTGGGCCAGCACGGTGGCCGTGGTGGGCGGGCCCTTGGGCCGCCGCCCGTTCCAGGCGTCGGTCAGTAGTTCCTCGACGCCCTCGACGGTGAGCTCCCGCGGATTCGGGTACGGCGTCGCGACAGCAGCCTCGGCCGCCTCGGCGAGGCCGGACTCGGGCATGCCCAGCTCACGCAGCGAGGTCGGCCCGCCCAGCGAGGCGACGAGGTCGTACAGACCGCTCGCGGCGTCGGGCACGTCGAGCGCCTCGGCGATGCGGCGCAGCACGTCCGGGGCGGTGGGCGCGTTGTACGCCAGCACGTGCGGCAGGATCACCGTGTGTGTCTCGGCGTGCGGCAGATCGAAGCCGCCGCCCAGGGTGTGGCACAGCTTGTGGTGCAGCGCCATGCCGACGGTGGCCAGGCAGGTACCGGCGAGCCACGCTCCCTGCAGCAGATCGGCTCGGGCCTCGTGGTCGGCCGGGTCCGCGGCCAGGCGCGGCAGCGCCCGGGCGATCCGTGAGATCGCGTCGAGGGCCTGGCGGTCGGTGACCGGATCGGCATCGGGGGAGTACAGCGCCTCCACCGCGTGGGCCATGGCGTTCACGCCGCTGGTGACCGACATGGCCAGGGGCAGCGAGAGTGTGAGGTCGACGTCGTAGACGACGGTCTCCGGCAGGATCGCGGGCGAGGCCTGCGTGGTCTTGCGTCCGTCGCGGGTCTCGCCGAGGACGGGGGTGACCTCGGAGCCTGCGTAGGTGGTCGGCACGACGACCTGGGGGAGGTCTGTGCGCAGGGCCAGCGCCTTCGACAGGCCCGTCGTGGAGCCGCCGCCGACCGACACCAGACAGTCGGCGTCCGCCTCGCGCAGGACGGTGAGCGCCCTTTCCGTCACCTCGACCGGGGTGTGCATGGCGGCACCGTCGAACTCCGCGATCACCAGGTCCCCGAGCGCGTCCCGCACGCGCAGGGCCGCGTCCTCGAGCCCGGGGCCGGACACCAGCAGGACCCGCTTGCCGTCGAGCCGCCGCACCTCCTCGGCGAGCCGGTCGACGGTTCCGGACCCGAAGACCACTCGTGCCGGATGGGATGTGTGAACGAACGTCCGCATGGCGGGCCGCCTCCGAGCTTCGGTCGGGTTGTATGGGGATGGCCCTTCAGCTTGCGGCTCGGGTGCCGGTGAATTCCTGCACGATCGACGCGAATCTCTGCAGGAACCGCGCATCGTCAACGGCTCTCTTACGGCGACCCGACATCCGTGAGGTCGAGGTGTCCCCGTGCCTACCGCGCCCTCGGACGGACTCATCGGCCCGATCGCCGGCTCGACGGCTCAGCGCGCCGCAATGACACGTGCCGGTGTCTGTCCCCGGAGCATCCGGCCGCGCCGACCGGTCACGCCTGTGCGCCGAGCCCGCCGACCACACGGCCGGCCGCAGGATCTGCCTCCACGGCCGGCTGCCGAATCGCCTCAGTATGTGCGGGATCCGGGCTCCGAAGCGGTCAGCGGGGCCTTGGGGGCCTTCGGGGAACGGCCTGATGCTTCACGCTGCGGACCACTTCTGGTTGTCCGTCCCGGCGCATGACCACAACTGGAGACGGGTGCCGTCCGCGGTTCCGTTGTCCCGGATATCGGCGCACTTGTCCGCCAGCCTGTTGACCAGGTCGTTGCTGGAGTTGAGTGTGAACTTCTGCTCGGAACGGCCGTTGCAGGGCGCCAGTTCCAGGCCCGTCCCGTCGTCGGTCGAGCCGCCCGCGAGCTGAACGCACATGCCGAGCGCGCGCAGCGTGCCGTCGGCAGCGAACACCCAATGCTGTGAGGGTGTGTTCCGCGAGCAGGCCGAGATGATGAGTTGTGCCCCCCGAGCTGCCTTGCCGCCCGCGACGTCGATGCAGCGTCTCGAAGAGTGGCTGACCAGCTGCACGCCGGACGCGGGTGCTTGCACATGCGCCTTCGACCCGGCGGTACTCGACGCGGTCGCGGTCGCGGTCGGATCTCCAACGGCTTTGCCGTCGGGTGACTTCTTGGTCGCTTCCACGGCCGGACCGTGCTTGTCCGCCCCGTCGGCGGAGGCGTCACCGGTGAGGGTCGGCAGAGTGTCGAGTCCGTCGATGCCCACCCGGTTGTGTCCGGAGGAACTCGTGCTGCCGGACGACCCGTTGGCGCGATCGTCGTGATGGCCGCCGGTGAGCGCCAGGGTGACCACGACACTGCCCGCCGCCAGCAGTCCCACCACACCGACGACCCCGATGGCGCCACGCGATCCTGTCAGCCCGGCGCCCCCGCCCGAACGGGTTTCGTTCGAACGCGTACCCGTGGGAGTCCCCTGGAAGGTGTGGGCCGCCTCGTCGTGCATGCCGAAGCCGGTGCCTCCATTGCCGGTTGTGGTGCCCTCCGGCTGGTCGAACGAGTGCGCAGCGGAACGGCTCAAGCCTCCTCGCGACCCCAGCGACGAGTATTGGGCGAGTCTGGGGACGACGGCACCCGTGCGGCGGGTGAGGTCGTCGGCCTTGTCCGTCCCGGCTTCAGGAGCAGCGGCATCGCTGTCGTCCGGGGCGTTCGCGGTATCGCGTCTGACGAGTTCGGCACTCCCCGGGACCCGTACCGGGAGGTCATTCGTCGGCCTGGGCAGACGTGGTCGCTTCATGCTTTCCTTTCCAGCGGGATGGGCGCTCCCTCGCACGAAGCACCCGCGGTGACGGGGCTTGGGTTCATGGAAGGGGCGTGTGATCTGCGACTCACGTGTGTCGGCCGGCTGCCTGATGCCGTTCTTGCTCGGTGAACCGTCGAGGAGCAGGCGGACGGCCGTGACGTGGGCCTGATGGCCGGATGCTGGGGAAATCGAGGTGAGATGCTACCCGGTCCGTGGTCGCACATCCGATCGAGCGGCGGCTGGAGGTGGGCGCCGAGGATGGCCGGGCAGGTTCGGGTGTTGGGTCGCTTCGGTCGCTGGTGCCGGGGAGCGGTCATGGGCGAATCGGTCATCCGGCGGTGACTCGGAGTCTCCCGAGTTGATCGATTGCTTCGGATGCGGGGATGCGGAGAGGTGAATGTGACGAGGCGGTGGCTGCGAGTCAGTGACTCTGCGGCCATGGGAAGTGGACGGGGCGGTTGCTTCGCCGCCGGGCGAACCCCTGGTCAGAGGGCCTTTCGTGGTCACCGGAGCGACCGAAGCGACTCAAGGTTCGGATATGTGCAGCCATCGCGGGTGGTGCCTGCGGACGTACGTGCTGCCCGAGTCGGGGATCAGGGTCGCTTCAGTCGCTGGGCTGTCCCGCGGGCTGGTGATGAGAAGGCCGGTGTTTCGGCGGTCGCCTGCCGTGTTCCGGTACCAGGGCCGCCGTCTGGGAGATGTCCGCGAGCACCCTGGATGGCGCAATTGCCCCTTTGGGCAGCTTGATCGCAGTTGGCTTGCTGTGCTTTGGCGGCGGCTGCCATGCTCATTGGGCCAGTTCCCTGGCGACCGAGTTCGGGGGCCTCTGCCGACATCCTCGGCAGCAGGCAGGGGCAGATGATGGGCCTACCGTCAGCCAGACGGTGTCGCACTGCCTCGTGCGCCGGTACGAAAGGGTCTTGCAGGTCGCCGCCTCGGCAAGGCCCCGGTCGTATCTGATCGCTCATCCGGTCGATGGCGCGCCCGACGGTCCGCGTTGAGATGCCGAACCGTACTTCCTCGGCTGTCATCGCGGTCAGTGGTGGGCTCTGTCTCATGCGCCCTCCCCGTGATGAGGCAGAGCCCGCCTCGACTCCGTTCCGGCAGGGCCGGGTATTGCGCATCGAGAGCTCTGGCGGCCCGTGCGGGTCGAGGTCCACGGGGCGTCGCCGCCTCTCTCCTTGTGGTCGACGGTCGGAGTCGCGCCCCGAAGTGGTCTTGGACGCCCCCAGGAAGGCCCGTCACCTGTTCCTGCGGGTCCACGCGCACTGCCGTGGCGACGCGGTGACGCGGACGGTGGCCGGGACCGCGGGCTCGGGCCGAGCTGTGCGACCGACCAGTGCGGCGGGCTCCCTCCTCGGGGCCCGCCGCACCGTCGTTCGCGGGCCCGCCAGCCGTGTGATCCCGGCTACAAGGAGAGGCTACGGCTGGCATTTGAACAAGAAAGAACGTTCTATACATACATTGCTTCGCCGACGGCCCCGCGGATCGTGCCGGGCCTCGATTCCCCTTCGAGAGGAACCCCCATGCCCGTGCCCGAGATCGGCACCCCCGCGCCCGACTTCACGCTCCGTGGCGTTCTGCTGGGTGACAACGGCGCCGTCGAACGCCGTGACTTCTCCCTGTCGGCCCACCGCGGAGCCCCGCTGGTGCTCGCCTTCTACCCGGGCGACAACACGCTCGTGTGCACCAAGCAGCTCTGCTCGTACGCCTCCGAGCTGGACCGCTTCCGTGACCTCGGGGCGACGGTCTGGGGGATCAACTTCGGCGACCTGGACAGCCACGAGCAGTTCGCCCGCAAGCGCGACCTGCGCTTCCCGCTGCTCGCCGACATCGACCGCGAGGTCGTCCAGTCCTACGGCATCCAGATGCCCGGCCTCGGCCTCAAGCGCTCGGTGTTCGTCATCGACGCCGACGGCATCGTGCGCTGGAAGCACGTCGCCCGCCTCGGACTGACCTTCCAGGACACCGACACGATCACCAAGGAACTCGCCACCCTCACCCGACGCTGAACCGAAACGATCGCGCGCAGCCCGGCAGAGCACGCTGCCTCGACCTCGAACGCTGAGTGTGTTCGTGCGATGCGCCAGATTTCGGGCCCTTGGAAAGGACGCTCGGTGAGCGGTTCTGAAACGTCGCGCCGCATGCGGGTGGTCGTCCTCGCGGAGGACAGGCTGACCGCGCAGGGCGTGGAGGCACATGTAGCGGGTGATGAACGTGTGCAAGTGCTCGGGCCGGGAGACGAGGAGTCCCCGGACGTGCTCCTGCTCATCACGGCCGAGCTGGCGGAGAACACCTTCGCGGCCCTGCAGCGCTACTGCCGAAAGGACCCCGACGAGTCGCCGCGGCTGATCCTGGTGGCGAACAAACCCACGGCCGAACAGCTGATGCGCGTGATCGGGCTGGGCCTGGTGGCCTTCATGACCCGCGAGAAGACCACCCTGTCGGACATCAGCGAGATGCTCTGCGCGGTCGCGCGCGGTGCCGGCTCGCTGCCGCAGTCGATGACGGGATCGCTGCTGGAGCAGATCCGCAGCCGGAGCCAGGACGGACAGGCCGCCGACCGGAGTGACGATTCGTCGTCCTTCACAGACCGGGAGCTCGCGGTGCTGCGGCAGCTGGCGGCCGGCTTCAGCACCACGGAGATCGCCGCGGCCCTGCACTACTCCGAACGGACCGTCAAATACATCATCCACGAGATGATCGTCCGGCACGGCCTGCGCAACCGCGTGCACGCCGTCGCCCACGCACTGCGCCAAGGCTTTCTCTAGTACCGCGGCAGGCGACGTCTGCCCGTCTAGGAGCGGCGTTCGGTGCCTGCTCTGGGGTCCCCCCGGCCGAAGGCTGGGGGAAGTGGCGGCCGGAAGTCCTCGTACTGGACGTACTCGGGCTTTCGGCCGGTGGCGGTGGGGGAGCGTGCCGGGCGTCGCGACGGGGCGAACGTCGCCTGCCGTGGAACCGGCAGACCGCGCGGCCCACACCTCACCACGGCGGCGACTCGCGTCCGACCGGGCCGCATCGACGCACCGCCGCCACCCGGGACCGGACCTGGCCCGGTTCGAGGCCGCCTCGGCGTGCACCCGTCGGATCGAACCGCCGATTCCGGCCACGCCCGGACCAGGCCGGAACGGGATCTGCGCGGCCGGCGGTACCGCTGGTCGTGTCATGCCGCTGCCGCGCGGTCCGGCGCTTGGACAGCGCTCCTCGCCCGGACCCGGTTGCGCAACTGGCGCAGTGCGTAGTGCTGCCGGGACTTCACCGTGCCGGCGGGGACGCCGAGTATGCGGGCGGTCTCGTGGACCGTCCTGTCCCGCAGATAGGTGTGCACCAGGACTTCGCGGTGTTCGTGCGAGAGGTGGCGCAGCAGGGCCAGGGCGTCGACGGAGGCCGCCGACGTGTCGGCGTGGTCGTTCTGCAGCGGGCCCTGGTGTTCCGCACCCACCGACTCGTGGCGGGAGTAGGCGCTGCGGATGCGGTCGATGGCCAGGTTGCGGGCCACCGTGAGCAGCCAGCCGCGGATCGATCCCTCGTTGGCACACAGCCGGTCCGCGTGGTGCCAGGCGCGTATCAGGGTCTCCTGCACGATGTCCTCCGCCGTGTGGCGGTCGCGCAGCATGCGCTCGACGTACGCGAGCAGGGGTTTGGCGTGGTCGGTCACGAGTACCTCGAGGAGGTGCTCGCCGTGTGCTCCCCGGGGTGCGGCCGGAGCGGTTGCGCAGGTCATGTCGATTCCGTGGGGACCAAGGATCCGCCCGTCGTGGTTGCTCGCACGGGCGATCACGGCCGCAGGAGACGGCCGGGAGGGTGTGCGAGATCGCCGAAGGACGGGGCAAGGCGGTGCGCCGGCCGAACCGGAGGTGACGGTTCACGGCCGACGGGCACGACACATGTCGTGCCTGCTTCGGCGAAGTTCCCCACCGGGGAACCAACACGTGCGGGGATCGTAGGCAGCGGCCGCAGCCGGAAAGCTGACGGATTTCTGACGCGGGACATGCCGAACGGACGGTCGGTCCCGCAGGGCTGCCGTGCCGTCCCGCGCGTGCCGCGTCCGTCGGCCGGACCCGTCCGTGCGTGGCGTGCACTGCGTCACAGTGCCTCCGCGGGGTACACGGAGCCGCCCCGCCGGAGGGTTCAGCCGATTTCGAGGAGCCTGGCGCGGACGCCCTCGGCGGAGGGGTGGCCGATGTGCTCCAGGATGTCCAGGGCCTGCCGCAGCGTCCGGCCCGCGCTGTCCTTGCGGCCCAGGGCCAGGTGGGTGTCGGCGATGTGGACGAGGGTGTCGGCCTCCAGGTAGGAGTCCCGGATCCGGCGGTACAGCTCCAGCGCGTGCCGGAAGCTGTCGAGGGCCCGCTCGTGGTGGCCCAGCCGGTGCCGGGTGACGCCCAGGCTGTCCCACGCGGCGGCCTCGCCGTTGGGGTCGCCGGTCTGCTGGTGGATCGCGAGTGAACGGCTGCACTCGTCGATCGCCTTGTCGTACTCACCCATCAGCAGGTACGTCCAGCCCACCTCGTTGTGCACACTGGCCTCGCCGTTGAGGTGCCCGGCCGAGCGGTACAGCTGCAGGGCCAGCCGGTAGTGGTCGAGAGCGTCGGCGTGCCGGCCGTGCCGATTGGCCACGAACGCCCCGTAGCGGTGGACGCGGGCCTGTCCGTGGGTGTCGCCGAGTTCCTCGAACAAGTGCAGTGCCCGCTCCAGGTGTTCGTCCGCGCCCTCCCACTGTTCGAGCCGGCTGAGGGCGAAGCCGAGAGCCCGGTGGCCGTGCGCCTGGCCCAGCAGGTCGCCGCCGCGCTGCGCCGCGGTGATGGCGGTGGTCTGCACGGTCCGCTGCTGCTGCCAGCGTCCGTTGCGGTCCAGGTAGAGCTCGAGGACCGCGGCCAGTTGCCAGCTGAAGGTTCCGTCGCCGCGGCGGCCGTCCTGTTCCACGGCGGCCAGCAGCACCGGCCGTTCGCGGTCGAACCAGTCGGCCGCGGCCCGCTGGTCGGGGAACCGTTCGGGCAGGGTGTGGACCGCATGGCGGCGCAGGGTGATGCGTTCGCGGTGCGGTGCGAGGACGGTCTCCGCGGCGTGGGCGCTGTGCAGGTAGTGATCGAGCACGCGGGTGGTCGCCGCGGCCGCGTCGTCGTCGGTGTCGAGTTCCTCGACGAGTTCCGCGGCGTAGGCGCGCAGCAGGCTGTGGGAGGAGAACCGTCCGGGCTCGTTCTCGAACAGCAGGTGGGCTCTGACCAGTTCGGTCAGATGGGTTCGCGTCTGCCGCGGGCGGGAGGCGGTCAGGCTGGCGGCGGCGGCCACCGAGCAGTCGGGGCCGGGATGCAGGGCCAGCAGGCGGAAGAGCCGGGCGGCCTCCGGTGTGAGGGCCTGGTACGACCAGGAGAAGACGCAGCGTGCGTCGGCGAGCGGCGGCTCCCCGGTGAAGGCGTCGAGGCTGCCGTGGCTCGTCCGCAGCTCCTCGGCGATGGCGGCCAGCGGGTAGCCCGGGTTGAGTGCCGCTCGGGCGCTCACGATGGCCAGCGCCAGCGGAAGCCGCTCACAGAGACTGATGATCTCCGCGACCGCGTGCTCCTCGCGCTCGACCCGCTGCGCGCCGAGCCGGCGGGCGAGCAGTGCGCGGGCCTCGCTCTCGTCGAGCGGACTCAGGGTGACCGAATCGGCGCCCTCGACGGCCATGAGTCCCTGGAGCTGGTGACGGCTGGTGACGACGGCCAGGCAGCCGTGCGGGGCGGGCAGCAGCGGGCGCACCTGCTCGGAGTCGCGGGCGTTGTCCAGCACGACGAGGACGCGCCGCCCGGCCAGGAGTCCGCGGTACGTCGCGGCCTGCGCGTGCAGTTCCGCGGGGATGTCACCCACGGGCACGCCGAAGGCGTCCAGCAGGGCGCGTAGCGCCTCGGCCGCGCTCATCGTCGCCCCGCTCAGGTGGAAGCCGCGCAGATCGACGTAGACCTGCCCGTCGGGGAAACGGGGAGCGAGACGGTTGGCCCAGTGCACGGCGAGGGTGGTCTTGCCGACGCCGGCCATGCCGCTGAGCACGACCGTGTGCGCGGGCTCGCCGGGACCGGGCACCAGGCTGTCGAGACGCTCCAGCTCGGCGCCCCGGCCGGTGAAGGCGCCCAGGTCCCGGGGAAGTTGCGCGGGACGCACCCGATCCGCGGCGGCGGCCGGGGCGGGTTGCGAGGTGTTCGTCGCGAGCGCGGCCGGCTGTGGCCGATGCGACTGCTCCAGGGCACCGCGCTGTGCCTCGCGCAGTTCGGGACCGGGTTCCAGGCCGATCTCCTCGGCGATGCGCGCCCGGACGACCTGGTACGTCTCCAGCGCCTCGGCCTGGCGGCCCGCGGCGGCGAGGACCTCGATGAGCCGGGCCTGGAGCGCCTCGTCGAAGGGATGGTGGGACGCGGCCTGGCGCAGGGTGACCAGGACGCGTTCGGTCAGCGCGGCGCCTGCCGTGGGCACGTACGCGGCGGCGTCCTTGACGGCCACGACGTGCTCGTCGTCGATGGCCGTGAAGACCGGCAGGGCGCGCACCTCGGGGGGAATGCCGGATGCGGCAGGGCCGCGCCACAGGTCGAGTGCCTCGACGAGCAGTTCCACGGCCTTGACCTGGTCGCCCTGCTGCGCACAGCGGTGCGCGTCCTCGCGCAGGGTGCGGAACCGCAGCAGGTCCAGTTCGTCCCCGGAGACGTTCAGGCCGTAGCCGCCCGAGGCGCGGACCAGACGGCTGGAGGCGGTTCCGGAGCGCAGACCGGGTTCGAGGAGCCTGCGCAGCGCGGCGACATGGCGGTGGACCACGTTGACCGCGGTGGCCGGGGGGCCCTCGTGCCACAGGGAGTCCACGATCCCGTGCAGGGGCACCGGTTGACCGGCATGGGCCAGCAGCAGAGCCAGCAGGGCTCGCTGCTTGGGAGGGCCCAGTTCGAGGTCGCTGGCTCCCTGCCAGACCCGGACGGGTCCGAGGATCTGAAAACGCATGTCCGGTCGATTCTATTTGCCGAAGGGCGCCGCGTGCGTGTCCGCGCCCTGAGGTGTGCGGAGTGTGTGGCGGAGGTCGTGTGGACGTCGGGCCCGGCCTGCGGCATGAGGGTGGTGCCGCGAGTACGGGGCCCGCTTCAATTCCCGGACCTGTCGGCGGTGGATTGCGTGATCTCCGGGACGAAAGGATGCGCCATCCGACGACTCCTGCGGTCTCCGCGCCGGGGTCATGTGCCCCGGACGCTGCGATGTCGACCCGATCGTGTATCCAGCCGGACACGGTTGAGACGGACGGCGACTTCCGAGTGGACCGGCCTGGGTGCCGGGGCGCTCGCCAGCGAGACGGAGATGGGTGCGCCCGGTCCCCAGGCACCGTTCGCCGGTGTCCGTGTTCGGCATGCCGATGCGGTGACGTCGGCTGGGGCGGCGTGTCGCGCTTGGCGGGCACCTGCTCCCTTCCGACGGAGCGAAGTGCGGGGCGGATGGTGCTGGTCCGCGACGTCGCGCTGCGTGTCTCGGCCTGCCGTGGTGGTGGCCCGGCCGTGGTCCGGCCCGTCGACGCCGACACGGCCCTGCGATCCGGCGGCTCCCAGGTGCGGGTCCGCCCGTACGAGGGGGGGAGGCGCTGCACGTGCCCCGCCGGGGATGGCGCGCACGCGCCGACGTCCACCGCCCCTGCCTGCTCGCGCACTTCCGGCTGTGCGAACGAGCCACGGGGCCGCACGTCCGCCCTGGCGCCCACTTCGCCCACGAGATCACCCTGCACCGGGCCTGACCGCCCGGTGACCGTCGAAACACCCCATGAGGAGAGAGATGCCGAAGAGCCTGCCCCAGACGGAGAAGACCCTGCTGATCCGTACGGACTTCTCGGATCAGGCGGCGTGGGAGGCACTCCGTACGGCCGCCACCACCCCGGACGAGGAGGACTTCGTCGCCAATGTCCACGTCGTGGACGACCCCGCCTACAGCGATCTGACCACCGAGCAGATCGTCGCGCTGGCGCCTCCCGGCGACTCCCTCGTCATTGTGGCCGACAAGAGCGCCCTCACCGCTCCCGGCATGCCCCTGCTCGCCGTGATGCTGTTCGACGAGGAGGACGAGGACGCGCCGGAGCAGGGTCATGACGAACTGCGAGTCGCGGTCGAGGGGCTTTCGGCGATCGAGAACAACATCTCCATCGGCAACATGGACTGGGAAGAGTTCGTCGGGGCCGCGGACGCCGAAGGCGTCTTCCGCGGCTTCTGATCCTCGGCGACGACCGGCCTGCGCGACGCCAGCGTCATCGGCGAGGGCTGCCTACGGCAGCAACGCCCAGTGCTCACCGAGCGACGTGTGCCCATGATCGGCCCAGGGACACGGGGCGTACGTCATATGGCCGTACGCTCTGTGTGAGGCCCAGCCGACCGCGGTCGTGGCCGGTGGCGGCACCCTCCTCGTCGTCTACGTGCGCCGGGCGCGGCGACGACGCGCCTGAACCCGCGCCGTGCCGGCGGGCGCCGGGCGTCCCGGGACCCGCCGGCATGGGATGGTCGGCGAACTCGGCCGCGCCGTCAGGAGGTTTTCTCTCGAGCCGCGGCGCGTTCCTCGATCGCCAGCGCGTGTTCCAGCGCGCTGATCAGGAGATCCTTCACCGAGCGACGTTGACGCGCGTCACACATGACGACGGGCACGTCCGGGTTCAGATCCAGGGCGGCGCGCACCGTCTCCACCGGGTATGCGCGCGATCCCGAGAAGGAGTTGACGGCGACGACGAAGGGAAGTCGCCGGCGCTCGAAGTAGTCGATGGAGGGGAAGGACACCGGCAGGCGCCGTGTGTCGACGAGGACCACGGCGCACAGGGCACCCGCGGCCAGCTCGTCCCACATGAACCAGAAGCGGTCCTGACCTGGGGTGCCGAACAGGAACAGGTCGAGCCTGTCGCGGAGGGTGATGCGGCCGAAGTCCATGGCGACCGTGGTCGTGGCCTTCAGCTCCACACCCGAGGTGTCGTCGATACCGATGCTCGCGCGGGTGAGGGTCTCCT
This sequence comes from Streptomyces adustus, assembly GCF_009377175.1. Classification (GTDB taxonomy): domain Bacteria; phylum Actinomycetota; class Actinomycetes; order Streptomycetales; family Streptomycetaceae; genus Streptomyces; species Streptomyces adustus. The sequence continues at coordinate 19,813 of NZ_VJZD01000060.1, forward strand.
CGGTGTGGAAGGGGGTGATCTCGCTGATCGTCGACACCAGGGTGGTCTTCCCGGTCCCGAACCCTCCCGCGACGAGGATCTTGACTGCTTGGGGCAGGTCGTCCGCGGCAAGCGGGGGCGTCTTGCCTCTTGGCACGATGCTGCTCATGACCGTTCCATTTCTCAGCCGATGGATGTCGAGTAGCGGCGCCGTCCGGCGCCGGTGAACCGGTTCACAGGGCCCGCAAGCCGGTGAGGACCTCTCTGATGAGCTGCGGGCTGGGCCGCTCGCTGGGTTCGCGCACCCTGATGGCCCCCATGTCGAGCAGATCGCCGAGCAGGACCCGGACCACACCGATCGGCAGGTTCGTACCGGCCGAGAGCTCACTCACCGACACCGGTTTGCGGCACAGGATGAGCAGACGGGTGTGCTCGGGCTCGATGTGGATCCACCCCTGCAAGGTGTCCACCAGGGCGACCACGAAGGCCACCAGGTCGAACACGTCGTGGCGGGCCCTGGTACGCCCTCGTACCAGGGCGTACGGACGGACCAGCGGTCCGTCGTCCACCCAGTCGCTGTCGCTCATGCCATCAGCCGATGCCGTGCTTCTGGCCGCGGGCGTTCACGGACAGGTGCTGGCCGACCCGCTTGACCAGACGCGCCATCTCGTAGGCGACCGCGCCCATGTCGGAGCCTTCCGGTGTGAGCACCGTCAGGCAGGCGTTGTCGCCCGCGGAGCAGACGAAGAGGTACCCAGCCTCCATCTCCACCATGGTCTGGCGGACGGCGCCGCCTCCGAAGTGGCGGCCCGCCCCCTTGGCAAGGCTGTGGAAGCCGGAGGCGACCGCGGAGAGTTGCTGGGCGTGCTCCAGGCTCAGTCCGTCGGAGCCGGCCAGCATCAGGCCGTCCGTCGTCAGTACGACGGCGTGGGCGATGTCGGGTACGCGCTGGACCATGTCATTGAGGAGCCAGCCCAGGTTGGAGGCCGCCTCGGCAACGATCGGCTGGGTCATCTGAACCTTCCATCTCCTTGGTAGTGATCGCCGGTGGGCAGGTCGGGCACGGGGAACTCGCCGGTGTCGGAGTCCATCCGCCCGCGTGCGGTGCCGTGCTGCAGTGCGGCCATCAGCGAGCGCACCTGCGGAGGCCGCCCGGTCTGTGCGTCGGAGCTCTCCCCGGTCCGGTCGGCTGCCCAGGCAGTGCTCGCGGGGGCCGGAGGGCTGCTGTCGGGCCGGCCCTCTGCCAAGGCTCCGAACCAGGACGCGACCCGCTGATGCGCAGGCACGCCGGCCGGGGCGGCCTGGCCGACGCCGGGGGGATCGGTCCAGTCCATGGGAGCCTTTCCGGGGGGCGCGTACGCGTCGTTCATGAGTTGGGGGGCGAGGTTGGCCTGCCGGACCCGGCGCGGCAGGCCGTCGATCATGTCGGGCGCCGCGGTCGACGAGGCCGTGTCCTGGGCGTGCCAGCTCATGTCGCCGGGCTCGGCGTTCATCGGGTGCGACATCGCCCAGGCGTCGGGTGACGCAACCGGCGTGCCCTGGTCCCAGGAGCCGGCAACGGCAGGGCCGGTGTGGTCGACGAAGGCGCCGGGCTCCGGGGCGGCGTCCAGAGGTGCCGCGGCTCGGCGCGGGTCGGGCTGCCCCAAGGCGTGGGTGGGCGTGTACGCCTCGCTCGTGCCCGCGGCCGGCGCCTCGATGCCTGCCGGGCCCTCTTCGATCAGCGAGTACGGGATCAGGACGACGACGGACACACCTCCGAACGGAGAGGGGCGCAGCGTGACATTGATGCCATGGCGGCGGGCCAGGCGGCCCACCGTGACCAGCCCCAGGTGGGTGCTGTCGAGAAGGCTGATGTCCTGCGGCGAGTTGATCTGCGCGTTGGCGGCCTCGAGGGCGTCCTCACGCATGCCCAGGCCTCGGTCGTCGACCTCGACGATCACGCCGCTGGCGCCGGTGCCCATGGTGACCCGCACCTCGCTGTCGGCGGGCGAGAAGTTCTGGGCGTTCTCGATGAGTTCGGCGAGCAGATGGATGATGTCGGCCGCGGCCTGGCCCTTGATCCCGATGGGAGGGATCGGCAGGACGACGACCCGGGCGTAGTCCTCCGTCTCGGCGACCGCGCCACGGACGACGTCGACGGCGGGGACCGCGTGCCGCCAGATACGACCGGACGCGGCACCGGAGACGATGATCAGGCCTTCGGAGTAGCGGCGCAGCCGGGTGGCCAGCTGGTCGAGCCGGTAGAGGCCGTCGAGGACCTCGGGATCGTGCTCGCGCTTCTCCATGGCGTCCAGCACACCGAGCTGGCGGTGGACCAGACCCTGGCTGCGCCGGGCGAGGTTGAGGAAGACGTCCTTGATGCCCTGGTAGAGACGGATGTCCTCGTGGGCGAGTTCGACGGCCGTGACTTGCAGTGCGTAGAAGGCGTCGCCGAGTCGGGCCATTTCGGGGTTGACGAACTCGGGGCGCGTCATGTCCGCGGCCACGTCCACGTTCTCGCCGCGGCGCAGTCGGCCGACGACGTCGCGCAGGTGGTCCTCGGTCAGGTTGCGGGCGGACTCACGCAGTCGGCTGAGGTCCATCACCAGTGAGCGGGTGATCTTGACGGACATGGCCGCCGACACGATGAGTGCGACGAATCCGAGCAACCCGGCGGTGAGCAGTTCGACGAAGGCGTGTCGGGCCGGAGGGTCCGTGAGGGTGAAGACGACGTCGATGTCGCTCAGGGCCAACTCGTTGCTCGCCGACCAGGCCTTGTCGTAGGAGGCACGCCACTGCTGGATGGAGAACGGCAGTTGCCGTGCGTCGGGGCCAGCCGCTATGACGCGTTGTTCCATGGCCATGACCTGCTGGAGTGGGCCGCCGTCGGTGGCGAGCTTCTCGAACGGGGCGCGCTGGGCCGGGGGCAGGCCAGGCATGGCGAGGGCGTTGAGGTAACGCTCGGTTCCGACGTTCTGGACGAAGGCGGCGTACGCGTCCGGGTCCAGTCGGTGCCGGGGGCTGGCGGCCGCCGCTGAGATGAGCGCGTCCTCCTGGGCCAGGGAGTCGCCCGAGAGGACCAGCGTGAACAGTGCCAGTCCGAGGTCCTGGGCGTCGTCGGCCGGCAGGATCGTCATGCTGCGGAAGGCGTCGGAGATCGCCGCGTTCATGAGGGTGTACGAGGCGAGCACCTTGCTGCTGGGGACCATCCCGGTGTCGACCCCTTGGCGCAGTGCGGCGATGGAACCGAGTGCCTGCTCCGCTGTGTCGACGCTCTTTCGCACTCGCGCGGTCTCGTCGTCGCGCACGCTCTCGTCGTGCGCCTGCGCCGTGAACTCACTGATCGCCTTGTCGGTGGCGACGCGGCTTTCGCGAAGGTCGTTCGCGGCGGTTGTTGCCGGCCCCTTCCCCACGGACGCCTTGCCCGAGGAGGTCTTCCCCGCGGCGAGCCTGATCAGCGATTCCCGCCGTTCGGTCTGGAGGGATATGACCACGTGGCCCAGGGGGTGCGCCAGGTGGGTGCCGATCGTATTGACGTGCGCCAGCGTCAGGGCGTTGCCCAGCGAGAGATACGCGGCGTAGGCCCACAAAGAGGCCAGTGACACCAGGGGAAGCAGCAGGAGTGCTGTCAGCTTCCTGCGAATTGTTGTTCCACGCGTTTTCATGAGGGGTCGCAAACTCCATGGAAAAGGCGGTGCCCACCTTCGGGGCGGTGGCGACACGGCCAGCGTCCGTCAGGAATTTGGATTTCGTTCGTCCCTGGACGAAGCGGACTTGCCTTCGCCGAGGAGAGCGGATACGTGGCCCATGCGGCGCGTGGTCGGGAGAGCGGCGCGGAGCGTCGTTCCAGCTCAGCAGGGAAGACGTATGCGCTGCTTCTCGGTCGAGACCCACGTTCCGCATCACCGGATACTTGCGCGCAGAAATCTCGCCTCAAGACCCGCCGGAAGCGTACCTGAATGAGCCAGGAAGTGAATATCCCGGCGGTCGTGGTGGGCGGTCCTTTGTTCAGCATTGTTGTTCGCGAGAGGTTCCCGCCCTGTGGCATCCGGTGCCGAAGCCCCGGCAATAGAGCCGTTTTGCCATCGAATGACGGATTTAGCGTACCCGAAAACGCGGGCTTGTCATGTACGCAACTCTTCAATTCTTGAACACCTGTTGCGCTTTCGGGAAGAAGTCCTTCCCTTTAGTTCGCGCATTTCCGTGCGGCTGAACGGTCGACGGGCGGGATCAGGACGGCTTGTGTGCGGGGCGGGCGGGGGCGGCGCTCCGCGCCGACTGCCGTATGCGCCTTGCGCGCACCCGCCGGCCGGGTGGGGCGCGGCCGCCCGGGGTGTGCGATTCAAGGCCGGGGGTGTGGCTCGAAAAGGTGGTTGCGGGGTGCCGAACGAGCCGTCAGGTCGCCTCTGCGGGCGACAAGTTGTCTGCGGCGACCACCGAAAAAACCCCTCATAACCATGCCAATCGTGCCGCGCGCCTCAGTCTGGGTGTGGCTGAAAACATTCGCTCATCGACGTAATTTCGCTGTTGCCGGACCGTAAACCGGCACGTGGAAGCGGTTGTGCCGCGAACGGCGGAGGTCGCGAAGGTCACCGAATTTCGGACAATGATCTCCGCAGTGGTGACAGTGGGCAGGCGCGCTGAAACGATCCAGGCCGACGGCCGATATCAGTCGCACGCCGTCTCGCGGAGCCCGCGAAGGTCTCCGACACCCTCCGTCCCACCGGCCGTTCCCGGCCGGGCACAAGGAGCTGCACGAGTGAACCGCCACCCGTCTGCCACGGGCGACACGTCACCCCCGAACCCCTCTCCCACCCGCGGCGCGCACCCCGCACGGGGCCGCCGCCTCGCGGCTGCCGCCGTCACGGTGGCCGCACTGCTGACCCCGCTCCTCCCCGCCACCGGCGCCGCGGCCGCGCCTGCCGACGGCGACACGGCTCCGGGCAGGATCGTCGCCGAGGCCAGGTCCGGCGCGCGCCCCGACGCCCTCTCCGCCGCACAGCGCAAGCAGTTGCTCAAGGCGGCCACCGAACAGCGCGCCACGACCGCCCAGGCCCTGCACCTGGGCGCGAAGGAGCAGTTGATACCCAAGGACGTCATCAAGGACGCCGACGGCACGGTGCACACCCGCTACGAGCGCACCTACGCGGGCCTTCCCGTCATCGGCGGCGACCTGGTGGTCCACGAACGGGCCGACAGCCGCACCGTCACCAAGGCCTCGCAGGCTCCGGTCGCCGTCCCCACGACGAAGGCCGCCCTCAGCGCCGCCCAGGCGAAGAAGTCCGCCCTGTCCACGGCCGAGAAGGAACGCACCGAGGACGCGTTTGCGGCCCAGGAGCCCCGGCTCGTCGTCTTCATGGACGGCACCGAGCCCACCCTCGCCTGGCAGTCCTACGTCACCGGCACCCAGGCCGACGGCACCCCGAGCCGGCTGATGATCGTCACCGACGCCACCACCGGCAGGCAGCTCCAGAGCACCGAGCAGATCAACTCCGGTACCGGCAACAGCCGTTACAGCGGCCAGGTCGAGATCGGCACCGTCGACGACAACGGTGTCTACGAGCTGACCGACCCCGACCGAGGCAGCCACAAGACCTACGACCTGACCGGCGGAGGCAACGGCACCCTCGTCACCGACGACGACGACATCTGGGGCGACGGAACCACCGCCGACCGCCAGACCGCCGCCGTCGACGCCGCCTACGGCCAGCGCGAGACCTGGGACTTCTACCTGGACCGCTTCGGCCGCCACGGCATCGCCGACAACGGTGTCGGAGCCTCCTCCCGCGTCCACTACGGCAACGGCTACGCCAACGCCTACTGGGACGACCTCTGCTTCTGCATGACCTACGGCGACGGCCTGGGCAACACCAAGCCGCTCACCGAACTCGACATCGCCGCCCACGAGATGACCCACGGCGTCACCTACGCCACCGCCGGCCTCATCTACACCGGCGAGTCCGGCGGACTCAACGAGGCGACCAGCGACATCATGGGCACCGCCGTCGAGTTCTTCGCGAACAACGCCGCCGACGTCCCCGACTACACCATCGGCGAACTCGCCGACGTCCGTGGCACTGGCAAGCCCCTGCGCTACATGGACCAGCCCTCCAAGGACGCCGACCCCGTCAAGGGCACGTCCGCGGACTACTGGAGCCCGGACCTCAAGAAGCAGGACGTCCACCACAGCTCCGGCCCGGCGAACCACTTCTTCTACCTCCTGTCCGAGGGCAGCGGGAGCAAGACCGTCAACGGCGTCGCCTACGACAGCCCCACCTACGACGGCCTGCCGGTCGCCGGCATCGGCCTGAACAACGCCGCCGACATCTGGTACCGGGCCCTGACCACCTACATGACCAGCACCACCGACTACGCCGGCGCCCGCACCGCCACCCTCCAGGCGGCCGCCGACCTGTTCGGACAGGGCAGCGCCACCTACGAAGCCGTCGGCAACGCCTGGGCGGCCGTCAACGTCGGCTCCCGCTTCGTCCACCACATCGCCGTCACCGCGCCCTCCACCCGGCCCGTCGCCGTCGGCCAGCCCACCACACGCCAGATCGAGGCCGTCGGCTCCGCCCCCGGGCGGCTCTCCTACGCCGCGCACGGCCTGCCCAAGGGCCTGTCCATCGACGCACACACCGGCCTGATCAGCGGCACACCCGAGAAGGCGGGCACCTACAAGGCGGCCGTCACCGTCCGCAACACCGCCCAGCGCAAGGCCAGGCTCACGGTGCGCTTCGACTGGCCCGTCCTCGCCTCCGGCGGGCACTACTTCGTCAACCCCGCCCGCTTCGACATCCCCAACTGGAAGACGATCGAGTCCCCGCTGATCGTGACCGGCCGCAAGGGCACCGCGCCCAAGGACCTCAAGGTGACCATCGACCTCGTCCACCAGTGGGTCGGCGGCCAGGTGGTCACGCTGGTCAGCCAGAACGGCACGGAGATCCCGGTGAAGCCCTGGTACTGGGACACCGGCGAAGGCCAGATCCACGCCACGTACACCGTCGACGCCTCCGCGGTGCCCGCCAACGGCACCTGGAAGCTGCGGGTCACCGACAACACCCCCGGCATCTTCACCGTCGCGCCCGGCTACCTCGACAGCTGGAGCCTGACCTTCTGATCCGAGCGGGCACGGCCGATGACTTCCCGTCACCGGCCGTGCCCGACGGCAGCCGCCCGGCTGAGCCGAGGCATCCTCGGGGCCATCTGTCCATCCCCGCACAGACGTTGTGCACGAAGGGGAACGAAGACCACCTCGGAGTCCGCAGGACGCCCCCGCACGCGGGAGGCGTCCTGCGTTCTCTGCTGCAATGGGGGCGCCAGGCAGCGGCCGCAGGAAAATGTCCTGGCCGGATGTGACGGCCGCGCCTGGCGCTCCCTTCGAGGCGGAACCGTCGAAGGAGTCCCCATGCCGTCCGTCACCCAGCGGCTGTCCGCCCACCGTGAGCCCACCACCGTCCGCATGGTCGTGCAGTGCCCCGCCCATGCGTCGACGCTCCGGGAAGGCCCGGCTCTGAGTGACGGCAGCGGTGCGGGCTGGCTGGTGTTCCTGTGCCGCGTGCACGCGGAGGACTTGCCGGAGTGGGCCGGAGTGGCAACACACACCGACCGGGCCTCGACGCCCTGCGGATCGGTCATGGACTTCCGGCCCGTCGAGCAGGTGCTGCGATCGCACGCGAATCTGTGGCTGACGTCCCTGACCGGAGTGTGCGCGGACGCGGGGGACGGAGTCTGGACCGATGTCCTGGCGGAGGCCGAGCGTGTGCTCCGCGCGCGCCTGACCCGGGCGGGCGCCGAGGACAGCCCGCTGCAGAGCATCGCGATGATGATCGGACTGGCCCGCCGCTCCGCGGAACTGGGCGACCTCGGCCAGGTGGCCTCGAGCCTCGGCTACTGCGAGATGCTCACCCTGGGCCTCGAGCCGTGGCGCGAGGACGGCCGCACTCCTCGTGCACGGGCCGACTCGGATGCGGTCGGCCCGCGGATCCTCGGCTTCTTCACGCATGACTGAACGTGTCGTGCAATCGCAGTCCCGGTCGCGAACGTGGTCGGGCGGGCAGGAACCGAGCCGCCCGACCACGTTCGCGTCGCTGGGTGTCGGCCGTCCTGCGAACCTGGGCGGGCGACGCTCACCTCGTCACCGGGCGCGGGCGCGGGATCGAGGTGCGGCAGCCGCGGATCGGCCGCCCGGACCGGCCCGCTCACCGGATCGCACCGGACGTGGGGAGGCCGGTGACGGGGTGCCCGGCGCGTGGGCGGCGCTCAACGACCGGGGACGGGGATGGCGGACCTCTTGCGTCGGTGGTGTCGGTGGCTGCGGTGCCCGCTCTCGCGGGCGGTGCGGCTCCGTCGCACGGTAGAGGCGCACGCACGCCGCGGGCTGTCGGTCCGCCGGAGTGGGGCGCGGGTGCTGCGCCGGCGTCGAGGGTTCAGCGTGCGGTCAGCAGTTGCCTGACCACGTATCCGGCCGAGTCGACGCCTGAGGTGCCGCCTTCGACGAGGGCCGCGACAGCGATGTGCGAGTTGTACGCGGTGAGCCATCCGTTGGTGTGGTCGCCCTCTTCGGCCGTGCCGGTCTTGGCGCCGACGCCGGGCAGGTCGCGCAGGCGGGGTGCGGCGGTGCCGCTGGTCGCCACGCTGCGCATCATCGTCTCCAGGTATCCGGCGGTGCGTGCGGACATCCGCTTGGGCGCGCTGGTCTGGGGCTGGCCGGGGAGGATGATCGGCTGCTCGAAGCCGGTGTTGCGCACGGTGGCGGCGACGGACGCCATGAACAGGGGAGTGGCGGTGACCTTTCCCTGGCCGATGAACTGGGCCGCCTGATCGCTGCCTTGCACGTCGGCGGGGATACTCGGGTCGGTGGTGGCGACGCCGCCGCCGATGGTCCAGCTCCCCATGCCGAAGACGTCGGTGGCTTCCTCGTTGAGCGCGGAGGCGTCGCCGTCGTGCACGAGGTAGTGGAAGCCGTCCTTGATGAAGGAGGTGTTGCAGGAGACGGTGAACGCCTGCGCGATGGTGGCGTTCGGAGCGGCCTTGACGCCTTCGTCGTTGTGGAAGGTCTGGCTGTTGGCGACCAGCGAATCGGCGCAGGGCGCGGGGCTGTCGGCGGTGAGCCCGGCCTGGTCGAACAGCGCGGCCGACGTGATGATCTTCATGGTGGAGCCGGGGGATTTGATGCCGTTGATGGCGATGTCGCCGTGGTCACCGGTGTGGGCGAGGGCGAGGATGTGCCCGGTCCTCCAGTCGAGGGCCACGGTGCCGGCGGGCTTGTGCTGCAGGTGGGCGTCCATGACCGCGTGCTCGGCGGCCTCCTGCAGATGTGCGTCGATGGTGGTCTTGATGGCCGGGGTCCTGCCCTTGCGGAACACCTCCGCCGCCTCGACACCGATACCGTCCCCGTCGACCACGGCGACCCCGATACCCGGGGTGCCGCCCTTGGCGGGGGCGTGCTTGCGGATGCTGGCGACGATGTCCCGCAGCGAGGGGTAGGCGGACAGGTCGGTCCTGCCGTCGCTCGCGACGACAGTCGCGTCACTGGCCCCGGGGGGAAGCTGCCCCGCCGTGAGGGACTGGTCGTTCTGAAGGCCCGGGTAGAGCACGGAGTTGTTCCAGCGGACGGCGGTCGCCCCGTTGCTGCTCTGGCGTACCGCGACCGCGCTCGCGTAGCTCCATGTACCGCCGTCGACCTCGGCCGTGACGTCGAAGGCGACCTTGGTGGCGCCCTTGGTGACGGCCGACGGCCCGCTCGAACGGATGTGGCTGAAGGAGAGCTTCTTCAGATGCAGTCCGTCGGCGTAGTCCTTCAAGGCCTGGACGGCCGACGTGGGTTCGTCGGTGTCGGCGGCGGCGGAGTCGAGATGCTGCAGGGACCAGTTGCCGAGGAAGGTCTCCGCCAGTTCTTCGGCCTTGTCGCCGGAAGGGGGTGTCCTCGACACCGCCGCCGGGTCGAATGCAGGCTCCGTACCGTCGTCGCCGACCGTGGTCAGTTCGTGCAGCAGGTTGTAGGCGCCGACCCCGCCGGCGACGAGCAGTGCAGTGACGGCGCCGGTCACGACGGTCTTGGCAGCTCTGTTCATGAGGTCGATCGTAATTATGTTCCGTCTGCGAACAAAGAGCCTTTCGGGCAGATATGCCGGTATGTCAGGCCACCGATCGCGGCCGTAGGCATGACCGTCCTCGGTCCGCATGCTCCGCGCTTGCGCGCCCGTCATACCACCTTGTGCCGTGCCGTACAGCCGATCGGAATGCCGTTCCGGTTCGGGCGGTCGCTATCGGCTGTCTCCTGCCCCCATGCCGCGAAGGGCACCTCTTCGCGCTGCTGTCCCCTCTTCGTACAGTGGCGGACGCCGGGGCCGAGGCACCCCTCGCATCCGCGGGCGCGAAGGGTGCCCGATCCCGATGGCGGACATCGGGGAGTCGGTTCAGAACGACCAGAGGTAGGGAGCGTTGCGGCTTCCGCCGGTGGCCAGGCCGGCGCCCTGGGCGATGTTGACGTCGGCGCCGGCGATGTAGCCGCCGTTGTTGACGTAGGCATCGACGTGGACCACGTAATAGGTGGAGCTGGTGCGCTGCCAGTAGGCGGTCCTGCACTCGTTGGCCGGGACGCCCATGAAGCCGCCGTTGCCCCAGTAGACGTTGGTCTGGTAGTCGCCCCAGGAGCAGACTTGCAGCTGCCAGGCGGGGACCGAGGACGCGGATGCCGAGCCAGCGACGCCCATGGTGAGCGCGCCCGCGAGAGCTCCGACGACCGCAGCCGCACGTACACGGGTCTTGAATATGGACTTCATCGTGTTCTGGATCCTTACCGATGTGCGATGCCGAGGGTTGGCCGGCATGCGTCGGGCACCGGAGGTGTCCGAGTCCACGACGCGGGGCCAGTCTTCTGCCAAGTACCGGTCGCAGCCTGCCGAGGCGGGAGGCGTGAGTAAGTCGGGCAGGTCTTCTGCCCGAGTCGGTGATCCGGCGGTGCGCGGACGGTGGCGGGCGGCCCGCGTCGGCGTGCCGCGCGGGGGCCCTCCGCCTCCCCGCGCGGCGCCGGACGACGGGGGAGTGAGCGTCCTGTGGGAGTCGGCCGCTGCCATGGACCCGAGGCCGCAGGCCACTTTCCCGCTCTGTCGTGGGAGGGTGTGTACGGACAGGCACACCGTCCTGCCGCATCCCCGAGCCCCGGCGTGCCGGGGCTGTCCGCGGGTAGCCCAGAACAAGGCACGTGAGCTGTCCACCCCCCCGAGCGAAAAGGACGACCCTCCTTGACGGCTGACCACAGCGGTGAGTCCGCGGCTTTCCTACCGGGGCGAAGCTGGACAGTGCGGCTCGTCGCGCACCGCGACCGCTCCGTGGCCGTCACCTGCAGCACAGCCGGGTGCAGGATGCCGCCCGTCACGCGTGACCTTGCCGCCGCACGGGCATTCGCCGCGGCACACGCCGCGGCCCACGCGAAGGCCGCCGGACCTCGTTCCGGCGCGGCCTGTCACTGCCGCGCACAGGACTGCGCCGCCCACGCCGACACCAGGAACCGGTGCGCCGGAGGCACCGTTCTGATCATGCGGCACGATCCGGCCTTCGGACGAATGTGGAGCGTCGAGGAAGTCTGTGCCGCCTGCGCGGCACTCATCGCCCACGTCACCGTGCTGGCTCGTGCCCAGCGCGCCCCTGCACCTACCAACGCGCCCGCACCCCACGAGGCGCACACGCCGGGGCGCCTTCCCATCCCCGGCGGTTTCTCCTCCGCGGGTGCGGCACCGGAGCCCGGTCACCGGGCGTCGCGCCCGGGGCGCATCGATCGGGCGCGTCGCCGCGGGAGTTCCGGCCGGAACGGACGCTGAGGGAGCGGCCCGTGCTGCGTCCGCGAGGCGCAGCCGAGAGCGTCGGCGCATGGCCCGGCGAACCGGCAGCGGCACCCGCATCCTTCATGAGCCTCGCCACGACCTCGGTTCAAGCGTGCCTGTGGAGGCAGACCCGTTGCACCTGTGGCCCCGCCGCCGGCACAGACGGTTGACCGGCCGTCGACGGACGGCAACGATCTCGTTGCTCGAGCGATGCAGCCGGTGAACTGGGGATCCGTGTCCTTGAGGCCGAGGTGCAGCGGCGCAGGTGGCCGCACTTGCCCGTACCGGTTCCCGGAGTGAGCAGGTGACACTGCATCAGCGAACGATCAGAAGCTGAGCACTTGCTGGGCCTGACAGAAGTGCCGCTGCCACCAGGCATCCGGATGCCCGCGGCTGGTCAGGGCGCAAGCGTCGATGGCCGTGGTGCCGTTGTGGCCACCGCGGCCCCAGCCCGGCCGGAGCAGATGCGCCGGGGAACCGTGACCGCAGTGATGCTGCTGGTCGCGGTGACCGCGGTGTGGGGATTCATCTACCTCGTCGTCCAGGACGCGACCCGGCGCATGCCCGTCATGGACTTCATGGCCGCGAGGTTCACGGTCGGGGCGCTCGTCCTGGCCGTGCTGCGTCCCCGGGCCGTCGTCTCCCTCGATCCGGCCGGCTGGGTCCGGGGCGTCGCGCTCGGCCTGACCCTGGGCACCTCGTACACCTTGCAGGTGTACGGCCTGCGCCATACCTCGGCGACCGTGTCGGCCTTCGTGACCGGCATGTTCGTGGTCTTCACACCTCTGCTGTCGGCCCTCGTCCTGCGCCGGAGGATCACCCCTACGGCCTTGGGCCGGGACCGTACTCGCAGCGGCCGGGCTGGCGTCGCTGACCCTGCGAGGGCTCAGCGTCGGACCGGGTGAACTGCTCACCCTGGCCTGCGCCGTCTGTATCACCCTGCAGATCCTCGGCACCGATGCCTGGGCGTCCGGGCGCGACCCCTACGGTCTGGCCTTCGCGCAGATGGTGTCCGTGGCGGTGAGCGCGACGTGCGCCGCGCTGCCGGGGGCCTGGACCTGATCCCACCCGACAGAACCTCCTGGTACGGGGTGCTGTGGACGGCCGTGCTCGCCACCGCCGCCGCGCTGGTCGTCCAGACCTGGGCACAGACCAGGCTCAGCCCTGAACGGGCGGCCGTCATCATGACGCTGGAGCCTGTGTTCGCGGCCGCCTTCAGGCTGTTCGCCGGTCAGACCATGTCCGTGCGGCAGACCGCCGGATGCGCACTGGTGCTGCTGGCGATGTTCGTGGTGGATCTCCCCGGCCGCGGCGCGCGCTCCGACGTCGAAACAGCGGCCACCTCAAGACCTGATCCCGGTCCCGGTCCCGATCCCGGTCCCGATCTCGGTCCCGATCTCGGTCTTGATCCCGAACGCGCCTCGTTCGTCGCCTCTTCCTGACCTACCGCGATTCCCCCACCGGCTGCCTCGGCTCGGGGCGCCGGGCGATCCGACATGGCCGACTCCCGGTCGCCCGGACCGCAACAGCCCCGTCCTCCGTGCGGCAATGTGCCGACCGGGCTGCGATGCGAGGACTGCCCACGGCAAGAGAATCGGACCTGAGATTGTCTCTGCGCGGCAGACGAGCCGCCGGGACGTCCCTCAGGGGGCCAGGGGCTGCCGGCACCGCCGCGGCGCCGCACCGGTGCCGGCAGCCCGGCGAACTGCACTCGGGGCAGACCTGAGAGCGGCTCGATCCACCACCGGCCATCTGATGAATCACCCCATCATGTCCAGGCCGCTCAGACCGTACTCTGTGCCGCTTGACGGAGCGGATTTCGGCGGCGGGAAAGTCCTTTTCACTTGGCTGTGGCCATCGGGCTGAACCCGAATTCTGGCAGGGTGATATCGCTGCATGCTCCGATAGGTCCCGCCCATGCTGTTGAAAATGGCAGGTGAGTGTCCTTCTTCGAAGACGTGGCCGCGCCGTCGGGTGGGCAACCGCCACCCTGCACCTTGCGGTTGCCGCTCGACCTGCTGGACGCGGCGTCCGGCGCCGGCGGGGGAAGTGGCGTTCCGTCTCAATCGTCAGAAAAGCGAAGAAAGATCCCGAGGCAGTTTGTCCGAGCCGTTGATCCCTTGCACAGTCTCGGGCGGCCGGTCATCCCGGTATGCGCCATGAATGCGCGGGTGTGCGGTACGCTCCCGGGAATCGGTGAAGTCCATCTCGCTTTCTTTCTCCGAGTCTCCGATATTTCCGTCGACTCTTGATGAGAAGGTGCAAGCTGGTAACATCCGATCATGGCTCAGAAGATTGTGACCGTGTACACGGACGACTTGACCGGCGTGGAATCGCATGAGGTTCAGACCCACACGTTCTCGCTCGATGGGGTCAATTACGAGATCGACCTTGTCTCGGAGAACTACGACAAGCTCTTCGAGGCACTGGAACCGTTCATCGTCGGCGGTCGCAAAGTAGGCCGGACCAAGCGCGCGGGTCGTTCGCAGCCTCAGGCGCCGCAGGAGCCGAGCGCCGAGGAGTTGCGGACCTGGGCGCGAGAGAACGACCTCCAGGTCAACGAGCGAGGCCGCGTTCCCGCCAGCATCCGGGAGGCCTACGCCAAGGCTCACTGAGGAAGTCGGGCGGATGGGGGTGCGCGTACACTTTCGACGGTCTTGGTGGGACCGAACCCTCGGCGGCTTCCGGTCCTCGCGTACCCGGATGATGGCCTTCCCCCGCGGATGACGCGTCTGCACGGTCTCGTACGCGGCCCGTGTCTTCTGCGGCGGAACGACTCGGTCGGCCTCGTTTCGGCCGGGGAACCCCGCCATGGCGCGGTGAAGATGCTGACCGTCCACCGGCCTGCGCCCTTTGCTGCCGGATGCCGGCCCGAGCGGCATCCGCAGTGGCGAGGGAGCGGCCCTTGAACCCTCGGGCGTGCCTCGACGGCGCAGCGTGGACCGGGTGTCGGCGAACGCGTGAGCGCACGTCGCGGCACAGTCCACGTCACTGCGACACAGTCCGTGCATACGCGTCACAGCTGCTGATGCGAGACCTTCGCGGGAGCCTGCCGCGCGGTCATCTGACGTCCAGGAGCTCGAAAGCTCGCCCGATGAAAGGCGCGACTCTCTCGGGATCGAGGCGACCCACCGTATAGCTGGTGTATTCGGTCTCGCCGAATCTGGGCGGCCGGGTGACCGATGCGCCCGAATCGTCACCGAAGGGGCCTACGGGACTGTCTGCCCAGGCGATGTTCGTGTGCACTGGATGCGGTCCACCGAGTATCTCCGGGGGCTGCGAGTCGTAACCGGACCGGACGTAGGGGCGCATGTTCAAGTAATCGGCTTCGCCGTACACCAGTGCGTCGTTGCCGTGGCGGCTCGTGAACAGCGCACCTGCCAGGATCATCAAGACTCTGGCGGCCCCCATGCGCGGTGCCGGTCCGGTGCATCTGGCGTCGATCATCGTATAGGTGGCCTCGAATCCCCACGGCCACTCGGCGATCACGAAGAAGCAGAGAGGGGTGCCGTCGGCGTCGTTGAGCGAGAAGAGGCAGTGGCCGAGGGGTGAGTAGCCCTGTCCGCGAAGCATGCGCGTCGCCGTCTCTTCGTCGTAGTGGAAGAGGTTGGTGATCAGGCGGGTGAAGACCTCGGCGTCGACCGCGTTCCTTCCCCACTCGTTCCTCGGGTCGTTGCAGACGATGCGGAGACCTGCGTCGGCGGCCTTGTCCAGCAGCGCATCGGTTTCTTCGTGGAACCGTTCGTTCAGCGACTTGCCGTATGCGTAGACCTTGCGGATCCGTTCCAGCGTCTGGTGCTGATGTGCGGGGGACGGAATGCGGTCGGATGCGCAGCGGGCCACCCGCAGGAAGGAGCCCGTGCCGAACTCGGTGGACGTCGGGAGGGAGGTCACTTCCACGGGACCGTCAAAGCCGAGCGCGTCGCCGATCTCAGCCGCCGACATCGGATCCTTGACCAGCCCACGGACAATCCACTTGGTCCCGGTGGTTCCCGCTGCGGCGGCGTCAAGGAGATGGCACTTGTCGAGGAAATCGTCGCAGCTCACCGCCTCGTTGAAGACGAGACGGCTTCTCCCTATCTCATCTTGCGGAATGAGAGTGAAAGAATTCATGTCAAATAGCGACATCGGCGGTTTCCTTGACGGGGATCCAGGTCAACGGGGGGCCATGTGATGCGTGTGGGTGTGGGTGCAGGAGCGGTCGGACGGAATGGTTCTGCCGCGATCGTGGCGGCGACGAGCGAGCGGTCGATGCCGGAGTCACCGCAGATGCGGCCGCGCGTTCGGCCGGCGGACGGGGCGGCCCGGCTTTCTTTCTACTTAACTGTTAAATATGCGGAATCTGGCCGGCGTTCCACTCGACGCGGTGCGAGGTTGCCCCCTCTTCGTCATGGGCTGCACCTTCGGGCACAGGCGACCGGCATCGCCCTGCCCGCACTGGTCGGCGGTACGGCTGCGGCCCTCGGATCGGCGGTGCTGTTCGGCGCCATGTCCTTCGGCGTCAGCACGCTCGCCCTGGCCGCCGGAGCCCATCTGCGGTTCCCCCGCTCGGTCGCCCTGCTGACCGCCGGATACTCGGTCGGCCAGATCCTCGGCCCGCTGGCCGTCGCGCCGTTCCTCCACCATGGCTACCACCGGGCGCTGTTGCCGGCCGCTCTCGTAGTCCTCGCGGCGGCGGTCTCCGCGGCCGTACTGCGGATCGGCTTCCCGCACCACCTGGTCGTAGCAGGACGCACAGCACCGGTGCGGCAGCGGGAATCGTCCGAGGACGACCTGCCCGCCGCGGCCGGTCCTGACAGCACTCGTGGCGCACTCGGCCAACTGACGTGACGCCGCTGGCGACCGCAGCACGGGATCCGGCGATTGGTGCTTGAGCAGCAAGGTGGGGGAGTGGGAGTAGGAGATCATGCCGCGTCGTATCCCACTCGGTTCGGACGCTCCTACAGGTGGACGTGGCGGTGACGTCGGCCCGGCGGGCGCGGCTGTTCGTGGGCCGGGTGCTCGGGGCCGTGTGGGGCAGGTCCGTGTGCCCCCGCTGTTGATCAGATGCCGTACTGGTCCATGTACTTGATCAGGATGCTGGAGGCCTGCCCCTTCATCCGGAGTTCAGCCCGGCTCCGGGTGATCTCCGCGATTTCCTCCGGTGTGTGTCCGAGCCAGCGCATCGTATTGATCGCGATGCTGATGATGTCCGCGACTTCACGGGCGGCGGCCTCTCGATCGCCGGCTGCAAGGTGTCCCTCCAGTTCGTCGAACTGGATGTCCGCGGCGCGGCGGAAATGGGACAGCGGCTTACGGGTGATCTCGTCGTGTGCTTCGTCCCAGGCATCCCACATGCCCCGGAACGGTCCGATTTCGTCCGTCATGACGCCTCCTTCCGTGTCGTTGGCGAGGTGGTCGACGCCCGCGATGTTCATCGTGTCGACGCGGTGGGTTGAGATGCTGCCGAGGGGGCACGGTCTGTTGTCCGGTCGGCCAGGAGTCCTGCGCCGAGGAAGAGGAGTCCGGCGAAGACCAGTGCGGTCATGCGTCGTGGTGAGAGGCGTGGCACTTCCACCTCGTTGATCTTCAGTCCTCCTCCCACGATGGCGATGGCGACACAGAGAGCACCCACGATTTGCAAAGTCATACAGACCTCCCCGTCAAGAACACCCCCTCCCGCGCCCCCGCCGATGGAGCGTCCGGTCCCGGGCCGACCACCGCGCCGGGACTCCGCCATGTCCGAGCACCGAAATCGCGTCGGTCACCCGGCAGTTGTCCCTCAGCGACGCCTCATCGCCCCAACTGAAACGGCGAGGCTAGGCTCTGGAACGGCCTGACGCCGACCTGCCGGGAGCCGTACTGCGATGACCGTGTCCCTGAACGCCGCCGAAGCCGCCGCGCTGGCCGCCGTGGACGAGGCCGCCCTCGGCCGGACGCTGCTGGAACTGCTCGCTGTGCCGAGTGTGACAGGAAGTGCCGCTGAGTCCGAGCTGCAGCACATGCTGGCCCGTCACTTCCAGCGGCTCGATCTCGAAACCGACTTGTGGTCCATGGACCTGCAAGAACTGCGTGCGGACCCTGATTACCCGGGCGCCGAGGTGCCGCGGGACGAGGCCTGGGGGCTGGTGGGCAGCACCCGCGACGGCGGTGACGGACCGGTACTCGCCCTGCAGGGCCATGTCGACGTCGTTCCTCCGGGCGACCGGGCACGGTGGGTGGGCGACCCGTTCGTGCCCCGGGTCACCGGTGACATCGTCCACGGTCGTGGCGCTTGTGACATGAAGGCCGGTCTGGCGGCCGTGCTCGCGGCCATGACAGCCATCCGCTCCAGCGGGGTGCGTCTGCGCGGCCGTCTCGCGGCGCACTTCGTGGTCAGTGAAGAGGACGGCGGACTCGGCGCGTTCGGCACGCTCCGCCGCGGTCACACCGCGGACGCATGCGTCATCGCCGAACCGACCGGCGGCGCGCTGATGACGGCGAACGCAGGCGCCCTGACCTTCCGCATCGAAGTCCCGGGCCAGGCGACCCACGGCAGTACCCGCTACGCAGGCGTCAGCGCCCTCGACGCCTACCTGCCGCTCCACCACGCTCTGGCCCGCCTGGAAACCACCCGCAACACCGACCCCCACCCGCTGATGGCCGCCTACCCCGTTCCCTACCCGCTGTCCGTAGGAACGATCCACGCCGGCGACTGGGCCAGCAGCGTCCCCGACCTCCTCGTGGCCGAGGGACGACTGGGAGTCCGGCTCGACGAGGACACGGCCCGCGCCCGCAAGGAACTGGAGGACTGCATCGCCCGCGCCTGCGCCGACGACCCCTGGCTGCGCGCCCACCCGGCCACGGTGACCTGGCCCGGCGGCCAGTTCGCCAGCGGACGCATGCCGGACGGCCACCCCCTGGCAGCCCAGGTCGGTCGCGCCCACGCCGACATCACCGGCGGCAGGCCGCCCAGGGAACAGGGTGCGCCCTACGGCAGCGACCTGCGCCTGTACGCCGGACACGGCATCCCCACGCTCCAGTACGGGCCCGGTGAAGTCCGCTGGGCGCACGGGCCCCAGGAGCAGGTGTGTCTCGCCGATGTCCTGACCGTCACTCGCGCACTGATCCTGGCCTCGCTGCGTATCGTGGGCACGAGGTAGTCCCGCACGCGGGGGAGGGGGCGCCGCGCCGACACGGCTGCCGGTCCGGTCCAGTGGCTCCGGCTCACCCCGGCAGCTCCGCGTCCGGTGTGCCCCCGGGTGCCGCGCCGCCCCACCAGCTCTGCCCGGAGGACAACCAGCAGGCAACGCCGGAGAATTCGGTGAGGTAGCGTTCACGGCGCTGTGCAGAGCGTCGCAGAGTCGGGGAGTGCGGTTTGCGCGAGTTCACCACTCTTCCGTCGGCGTCGGCACCGCCGGTCGGCGGCCTGGCCGACGTCGTCTTCCGGTCCGCGGAGGAAGACCCGGGGCAGATCGCGCTCGGCCGCAAGGACGAGCAGGGACAGTGGCAGGACGTGACCTCCGCGGAGTTCCGCGACGAGGTACTCGCCCTCGCCAAGGGGCTGCTGGCCCTGAGTGTTCACCCCGGCGACCGGGTCGCCGTCATGTCCCGCAGCGGCTATGAGTGGACACTCCTGAACTTCGCGTTGTGGTCGATCGGTGCCCAGGGCGTGCCGATCCACCCGACCTCCTCGGCCGAGGAGTGCTTCTGGATGCTGTACGACGCCGAAGTGTCGACGGCGATCGTGGAGCACGGGAACCACGCGATGACCATCGCCACCAACCTCACCCGGCTGCCACGACTGCGCCAACTGTGGCGGCTCGACACCGGCTGCGTCCGGGACCTGTACCAGGCGGGCGCCCATCTCGACGACGAGGTGGTGCACCGGCACCGGGAGGCGGTCACCCCCGAGTCGACCGCCACCGTCATCTACACCTCGGGCACCACGGACTGCCCCGAGGCCTGCGTCCTCTCGCACGGCAACCTCATGTTCGAGACGGACACAGGCATCGCCCGCTGGAAGCCGGCGTTTCCCCCCAAGAAGGGCGACAAGGCGGCGACGCGACTGTTCGGCTGGATGATGGAGATCGCCGCCATCCGCAGCCGAGTCCGTTCCGGCCACCGGCCGTGAGAAGCCTCTTCCCTGTCGACGAACCGTGACGGGCGGCGGGTCCGTGCGCAGTACGGAGGGCTGTCTCTCCTTCCGTTCCCGAGTCCTGGAGGGACGTGCTACTCGGGTGGCGTGGGAGTGTCATGAGTGCGGTGCATGGCCTGGACGTCCAGTTCGAGCTGCACCGTGGGCCCGACCACCGCGATGCCGCGGGCCAGCATCGACCGCCAGTTCAGGGTGTAGTCCTCGCGGTGCAGTTCGCCCTTTGCCAGGGCGGCGCAGCGCAGCTCTTGGCCGTAGCCGCCGTTGACGGTTCCGAGGTAGGTGGTCTCCAGGGACATCGAGCGGCTCACGCCGTGCATCGTCAGCGAGCCCTGGAGGACCCATTTGCTTCCGCCGCGGTAGGAGAAACGCGTGCTGGTGAAGTCGATGAACGGGAATTCCTCGACGTACAGGAAGTCCGCGGACCGCAGGTGGTTGTCCCGTGTGTTGTTGCCGGTGTTGATGCTTGATGCGTCGATGCGGACCTGCACGCTGGACTGTGTCATGTCGGGTGCGATCCGGATTGCGCCCTCGAAGCGCTCGAACCGGCCGTGGACGTGGCCCATGCCGACATGCTTGGCGATGAAGCGGATGGCCGTGTGGGGCGGATCGAAGAGCCAGGTGCCCGGTGTCGGCAGTTGAAGGTTCTCGGCCGGGTGCAGCCAGACGCGTTCGTCGGCCACCACCCCTGCCTCGATCTCCAGCGTCTCGCCATGAGGCTGCAGTCCGTCCACCGAGACCCGGAGGCTGTACCGGCCAGGTGGCAGCGTCGCGAGGAAGAAGCCATAGGGGTCGGTCGTGCCCCGGGCCGCTACGCGATGTGTGTCGAGGGCGGTGACGGCGACGTCCGCCGCCGCGATCGGCGAGCCCATCGGGTCGACGACCTCGCGCAGGATACCGCCCGCGCCGGACGGCAGGGGCATGGAGAAACCCGCTCGTGCAGCGCCTGTGTTCTTCGGTCGCCAACGGTGTAGCAGGGCAAGCGCCATGGAGCTGCCTTTCAATGGAGGGGGCCGTCAACTCTCCTACGTCCGACGCCGGTTCGATGGTGGAGGTGAGAGTGTGTCAGGCATTCGGGGCCGGCCTACCGATGATCAGATGGAACGGGCGTCAGCCACGGGTGCCTGCGGCCGAGCGGGGGACGCCAGGAAGGGGGGAGACAGGGACAGGCATCGGCATTCGACGCGCAGGGCGGCGAGGGCCAGTGGCGACTTCGGTGTCGTCCGCGGTCGGGCCAGGCTCTCACGCTTTCCTCTCTGTACTTCCCCAGGCCGCTTGCGCGAGGTGCGGGATGCGGGGCATGTGGGGGACTGTGTCCCGTCAAAGGCGGATTCCGCTGTCCCTTCGGGCACCTCTTCCTGCCCTGGTCGTGTCGCGCAGCAGCAGGCCGACTTCGACCGCACCAAGGGCCTCGACGTGATGTCCAACCTCCTCCAGGCCCACCCCGACGTCCAGGGCGTCATCGCGGCCAACGACGAGATGGCGCTCGGCGCGATCAAGGCCCTCGGCTCCAAGGTCGGCACGTCCGTCCAGGTCATGGGCTTCGACGGCACCCCTGACGGTCTGAACGCCGTGAAGGGCGGCACGCTCTACGCCTCCGTTACCCAGCAGCCCAGCCAGCTCGGCAGGATCGCCGTGGACAACGCGCTCAAGGCCGTCTAGGGCAAGTAGGTCGTCGACATGGTGAAGGTGCCGGTGAAGGTGGTCACGAAGCAGAACGTGGCCGGCTTCCACGGCTGACACCGCAGCTCGAGCCGGGCCGGGCGAGGGGGTACCGCGAGACGGGGCCCCTCGCCCCCGGCAGAACCCATTTGGGGAAGGTGCTTCTCATGTACGACTACGACCTCCTGGTCGTGGGGTCCGCCAACGCCGACCTGGTGATCGGCGTCGAGCGTCGGCCGGACGCCGGCGAGACGGTGCTCGGCTCCGACCTGGCCGTCCATCCCGGCGGCAAGGGCGCCA
>NZ_VJZD01000061.1 GCF_009377175.1 Streptomyces adustus
GGGCGGTGGTCTGCGCCGGTGCGGTCTGCGCCGGTGCGGTCTGCGCGGCCGCGGGAGCCTGCGCCGCCACTGGGGCCTGCTCCGGAACGGGGGCCTGCGCAGGCATCGTGGTCGGTGTGGCCCCAGTGGTCGGTGCCGCCCCGGTGGTCCGTGCCGGTCCGGACCTGGGGGTGCTCGGCCCCCGGACCCAGCCTCCCGCCTGGACCGGCGGCCTCGCCGAAGACGCTTCCATGGCTGCCCCGCCCCCCTCTTGCCTCGTATGTCCGCTGCTCTGACTCAATTTGGTTTCCACTGATTTGAACTTGTTTGTTCCACAGCCCGTTTCCATCTCCCGAGCCGGTCGGACAGCACAACGGGCCGTCCCGGTACAGCGGTTCAAGGTGAGAGGAAGAAGGCGGACACCGATGGGCGAGGATGCGGAGGACAAGGGCGGCGCGCCGACCCAGCAGGGCGAGGAGGGCGGCTCGAAGTCCGCGCGGAACACGGCGATCGCCGCCGGGGGCGCCGGCTGTCTGCTCTTCCCGCTCGGCCTGGCCGGCGGGACCGTCATCGTCATCGTCTTCTGCGGGTTCGGGGTGCTGCTGGCCCCGCTCATCGCGATCTACCTGCTCTTCCACAGCATCTTCGGCGGTGGGGGCGGCGGCGACATCCCGGGCCCGAGCGACGCGAGCTCGGTGCTGGCCGTCTTCCAGGGCGACGGCCAGGGCGACCTCGACACCTCGACGGTCCCCGAGGACCTGGTGGACCCCATCCAGAAGGCCGGCGCGGTGTGCAGCGCCATCGGCCCGATCGTGATCGCGTCCCAGATCGAGAAGGCGTCCGGCTTCAACGCCTCCCTGACCGGCCCGGACGGCAGACAGGGCATCTCGCAGCTGCTGCCCGACGTCTTCAAGCAGTACGGCAAGGACGACGACGGCAACGGCAAGACGTCCGCTCTGGACGCCAAGGACTCGATCATGGCCCAGGGGCGCTACATCTGCGATCTGGCCGGCCAGGCGCAGCGGATGATCGACGCCAACGAGGCCGTGGGCAGCGTCCTGGACCTCGCTCTGGCCGGCTACGACGTCGGGATGGACGCCGTCCGCGCCGCCAAGGGCGTGCCGAAGACGGCCGAGGCGCAGGGCTATGTCGCGGCGGTCCGCGCCCAGTTCGCCAAGTACGCGGGGGTCGCGGCCATTCCGTCGGGCACTCCCACGCCCACCGGCGTCCAGACCGCCCTGCCCGGCGCCGTACCCACCGAGTCCCTGTCCCCGACCCCCACCTCATGAGGAGGACGGCCATGGCCCGCTACGAAGTGCTCATCTCCGACCAGGGGTTCGCCGCGATCGACGGGGAATCCCTCGTCCCCGAGACGGGGCAGTCCGTGCACGAGGCCGTACTGGACCGGCTCCAGCGGTACGCCGTCGAACGGGACGCCGCCGTCGAGGCGACCGTGAACGACGGCCCGGACCACGGCCACTTCGTCCTGGAGGTGTCCCCGGACGGCTCCAGCCGCCTGCTCACCTCGACGACGAAGGCGCAGCCCGACCAGCCCGACCAGCCCGACCAGCCCGAGGAGTTCGAAGGGCGAGACCGGCTCGACGAGCCCGACCAGAGCAAGCGGTCCGACCCCGTATCCGTGCCGCAGGAGCCATCCTCGCCGGAGCCCGGCCCGGTCCACGACCGCACGGGTGGCGACAGCGCGGGTGGCGACAACGTGGGTGGCGGTACGGCCGTGGCCACCGCCGTGGCCCGGGCCACCGCCGCCGCACGGGCAGCCGCCCCGGCACCGGTTCCCGTACCTGCCGTGGTCCTGCCCTCCGCACTCGCCGGACCGATCGGCCGGATCAACGAACTCGCGGCCGCCGGCCTGCTGGACGAGGCGTACGCGCTCGCGACCGAGCTGCGCGAGAACCTGACCGACGAGGCGGGCGCCGACGATCCGCACGCGGTGGAGGCGCGGGCCGTGGAGGCGTACATCGCGCATCTGCGCGGCGACCACCGCCAGGCCGTCGTGCTGGCCCTGGCCGTCGCCCGGATCCGGTGCCGCACCGGGGACCGGCGGGCTCCGGAGGAAGTGGTACGTGCGGCGGCCGCCTGGCAGTGGCTCGACGACGACCGCGCGGCTGCGGCGCACGGACGCGAACTGCTGCACATGTGGGACCACTTGGATCGCCACGGCGCACTTCCCTCGGTGCACGGGGAGCTCGCCGGACGGGTCCGCAGACGGGTGGACGCGCTGGAGGACGCCTGCCTCTGACCGCTCCCGCATCCACTGCGACCTGCGTGTATATCGCCGTCAACGCGGCGTGTACCGGTTGTCGATCGCCCCGTGGACCCCATGTCAAACGAACGTGCATCGCCCGTCGCGACACTCCGAGCTCCAGGAGACCCGGCCCCCGGTCTGCGCACCGGGAGCGGGTCACCCCGAGAAGCAGGAGCACACCATGAACGTGACGGTCATCGGATCGGCATGCGCCGTCTCCCCCGAGGAGCGGGCGCTGCGCGACCTCTACCTGGAACACGGCCCGGCGCTCTACTCGTACGTGCTGGGGATGCTGGGCGGGGACACCCACCGCACGGAGGACATCCTCCAGGAGACGCTGCTGCGCTGCTGGAACAAGCGGACCCTGGCCGACGGCGAGGGGATGGCGGTGCGTCCCTGGATGTTCCGGATCGCTCGCAACCTCGTCATCGACGCGCACCGCACCCGGATGGCCCGGCCGGCCGAGATCGCGGGCGACACATGGCTGACCGACATGTGCGTCGAGATCGACGACATCGAACGGATGCTGTCTTCGATGGTGGTACGGGACGCCCTGCGGTCGCTGACCCCGGCGCACCGCGAGGCGCTCCGGGCGACGATCTTCGCGGACCGCACCACGCAGCAGGCGGCCGACGTCCTCGGCGTCCCGCAGGGCACGGTGAAGTCCAGGGTGTACTACGCCCTGCGCAGCCTGCGCACAGCGCTCAAGGACAACGGCTTGAGCTGAACTTCCTTCGTCACCCGCCCGGTTCCGCCTGGTCCGGCTCCAGTTCGCGCAGCCGGCGCCGCACCACGTCCGCCTCCGTGTGAGCGAGTTCCTCCAGCCGGGCGAGCGCCGTCCCCAACGCCGTACGCGCGGCTTCGCGGTTGCCGGTGGCGAGGTGGGCGTCCGCGAGATGGCTCAGGACGTCGGCTTCCAGGAAGCGGTCCCCGATGCCGTGGAACAGCCGTGCCGACAGCTCGAAGTGCTCGATCGCCTCGGGGTACCGGGCGAGATGGTGCAGGGCGTAGCCGAGGGTGTCCTGGGTGGACGCCTCGCCGTAGGGGTCGTCCTGCTCCTGGTAGAGCAGGATGGCCTCCGTGCAGTGTTCGAGGGCCTTCTCGTGCTCGCCGATCAGGATGTACGTCCACGCGACCTGGTTGAGCACACCGGCCTCGCCGCTGACGTCGTCCTCGGACCGGTACAGCTCGACGGCCCGCGCGTAGTGGTCCAGCGCCTCGTCGCGGCGGTCCGTCCGGTTGCACAGGTAGGCGAGACCGCGATGGGCCCGCGCTTGGCCGCCGGCGTGGCCCGCCGCCCGGAACAGGTCGAGACCGGCTTCGAGGTGCTCCCGCGCCTGCGCCGCGTGGTTGAGCTGCGAGTGCGCCACGCCCAGTCCGCACAGGGAGTACGCCTGGCCGGTCACGGAGCCCAGCTTCCGGGCCGACCACAGTGCCCCGGTGTTGATCTCCAGGAGGTCGTGCCAGTAGCCGAGCCGGTTGAAGTAGACGTCCAGGGCCGCGGCGGTGCGCCAGGCGTGCGCGTCGAAGCCGTGCGCGGCGGCGTGCGCGACGATCTCGCGCAGCACGTACCGCTCGGTGCGCAGCCAGGCGGTCGCCTGTGCCCGGCCGTTGAACCGCAGCGGTGCCACGTCCGTTGTGCTCGGCGGCAGGGGGATCGGCTCGCGGAACGGATCGAGGACCATGGAGGCCTGGTGCGCGCCGAACAGGAAGTGATCGTGCATCCTGAGCAGCGCCGCGCCGCGCGCCGGTTCGTCGTCCTCGGCCTCGGCGAGCTCCGCGGCGTACGCGTGCAGCAGGTCGTGGAAGTCGAACCGTCCGGGCGCCCGCTCGATGAGCAGACTCGCCCCGGTCAGCTCGGTCAGCACCGTACGGACCCGGCGCGCGGGCACATCGGCCAGGGCGGCGGCCGCGTCGGTGGTGACGTCGGGGCCCGGGTGCAGGGCGAGTCGGCGGAAGAGCCCGGCCGCCTCGGGCGACAGCGCACGGTAGGACCAGGAGAAGACGGCGCGGGCGTCGGAGCCGAGGTCGCCGCCGGAGAAGGCGTCCAGACTCCCGTGGTCCTGGCGCAGTTCGGCGGCGATGTCGGCGAGCCGGAAGTCGGGGTGCAGGGCGGCACGCGCCCCGACGATCGACAGCGCGAGCGGCAGCCGGGCGCACAGGCCGACGATGGCCCGGGCGGCCTCCGGCTCGGCGTCGACACGTGCGTCGCCCAGCCGCCGGGCCAGCAGTTCGAGGGATTCCCCGGCGGACAGCGGGCCCAGCGTGAGCGGATGGGCGCCGTGCCGGGCCACCAGCCCGCTGAGCCTGCTGCGGCTGGTGACGATGACGAGACAGCCGGGGGCGGCGGGCAGCAGCGGCACGACCTGCTCGGTGTCGGCCGCGTTGTCCAGCACGATCAGGACGCGACGGCCGGCCAGGACGCTGCGGAAGAGGGCGGCCTGCGCGTCGAGCCCCTCGGGGACGGCTTGTTGGGCGATGCCGAGCGCCACGAGGAACGTCTCGATCGCCTCGCCCGGTTCCATCCGGGACGCGGACGGATCGTAGCCGCGGAGGTTGACGTACAGGCTGCCGTCGGGGAACCGGTGGGCGATCCGGTGCGCCCAGTGCACGGCGAGAGTCGTCTTGCCCGCGCCGGCCATTCCACTGATCAGGCCGATCAGCGCGGTCCGCGGATGCTCCTGATGCGGCAGCAGCGCGTCGAAGCCTTCGAGTTGGGACCGGCGTCCGGTGAACATGGCCAGATCGGTGGGAAGTTGGCTGGGCCTGACGACGCCGGCGGGGCGGGCCGGATCGTCCTGGCCGACCGCGCCGTCGTCATCGAAGTCCGGTTCGGGACCGCCCGCTTGGTCCGCGAAGGCGGGACCGGGGCCGCCTGTTCCGCCGGTGGCCGGCGGACCGGTCGTATCGCCGCCACTCGTCGACGCGCCGGAGGAACCGCCAGGGCCCGGCTCCTCGGTGCCGAAAACCTCCACCGGCCCGGGACCGTCCGAGAGGAGCCCGGCGTACAGGGTGCGCAAGCGCGGGCCCGGTTCGATGCCGAGCCGCTCGGCGAGGGTCCGGCGGGTGCGCTCGTACACGTCGAGCGCCTCGGCCCGGCGCCCGCTGCGGTACAGGGCGACGAGGAACAGCTCGCAGAGCGCCTCGCGCAGCGGGTGAGCCTCGTACAGGGCGGTGATTTCGGGCAGCACCCGCGCGTGCCCGCCGAGGTCCACCTCGATGCGCAGCCGCGTCTCCAGAGCGGCCAGCCGCCGTTCCTCCAGCCGACGCCGCTCGATCTCCGCACGTGGCCCCGGCACCCCGGCGAGCGGGACGCCGTCCCATAACTCCAGTGCGCCGGCCAGTAGTTGTACGGCGGCCAGGTCGTCGCCCGCGACGCGCCGGGCCTCGGCCCGTCCGACGAGGTCCTCGAACAGGTCGATGTCGCCGACGACGGCGTCACGGCGTAGGGCGTATCCGTCGCCGAGGGACACCAGGAGCCGCGGTGCCCCGGTCACGGGCCGGTCGGGTTCGAGGAGTTTGCGCAGCCGGGAGACGTAGGTCCGCAGCACGGAGACGGCGGCCGTCGGCGGTTCGGTTCCCCAGATCCCGTCCACGAGTTCCCCGACACCGACCGCCCGACCGCGGTGCAGGAGCAGCAGGGCGAGGACGGCGCGCTGCTGGGGCGGTCCGAGCACCAGCTCCGTGTCGTTCCACCAGGCGCGCAGCGGACCCAGCACACAGAACCGGAATTCCTTCGAACGTACGTCCACCCGGAGGACAGTAGCCAACGAAGCCCCAACCGTCAGGCGGAACGGTCATTCCCGGACACGCGCCCGGCGATCTCGTCCGGAAACGGAAGCCAAGTCCGACATCCGGAACCGCATCGGCTCGCTGCCCCCGGTCGGTAGCCGCCGGAGCCGCACCGGCTGGGTCGCGTTGGAGCTGGACCGCCGCCCCTCCACCCGCGCCGGGTGCTTGATAGCCTCAGCGGGCCAGTCGAGCCACATCCGAGGCCAGGGAATCCGGTGCGAATCCGGAACTGACGCGCAGCGGTGAGGGGGACGGGCGGGGCACGACGCCACTGGGAGACCGGGAAGGCGCCCCGACCGGACGAACCCGAGTCCGAAGACCTGCTGGCACCTTCGCACCCCGGTGCGAAGGGACGTCCGTAGGCCAGGCTCCGCGTACGAGCCCCGACCCCGAAGGCATGCCCGTGCTTCGCACCTCCGCACTTCTCCGCACCCCGACACTTCTCCTCGCGTCCGCCCTCCTGCTCACCGCCTGCGGCTCCTCCGGCGCCGACGCGAAGGCCCAGGAGACCTCCACCGCCGGTTATCCGGTCACCCTCGACAACTGCGGCCACAAGGTCACCCTGAAGTCGGCCCCGAAACGGGCCGTCTCCCTCAACCAGGGCACCACCGAGATCCTGCTCTCCCTCGGCCTCGCCGACCGCATGGCCGGTACGGCCACCTGGACCGACCCGGTGATGAAGGGCCTGGAGAACGCCGACGCCTCCGTGCCGCGCCTCGCCGACAACAACCCCTCCTTCGAGAAGGTCCTGGACGCCGAACCCGACTTCGTCACCGCCTCGTTCGTCTCCACCCTCGGCAAGGGCGGGGTGGCCGAACGCGAGCAGTTCGAGAAGCTGGGCGTGCCCACGTACGTCTCGCCGTCCGACTGCTCGGCGGGCAAGGACAACGACAGCGGTGGTGACGGGTCGCGCAGCGAGCCGCTCACCCTCGACGCCGTCTACGGGGAAGTCCGCGACCTGGCACGTGCGTTCGGCGTCGAGGAGCGCGGCGAGAAGCTCGTCGCCTCGCTGAAGCAGCGGGTGAGCACGGCCACCGCCGGACTGCACGCCTCGGACGTGTCCCTCATGTACTGGTTCGCCAACTCCCAGTCGCCCTACCTCGCGGGCTGCTGCGGCGCGCCCGGCGCCATCACCCGCGCGGTCGGCGCGAAGAACGCCTTCGCCGACACCCACGACGAATGGCCCCAGATCAACTGGGAGACGGTCGCCGACCGCGACCCCGACGTCATCGTGATCGGCGACCTGACCCGCAAGCAGCAGACCGCCGAGACCGCCCAGGCCAAGATCCGCTTCCTGGAGTCCAACCCCGCCACCCGCAACCTGACCGCCGTGAAGAAGAAGCGGTACGTCCTGCTGAGCGGGCAGGCGATGAACCCGACCATCCGCACGATCGAGGGGATCGAGCAGGTCGCCGCCGGCCTGCGCGACTTCGGGTTCGCCAAGTGAACGTCCGCTCCCTGCTGTTGACGGGCGGGGGAATGGTCGCGCTGCTCGTGTCGATCGCCGTGGCCGTGACGATCGGACCCGCCGACATCTCGACCGCTGACGTCTGGACGTCCGTCGCGTCCCATCTCGGCCTCGGCGAAAGCGCGTTGGCGCCGCTGCGCGACGGCATCGTGTGGAACCTGCGGATGCCCCGCACACTCCTCGCGGCCGTGTGCGGGGCCGGACTCGCCGTGTGCGGCGCGGTCATGCAGTCACTGCTGCGCAACCCGCTCGCCGACCCTTTCGTGCTCGGGGTCTCCTCCGGCGCGTCCACCGGAGCGGTAGCCGTGGTCGTGCTCGGGGTCGGCGGGGGAGCGGTGTCCCTGTCGACAGGTGCCTTCCTCGGCGCGCTGCTCTCCTTCGGCCTGGTGCTGCTGCTCAGCCACACCCTCGGCGGGAGCACCGACCGGGTCGTCCTGTCCGGGGTCGCGGCCATGCAACTGTTCTCCGCACTGACCTCCTTCACCGTCCTCACCTCGGCGGACGCGGAGACCACCCGGGGCGTGCTGTTCTGGCTGCTGGGCTCGCTCACCGGCGCCGACTGGGGGCAGGTACTGCTCTGCACCGTCGTCCTGGCCGTGGTCCTCGTCGTCTGCCTCGGGTACGCCCGTACGCTCGACGCGTTCGCCTTCGGCGACGAGGCCGCCGCGGGACTCGGGGTCCGGGTCGCCCGCACCCGACTGGTCCTGCTCTGCGCGACCGCGCTGCTCACCGCCGCCCTGGTCAGCTGCGCCGGCGCGATCGGCTTCGTCGGTCTGGTCCTGCCGCACGCCACCCGCGCCGTCACCGGCTCCGGGCACGCCCGCCTCCTGCCGGTCACCGCGCTGACCGGGGCCGTCTTCCTGGTGTGGGTGGACACCCTCGCCCGTACCGTCCTCGACCCCCAGGAGGTCCCGGTGGGCGTGGTGACGTCCCTGATCGGCGTACCGGCGTTCGTCGCCGTCCTCTACCGCGGACGGAGCAGGACATGACCAGCCTGCACACGGACCGCGTCGGCTGGCGCATCGGCGACAAGGTCGTCGTCGACGGCGTCACCCTCACCCTGCGCCCCGGCGAGACCGTCGGCCTGCTCGGGCCCAACGGCTCGGGCAAGTCGACCCTGTTGAGACTGCTGGCCGGGGTCCTCACCCCCACCGCCGGAGTCGTGACCCTGGACGGGCGCCCGCTCGCCGAGGTCGGCCGCCGCGCCACCGCCCGCCGCATCGCCAGCGTCGAACAGCACGCCGAGACCCAGACCGAGCTCACCGTCCGCGAGGTCGTCGCGCTGGGCCGCATCCCGCACCGCCGCGCCTGGACACCTCCGACGACGGCCGACCTGGAAGCCGTCACCGAGGCCCTGCGGCGCACCGGACTGACCGACCGGTCCGGCCAGTCCTGGCACACCCTCTCCGGCGGCGAACGCCAGCGCACCCAGATCGCCCGCGCGCTCGCCCAGGAACCCCGAGAACTCCTCCTCGACGAACCCACCAACCACCTCGACATCCAGCACCAGCTCGACCTGCTGGAACTCGTCGCGAGCCTGCCGGTCACCACGGTGATCGCCCTGCACGACCTCAACCTCGCCGCGATGTACTGCGACCGCCTGCTCGTCCTGCGCGACGGCCGCGCGGTCATGGAGGGCACCCCGGCCGAGGTACTGACGCCCGACCTCGTCGAGCGGGTCTACGGCGTCCGCACCGAGGTCACCCACGGCCCCGGCCACCCCGTGATCCGCTTCCTGCGCCCGGCCGCCCGGGACGCATCTCCCCCGAAGAGGAGTGTGACGAGCGATGGCTCGACAGCGCCCTGAAGCACCGGGCACGGAGCACACCTCCGCCGCACCGGCACCGTGCCGCATCGTCGTCTGCCGGGACTGCTGCTGCGGAACCCCGAAAGTCACCGGCGTTGATCACGACCGCCAACTCGCGCGCCTGACCGAGGAGATACCCGTACGCGTCGCGGACTGCCTCGGCGTGTGCGAACACGCCAACGTGGTCGTCGTCCAGCCCTCCGCCGCAGCACGCGCCGCAGGCGCGCGCCCGGTCTGGCTCGGCCTCGTCAACGACCCCGACGCCACGGAGGACATCGCCGCCTGGGTACGGGACGGCGGCCCAGGAGCCGCCGCCTGCCCCGACATCCTCGATCTGTACGTGTTCACCCCACCCCGCAGAGCGCGATGACCAACTCCTCGGCGGCCTACGCGTCCAGGCCGGCCGCCGAGGACATGCTCAGAGCCCCAGGCCGCGCAGCAGGGCGTGCCGGCGTCGTACCTGGTCGCGTCCTCGGCAGGGCTCCCGCCGACTCACAGGCCGACGAACTGCCGTGGCACGTTCACACAGCAGCGATGCTGTCCACCCGGAGCGGCGCATTCGTGCGGGCCGTGATGTCCTCGATCGTGACGCCGGGGGCGGTTTCCACGAGGGCGAGGCCGTCCGGGGTGATGTCGAGGACACCGAGGTCGGTGATGATCCGGTGCACGCACCGTTCTCCCGTGAGCGGGAGGGTGCATTCCTTGAGGATCTTGGGGCTGCCGTCCTTGGCGGTGTGTTCCATGAGGACGATGACACGTCGGGCTCCGTGTACCAGGTCCATGGCTCCGCCCATGCCTTTGACCATCTTGCCGGGGATCATCCAGTTGGCGAGGTCACCCCGCTCCGAGACCTGCATGGCACCCAGTACGGCCGTGTCGATGTGGCCGCCGCGGATCATGCCGAAGGAGAGGGCGGAGTCGAAGAAGCTCGCGCCGGGCAGGACGGTGACGGTCTCCTTGCCCGCGTTGATGAGGTCGGCATCGACCTCAGCCTCGGTGGGGTAGGGGCCCGTACCGAGGATGCCGTTCTCGGAGTGCAGGACGACGTGCACGCCGGCCGGCAGGTGGCCGGGGATCAACGTCGGCAGGCCGATGCCCAGGTTGACGTAGGAGCCGTCGGTGAGTTCTGCGGCGGCGCGGGCGGCCATCTGGTCGCGGGTCCAGGCCATCAGGAACGTACCGTCCTCTTCTCGATCTTCTTGTCGGCGGCTTCTTCGGCGGTGAGCGCCACGATCCGCTGGACGTAGACGCCGGGCAGGTGGATCTCGTCGGGGCGCAGCTCGCCCGGTTCGGCGAGTTCCTCGACCTCAGCGACCGTGATGCGTCCGGCCATGGCCGCCGGCGGGTTGAAGTTGGCGGCGGCTCTGCGGAAGACGAGGTTGCCGTGGCGGTCGCCGCGCCAGGCCCGTACGAGGGCGAAGTCGGTGACGATGCCGTGCTCCAGGACGTGCGTGCGGCCGCCGAAGTCGCGGGTCTCCTTGGGTGGGGAGGCCACGGCGACCGAGCCGTCGGGCCCGTGCCGCCAGGGCAGTCCGCCCACGGCCACCTGCGTACCGACGCCTGCCGGGGTGTAGAAGGCCGGAATACCCGCGCCGCCGGCCCGCAGACGCTCGGCCAGAGTGCCCTGGGGCACCAGTTCGACCTCCAGCTCCCCGGACAGGTACTGCCGGGCGAACTCCTTGTTCTCGCCCACGTAGGAGCCGGTCACCCGGCTGATGCGGCTCGCGGCCAGCAGCACGCCGAGGCCCCGGCCGTCGACGCCGCAGTTGTTCGAGACGACCTTCAGATCGCCGGCGCCCTGCGCGTACAGGGCGCGGATGAGGGTTTCGGGTACGCCACTGAGGCCGAAGCCGCCGACGGCCAGCGAGGCGCCGTCGTGGATGTCGGCGACCGCCTCCGTGGCGCTCGCTCGGACCTTGTTCATGCGGGGGTTGTCCTTTCAGGGGCTCGCGCCGGGCAGGACGGCGGACCAGCCGCCGTCGACGACGAGGTTGGCCCCCGTGATGTAGGCGGCTTCGTCGGAGGCGAGGAAGACCGCGGCGTTGACGACGTCGTCGGGGCGTCCGACGCGGCCGAGCGGGATGTGGCGGGCGATGGCGCGCATCGGGTGGTCGTCGGAGAGGAGATTGGTGCGGGAGCCGGCGGTGTCGATCAGGCCGGGGCTGACGCAGTTGGCGCGGATGCCGTGCGGGGCGCCTTCGGCGGCGAGTTGGCGGGTCAGCGCGATGACGGCACCCTTGGAGGCGGAGTGCGCGGTCCGCTGGTTGGTGAGTGAGCCGGTGAGTCCCGCGGTGGAGCCGACGGTGAGGATGCAGCCCCGGCTGCGCCGCAGCTGCGGCCAGGCGGATCGGACGGTCAGCCACACCGAGTCCAGTTCGGCCCGCATGGTGAAGGCGAAGTCCTGGTAGGGCTGGCTGTCGACCGGTCCGAAGCGGACGGCGCCCGCGTTGGCGTAGACGATGTCGATGCCGCCGAAGGCGTCCACGGCTTCCTCGACCCAGGAGGAGACGGACTGCTCGTCGGTGACGTCCAGGGGGCCGGGAGTCAGCGCGGTCCCGCCTTCGCGGGCGATGAGGCGCTGCGTTTCGAGTGCCTCCTCGTGCAGCAGGTCGCCGCCCACTACGAGCGCGCCCTCGGCCGCGAAGCGCAGTGCCGCGGCCCGCCCCTGGCCGCGGGCGGTCCCGGAGATCAGGGCCACCTTGCCGTCGAGCCGCTTCATGCGCAGGCCTCCCCGAAGAGCGCGTCCGATACGGACTTCACGCCGCCGTGCGCGGTCAGGCCGCCGTCGACGGCGATCTCCGCGCCGGTGATGAAGGACGATTCGTTCGACAGGAGGAAGACGACCAGCGGGGCCACCTCGGCCGCGGTGCCCGTGCGCCCGAGCGGGGTCTCACGGATGTTGGCGGCGCGGAAGGCCGGTGCGGCGGACGCGGTCATCTCCGTCTCGATGTAGCCGGGATGGATCGTGTTGACGCGGATGCCGCGCGGTCCGAGCTCCGTGGCCGCGGTCTTCGACAGGCCGCGCAGGGCCCATTTGCTGGTCGTGTAGGCGACCGGGTAGTGAGCGGTGAGGGCCGCCGAGGAGCCGACGTTCACGATGGAGGCGCCGCACGGCATGAGCGGGGCGAGGTGCTGGATGCCGAGCAGCGGACCGGTCACGTTGACCGCGTGGACCCGTGCCAGGTCTTCCGGGCGTACGTCGCCGATGCGGGCGCGCCAGGTGATGCCGGCATTGTTCACCAGGCCGTGCACCTGCCCGTACGTCTCTTCGAGCTCGGCGGCCAGTTCCGCCCAGTCCTGCTCGCTGGTGACGTCGAGGCGACGACAGCCCTCGGAGGACGCGACGTCGGTGGCGATGACCCGGGCTCCCTCCCGCACCAGTGCCTCGGCCTCGGCGGCACCCTGGCCGCGGGCCGCTCCGGTGACCACGACGACCTTGCCGAGCAGCCGCTTGGGGTGCAGGTCGCTCACGGCCGCTCCCGGGTGCGGCGCCGGCCGGCGGGGATGGCCACGGGGGCGGTGCCGGGGACGACGGTGTTGGACACGGTGCCGATGCCCTCGACCGTGAGGGTGACGGTGTCGCCGGGCTTGAGCGGCGGCGGGGTCCGTTCTCCGCGTACGCCCCACAGTTCGGCGAGGCAGCCGCCGTTGCCGCAGGTGCCGGAGCCGAGGACGTCGCCCGGGACGACCCGGGTGCCCCGGGAGGCGTAGGCGACCATCTCCTCGAACGTCCAGCTCATGTTGGACAGCAGATCCCGGCCGACGACCTCGCCGTTGACCTCGGCGGTGAGGGCCAGCCTCAGGAAGCCGTCCTCGTCCCGGTACGGTTCGAGCTCGTCGGCGGTGACCAGGCAGGGGCCGAGGGTGGTGGCGGTGTCCTTGCCCTTGCACGGGCC
Organism: Streptomyces adustus; assembly: GCF_009377175.1. Lineage (GTDB taxonomy): Bacteria > Actinomycetota > Actinomycetes > Streptomycetales > Streptomycetaceae > Streptomyces > Streptomyces adustus. Next base: position 13,209 of record NZ_VJZD01000061.1, read on the forward strand.
GAGTCCCACCTTCATCTCGGCGGACTGGAGATCCCGTGCGGACCAGTCGTTGAAGACCGTGTAGCCGATGATGTGGTCGCGTGCCTGGTCGGGCGTGAGGTCGCGGCCCTCGCGCCCGATGACCGCGGCGACCTCCAGCTCGAAGTCCAGGACGGCGGAGCCCGGCGGCATCGGGATGTCGTCGCCGGTCGCGTAGATCGCGTGCGGGTTGGTGAAGTAGAAGGTGGGCGCGGCGTACCACTGTTCGGGCACCCCGGCTGCGCCCTCCACCGCGCGCCGTACGCCCTCGACGTGTTCCTCGAAGGTGACGAAGTCCCGCACGGAGGCGGGTCGGAGCGGTGGCAGGAGACGCACCTGGGAGACGTGCGGGCCCGGCGGGACGTCGAGGGTGGCGGCGCCGAGTTCGAGGAGTGCCGAAAGGCCGCCCCCGGCGTCGATGATCTCGGTCAGTGATCGGACGCCGGGTACGGGATACAGCACGCCGTCGTCGGCGACGACGGCGACGCGGGTCTGACGCCGGTGTTCGTAGGCGGCGAAGCGCATGAGCAGCTCCTGGCTGGGGCAGGGCCCGGGGTGCGGCGCCGTGTGTCAGGGCGGATGACAGGCGCCCGCGCCCCGGGAGTCGGGAGGGGGATCAGACCGGCGGGGCGACGAAGCAGCCGCGGTCGGGGTCGTTGAAGGACTCCTTGGCGACCAGCTCGTTCATCGGGTTGGCGGTGCCCCACTGGTCGGTGACCTCGGGCTGGGAGAAGTCGTAGACGTGCGGGTGCCAGGTGTCCTCGTCCAGACATTCCAGCTCGGTGGTGTACTCGACGGTGTTGCCGTGCGGGTCGAGGAAGTACGTGAAGGTGTTGTCACCGGCCATGTGACGGCCGGGGCCCCAGATCTTCTGGAAACCGGCGCGGATCACCCGGCCGGAGCCGCGCATGTACTCGTCGATGCCGCGCATCTCGAACGACACGTGGTGCAGGGAGGTGTGGGGGCCCTTGGCCAGTGCCATCGAGTGGTGCTGGTCGGAGATCCGCATGAAGTGCATGACCTCGCCCATGTGCGGCGAGCTCAGGGTGTCGGAGAGCCGGAAGCCGAGGTGGGTCTCGTACCAGGCCCGGGTGCGGTCGAGGTCGGGGGAGTTGAGGACCACGTGCGACAGCTTGACCGGGATCGACTCCTTCTCCTCGATCTTGCGGTGCTGCCGTACCGCCACGTCGGCCGAGACCTCGATGGTCCGGCCGTCCACGTCGAAGAAGCGGAAGCCGTAACCGCCGCCGGGGGTGTCCACCGTGCCGGGCCGCGTGATCAACTGCACCCCACCGGACAGGAGTTGCTCGGCGAGAGTGTCGACGTCGGCCGGTGTTGCGGCGCCGTAGGAGACGAGGTCGAGACGCTTCTCCTCGGCCTTGCGCAGCCTGACGACATACTGCTCGGGGGAGCCCTCGGCGGCGAGGAAGGAGATCCCGGAGTCCTCGGCGACCCTGGTCAGGCCCCAGACGCCCGCGTAGAAGTCGAGCTGCTTGTCGTAGTCGGGCACGGCCAGGTCGACGTGCCGCAGATGGGTGAGCAGTCGTGCGCTCATGACGGTTCCTCCTCAGGACTGGGTCAGGTTGAGCAGGGTGGCGGCGGTGCCGCCCCGGACGGCCTCGAAGTCGGCCTCGGGCAGGTCTGCGGCGCGCAGTGCGCCGACGGGGTCCTTCGAGCCCATGTCGAAGGGGAAGTCGGAGCCGAGCAGCACCCGATCGGCGCCCGCCACCCGGATCAACTCCCGCAGGACGGACGGGTCGTGCACGAGCGAGTCGAAGTACAGGCGCTTCAGATAGCTGCTGGGCGGATGAGCGCAGCCGGCGGCCGCGTCGGGGCGGGCGGACCAGGCGTGGTCGGAGCGGCCGATGTGGGTGGGCAGGTAGCCGCCGCCGTGGGCGGCGATCACCTTCAGCCCCGGGTGACGGTCGAGCACTCCCGAGAAGATCAGGTGCGACAGTGCGACGGCGTTCTCGGTGGGCTGGCCCACGGTGTTGGACAGATACCACTGGTCCAGGCGCTCGTCCAGCGTGCACCCGAAGGGATGCAGGAAGACGATGGCGCCCGTCTCCTCCGCCCGCGACCAGAACGGTTCGTAGGCCGGGTCGGACAGTTCCAGGCCGGGGGCGTGGCTGGAGACCTCCACTCCTGCCAGTCCCTGCTCCAGGGCGTGATCGAGCGCGCGCACCGTGTGGTGAGGGTGCTGGAGCGGCGCAAGGCCGAGGCCGCGCATCCGGTGCGGAGCGGCTGAACAGTGCGCGGCCGTCGACTCGTTGGCCAGCCGGTACAGCTTCTCGGCCGTCTCCTCGTCCGTCCAGTAGTGGTAGTGCGAGGGCGAGGGGCTGACGAGCTGGACGTCCACGCCCTGCGCGTCCATCGCGGCCAGGCGTGCGGCCGGGTCGGTGAGCTGCGGGACGCGGTCGCGCACCATGGGGCCGCTGACCGCGAGGGCCGCGGGGCCGTTGCGCCGTGCGTCCAGCGCTCTGGCCGTCGCCTGCCCGGGCAGGCCCTCCACGAGTGCTTCGACCTCGGGCAGCAGTACGTGCGCGTGGACGTCGACGGTCGGCGAGGTCACGGCAGCTCCCTGAGCATCGTCATCGTGCGGCCCATGAGACCGGGCACGTCCGCGTCGCGTACGCCGTCGAGCTGCCACTGCCCGATCTGCACGGACGCCTCGACCACCGGACGGACGCGGGCGATCCGCCGCTCGTAGTACGACTGGAGGAGCGGGTCGTCCCAGACCTCGGCGCCGGTCAGCAGCTGCGCGAGCACCCAGGCGTCCTCCAGGGACAGGGCGGCGCCCTGCGCGAGGGTGGGCGGACAGCAGTGGGCGGCGTCGCCGACGAGGACCACGCGGCCCCGGTGCCAGGAACCCTCGACCAGCATCCGGTCGAACCAGCTGTAGTTGACCTTCGCCGGATCGGTGATGTGCTCGGTGATCTCCGGCCAGAATCCCCCGTACGCCGCGGTCAGGCCGCGCATCTCGTCGGCGTAGGACTCCGCCGGGATCGACGCCCGGTCGCGGTTGGCCTCGACCACGTAGGCGTAGATCGTGGTGTCGCTCGTCGGACAGTATCCGGCGATGTAGGCGGGGCCGCCGTAGGCGAGGTCCGTGCGGGTCACGCCGTCGGGCCGGGGGACCGCGACACGCCAGATGGCCATGCCGGTGGGCTCCGGCTTCGCCGTGATCCCGATGGCCGCGCGGGTGGCGGAACCCATCCCGTCCGCGGCGACCACCAGGTCGTAGCGGCCCTCGGTACCGTCGGTGAAGCGCACGCTCACGCCGGTGTCGTCCTGCTCCAGCCGCTCGACCCGGGTGCCGAGGCGCACCGAGGCGCCACTGGCACGCACGGCGTCGATCAGGATGCGCTGGAGGTGGGGGCGCTGCATGCCGACGGTGGCGGGCAGGTCGTCGCCGCCGGTGCGAAGGTCCTCGGCGACGTGCAGGACCGTACCGTCGGGAGCGGTGATGCCGACCGACCCGAAACCGAAACCGGATGCGTCGACCTGCTCCCACACGCCCAGTTCGCGCAGTACCCGCAGGGCGTTGCCCTGGAGGGTGATACCTGAACCGGCGGTGGCGTTCCAGTCGTCCTTGGCCTCGATCAGGTCCACGGTCAGACCGGACCGGCGCAGCAGCACGGTCACGGCGTTTCCGGCGGCCCCACCGCCGATCACCAAGACTGTGCGGGCTGTGCTCATGGCGAACTCCTCTGCTGGGCGCGTCACTTGATCGCGATCGGGTTGACGGGGGAACCGACTGCGCCAGTGATGCGCAGGGGAGCGGCGGTGAGCCAGAACTCGTACACGCCGTCCGCCGCGCAGTCCTCGGCCAGGGCTTCCAGGTCCCACATCTCGCCGATGAGGAGGCCGATGTTGGGTATCGCGACCTGGTGCAGGGGCTGGAAGGCGTTCTCGAACTCGTTGGGGCGGACCTCGAAGCCCCAGGTGTCCGTCGCGATCGCCGCGATCTCGCTGCCGTGGAGCCAGCCGGCCGTGGTGAAGGAGAGCCCCGGCGCGGGACCGCCCGCGTACTCGCCCCACCCGTCCCGGCGGACGCGCGCGAGCTGACCGGTGCGCACCACCACGATGTCGCCGCGTCCCACGCGCACGCCGTGCGCGTCGGCGGTGGCGGTCAGGTGCGCCTCGGTGACGGCGAAGCCGTCGGGCAGCTCGCCGTCGGTGCCCACGACCCGGCCCACGTCCAGGAGCACACCGCGTCCGGCCACCTGGGGAGCCATGTGCTCGATGCCGGTGACCAGGTCGCCGTCGGAGGTGACGACCTTTTCGGCCGGGCGACCGTTCCACGCCTTGCCGCGGTCGAAGATGTGCCCCAGCCCGTCCCACTGGGTGGAGCACTGGAGCGGCATGGCGATCACGTCGTCGGCGCCGCCGATGCCGTGCGGGAACCCCTGGTGGCCGAGCGCGGCGTCGGTGCCGGTGTCCAGCATGGTGTGCACCGGGTTGGTGCGCCGCCGCCAGCCCTTCTGCGGGCCGTCCATGTCGAAGGACTGCGACAGCGAGAAGCTGACCCCGCGCCGGACGAGACCGGCACCCTCGCGGCGCTTGTCCTCGTCCAGGAAGTTCAGGGTGCCGATCCGGTCGTCCTCGCCCCAACGGCCCCAGTTGGAGTACGTCTTGGCCGCCCGCGCGATCGCGCCCGCCGGGTCGCGGGGATCGATGGCGGTCATTCCGCCGCCTCCGCCACACAGCGCGTGCGCTGGACGCCGAGCCCGGTGACCGAACCCTCCATCACATCGCCGTCGCGCAACAGCCGCCCCCAGTGCATGCCGTTGCCGGCCGGGCTGCCCGTGAGCACCAGGTCGCCCGGGAGGAGATGCGCCGTCTGCGAGGCGTACGACACCATCCGCGCGACCTTGAAGATCATGTCCTTGGTCGACTCGTCCTGCATGGTCTCGCCGTTGAGCTTCAGCGTCACGCGCAGGTCGTCAGGGTTGGCGATGGACTGCGCGGGCACGATCCACGGGCCGAGCGGGGTGAAACCGGGGGCGTTCTTGCTGCGCAGCCAGTCGGTGCCGATCTGCGGCATGTCCCTGCGGAAGACGGTCGACCGGTCGGTCAGATCGTTGGCGATCGTGTAGCCCGCGATGTGCGACGCCGCCTCGTCGACGGACACCCGGTAGGCGGGCCTGCCGATCACCGCCGCCAGTTCCAGCTCCCAGTCGGGCTTCTCGGCCCAGGCGGGCAGCACGACGTCGTCGTAGGGACCCGTGATCGCGCTGGGCAGGCCGATGAACACGTACGGCAGGTCCTCGGCCGCCCGCCGGTCCATGATCTCGGCCGCCTCCGCCCGCCGTTCGGCCTCGGGCCGGTCGTCGCCGGGGGCACGGTGGGCGACATGCAGGTCGATCACATGCTGCCGGTAGTTCGCACCCGACTGGAAGATCTGGCGCGGTTCGACCGGGGCATGCACCCGCAGGTCCTCGATCGGCGTCCGGCCGACACCGGTGTCGGCGGCCAGGGCGCGCAGCCGCGGCAGGGTCTCGTCCCAGCGGTCCAGCAGGCGCAGCACGGTCAGTTGTTCGTCACCCAGCGCGGCCCGAAGGTCCAGGGCGTTGCCGTCAGGCGTGACGAGAGCGGGGAAGCGGGGCCCGTCGGGGGCCGAGAGCGTCGCGAGGGCGAAAGGTCCGGCGAAGAGTGCGGACACGGACTCAGGTTTCACGGACATGTCCTCCTGATTGCGGTGCGACTAATCTGAACCCCGCACCACCGATCAGGGAAATCGATTCTGTGGATAACCGCGATCCACCGTATGGATTGCACTGGATCGGCATCGCTCCGCGGAGGAACCTTCATGAACCTGGCCCGCCTGGATCTCAACCTCGTCGTCGCCCTGCGCGCCCTGCTGGAGGAACGCAACGTCACCCGCGCCGGGCAGCGCGTCGGGCTCAGCCAGCCCGCGATGAGCGCCGCACTCTCCCGACTGCGCAGGCACTTCGACGACGACCTGCTCGCCCGCGTCGGCGGCCACTACGAGCTCACCGCGCTGGGACAGGTGCTGCTGGACCGCACCGCCACCGCCTACGACGTGCTGGAACGTCTCTTCACCAGCCAGGCGGACTTCGACCCGGCCAAGGAGACCCGCGAGTTCAGGCTGATGGCGTCCGACTACGCCGTGGCGATCTTCGGCGCCGAACTGGCCCGGGTGATCCACGAGGAAGCTCCCGGGATCCGGCTGCGCTTCTCCCAGACCCCGACGACCGTGGTGGAGGACACCGCCACGCTGCTGAGCGCCAGCGACGGTCTGTTCATGCCGCACGGGGTCATCAGCGACTTCCCCGCCACCGACCTCTACGACGACCACTGGGTCTTCCTCGTCGCGCAGGACCACCCGAGCGTCGACGACCGGCTCACCCGCAAGGACCTCGCCCGGCTTCCCTGGGTGACCTACCAGCGAACGTACGACGCCCCGGCAGTGCGCCAGCTCGGCATGCTCGGCATCGAACCGCGGGTCGAAGTCTCCGTCGACAGCTTCCAGTCGCTGCCCCTGCTGGTGGCCGGCACCCGGCGCATCGCACTGATCCAGGCACGCATGGCCCGGATGATGGAACCCATCGCCGCCGTCCGGGTGGTGGAGCCGCCCTACGAAGCCGTACCGCTGAGAGAGGCGCTGTGGTGGCACCCGGTGCACACGCACGACGCGGCCCACATCTGGCTGCGCGAGACCGCCGCGCGCGTCGGGGCCCGACTGGCTCCCCAGGACTGAGCAGAGCTTCAGAGACCCCGGACGCGAGCGTCCGACCCCGGACAGGACGGCCCTCCGGGCGGGAAGGCGCCGAGGCCCGGCGCAGCCGGTGACATCGCTATCCACCCGCTGGATCAGGAGCATCGGCAACTTGGATGACGTGAGGGCTGGGCAGGCCGAGTCCCGGAACGCATAGTCGTGGCACACCGACGCGCCCGTCAGCCGACAGCAGGTGCCTCTGCACCGCACATCCCGTCCGCTGCACGGCGCTCTTCCCACCTTCACGTCCCCGGAGTGTCGCCATGCCCGCTTCCGCCGCCCCGCCGTCCCACGAACCGGCGGGGGACCCGGCCGTCAGGGGCGGGCTGCCCGCCGTGCTGCTGATGGCGGGCAGCTGCCTGCCGATCCTGGGAGCCGTCCTCATCGCACCGGTCCTCCCGCGCATGCAGGACCACTTCGCGCACGTCGCGGGCAGCGAGGCACTCGTCCCCCTCGTGCTTACCGTCCCCGCCCTCTCCCTGGCCGTGCTCGCCCCGTTCGCCGGTGTCCTCGTCGACCGGCTCGGCCGCAAGCGCCTGCTGGTCGTGGCCACCGTGCTGTACGCGGTGTTCGGCACCGTCCCCCTGTGGCTGGGCTCCCTCTACGGCATCGTGCTCAGCCGCGTCCTGGTCGGCGTCGCCGAAGGGGCCATCATGACCTGCTGCACCACGCTGATCGGCGACTACTACAGCGGCCGCACCCGCGACCGCTACCTCGCCCTTCAGACCATGTGCGCATCGGCGTCCGCCACACTCTTCTTCGTCCTGGGCGGGGCCCTCGGCTCGATCGGCTGGAGAGCACCCTTCTGGCTGTACGCCGTCGGCCTGCTGCTCGCTCCGGCGATGGCCCGGGTGCTGCCGACTCCACACCCGACGGCCGAGCCGGCAGCACCTGTCCGGCACCCCTTCCCGCTTCGGCGTATGGCGGGGATCTGCGTGCTGACGGTCTTCGGCGCGCTGGTCTTCTACACCGTGCCCGTGGAGATGTCGTACCTCATGGACGACCTGGGCGTGCGGTCCACCGGAGTGGTGGGCGCGGTCACGGCGCTGGCCAGCGCGGCCACCGTCGCGGGCTCGGTGCTCTTCACCAGGCTCACCGACCGGCCCCGACGCCGTATGCCGGTCCTCTTCCTCCTGTGCGCCGTGGGCTTCGTACTGATGGGAGCGACGGACCACGTCGCCCTTCTCGTCGTCGGAGCCGTCGTCAACTGCGTCGGTACGGGGCTGCTGTTGCCCTCTCTGCTGACGCTGGCGCTGTCCCGGCTCGACTTCGCCGACCGCGGGCGTGGCACCGGCCTGTGGACCGCGGCCTTCTTCCTCGGCGAATTCATCTGCCCGCTCGCCCTGTTGGCCGCCAAGGGCATGCTGGGCACGCTGTCCTCGGCCGTCGTCATGCTCGGCCTGCTCGCGATGCTGGTCTCGGCCGCGCTGCTTTCCGCGAACCGCCGATCACCGAAGACGCTGCCCCAGCAGGTTCCCGAAAGCATCTGACTCCGAGGGGGCCCGGGTCGCTGGTGCGCTGGAGGGCCGGGCCCGGCGAAGAAAACTGGTTGCGGGGGCTGGGGCATGCCTGACACGGTGCGGGTTTCCGCAACACCCGTGAGGTTCCCGTGACGATCTACTTCTATGGCGCCGACGAAGTCCCTTATGGATGTTTCTCGAACTTCTCCGATCACGGCTTCGACCTCGACGGGGTCTGGTGGCCGACCTCGGAGCACTACTTCCAGGCGCAGAAATTCAAGGGCACCCGACACACTGATCTCGTCCGGCGTGCGCGCACGCCGCTGCGGGCAGCGGAGCTGGGCCGTGACGCGTCCAAACCTCTGCGGAGGGACTGGGAGCGGGTCAAGGACGACGTGATGCGCCGTGCGGTGGCAACCAAGTTCCGCGCGCATGCCGATATCCGTGACATTCTTCTGTCCACCGGTGAGGAAGAGATCGTCGAAGACACCACCACCGATCACTACTGGGGTCGGGGCAGAACCGGGAACGGCAAGAACATGCTCGGGCGGATACTGGTGCGCACCCGTAACCAGCTGCACGCCGAACTCACCGCAGCCCCCGACGGCGGCGACCGCCGGCCGAGGCGGTGATCCGGGAAGCGTGTGCGGTGTGCCGCCTACGCAGGACGGCTCAAGCCACCGACTCGAGGATGGGGCGCCCTCCCCAGCGGTAGGCGTGTCAGAGCATAAGCAGCAGTCGCGTGTTCGGTACGAGCTTCCGGTTCACGCTGGTGCTCTGCACGAAGATCGTGAAGTCGTCGTTGTGGTCGGGCTTGACACGCACTTCCTCGTTCGGCAGGCCGAGCAGAGCGCGGGCCTCGGGCCCCGAGTACACCCGGTCCGTCTTCTTCTCCAGCACCGCGATCTGCTTCCTGGCCTGTATCTTTTCGGACTTGCTCAGCTGGTAGAACGCGCCACCCGTACGGTAGGTGTGCCCGCATTCGACGACCCAGTCCCGGATTGCCGCGTCACGGGCCACCGGGATCAGCTGGTACCGCGACGGATCCATCGCGGCGAGGCCGACCGCCTTGATGGTGTCCTTGTTGACCGCCTCCGCACCCATGGAGAAGACCGTCCGCGATCCCCGGATGCCCTGGGTTCGGCCCACCATGAATTTCTCGGTGGCCTCCCGGATGACCTGCCCGGCCTCCTCCAGCCCCTGTGTGCTGGTGGCGTCCCAGACGGCGATGTTGTCCCGAGGGAAACCGCACCGCATGGCCTCGCGCTTGCCCATTTGGTCCGGCACGAGGACGGCCAGTGTCCAGTTGTCCTCCTGCGTCGCGATCATCTCGGCCACGGCCTTGACCAATTCACGAGGATTCCTGGCAGGGGCGTCCGGACAGCGGTGACTCGCGTTCTCCTGTCCGTCCGTGAGCACGAACGTCAGGAAGCTGTGGTCGCCGTACAGCTGGGCCGTCTGCGCCAGCTCATGCTGTGACTTCAGTGCGGCTGCCAGCAGCGCCGTCATTCCCCCGACCCGGTACAACTGCTTCAGCGACGGCATCCGCAGCACGTCCTTGTCGTAGATGACGCACTCCACCTTGTCCGCGAAGACGTACACCGTGACACGGGTTTCCTGGTCCAGTTCCCTCGACCGGCGAGCAAGATACGCAATCTGCTGGTCGGCGACTTCGACGACCTTGGAGCTCAGATGCGACATGGACGAACTGGCGTCCAGCACAAGAGCAACGTGATTGATGTAGTTCTGGCTTCCGGCCATGGCAGCTCCCCCTCGTTCCGACTCGATGCCCCTACTGTGCCACCCACCACTGACAATCGATCTTGGTTCGCGGAGCGGAACGGTCACGGCGACAGAGCTTGTCGGCGCGAGGAAGTCCCGGCCTGAGTGATCCTCGGCCGAGCCGTCTCGCGACCGCGTGTCGGCTGCTGGAAGCCGGATAAGAGGAACCTGTCAACAAGCCCAGTACTTTTGCTGGATACCTGGAGCAACCCCACCGAAGGGGACGCACTCCGGGGAACCTCGCCTTGAGGTGTCAACAATATTGCTGATAGTTCTCTCGTCGATCGCGCGCGTGTCCTGGACGGTGCCGCAGGAGGAACCTGCGGCACCGTCTCCCATCCTTGTTTCAGGGAGTGTCGTGAGTAAAGAGAGAACAAGTCGAGTGCGTAGCCGCAGGGTTCGGCGGGGCATCGCGGGCGTGGCCGCCGGAGTGACCCTCGCCGTTGGTGGATTCGCCGCGGCGAACGCTTCGACCATCACCGGTGGGACGAAAGCGGCATCGGCCGCCAAGCGCCCCGTCGACAAGAACGCCAAGGGTGTCGCGGCCGTGGTCAGCGCCGCCAACGCGTTCCTGAACACGCTGGACTCCGACCAGCAGGCGTCCACGGTGCTGGACTTCTCGCAGGCGAACGCGACCGCCTGGTCCAATCTGCCGTGCGGCTCGTCCTGCCGGCCCGGCATCGGCTTCGGCACCCTGACCGATGACCAACTGGCGTCCGCAGAGCACGTGTTGAAGGTGGCTCTGGGCTCCGGCAAGGACACCGGCTACGAGCACGTGCTCCAGACCCTCGAGGCCGACGACGTGCTCGCCTCGGCGGAGGCCACCAGCTCCGCCTCCGACTCGGCCACCGCGGAGCCGACCGACTCGGCCACCGCGGAGCCGACCGACTCCGCGTCCGCGGAGCCGACCGCCTCGGATTCGGCCGCACCCACCTCGACCGCCACCGATCTCCCCACCGGTGCCCCGCCTTCCGGCGGCCCTGGCGGCGGCGGAGGCCCCGGCGGCTTCTCGTACGGCAGCGGCTCATACTACCTGGCCTTCCTCGGCACCCCGTCCGCGACCGGAACCTGGCAGCTGCACTTCGGCGGTCACCACCTCGCCGTCAACATCACCTACAAGGACGGCAAGGTCGCCGGCGCCAGCCCCTTCTTCACGGGCGTCGAGCCGACCAGCTGGACCGCCGACGACGGCACCACCTACGCGCCGCTCGCCAAGTTCCGCGACGGCCTGCTGAAGCTGACCGGCAGCCTGAGCACCGACCAGCTGGCCAAGGCCGAACTGTCCCAGTCCTTCGGCGACGTCCTGCTCGGCCCCAGCCAGGACGGCAAGTTCCCGGAGACCAAGCAAGGCATCAAGGTCAGCGAACTGTCGCCCCAGCAGCAGAAGCTGGTCCTGGCCGCCATCCACCCGTGGGTCGCCGACGTCGACGACGCCACGGCGGCGCAGCTCATGAAGACGTACGCCAAGGAGCTGTCCGAGACCTATGTCGCCTACTCCGGCGGCACGGGTCTGGACACCCAGGGCGACTACGTCCGCATCGACGGTCCCAGCGTCTGGGTCGAGTTCGTGTGCCAGAACGGCGTGGTCTTCCGCGACCAGATCCACTACCACACCGTGTACCGGGACCACACCCGCGACTACGGCAGCGAGTTCTCGTTCTCATGACCGCATTGCGAAACTGGCTGACCGCAGCATTCGTACGCCTGGTGGCCGGGATCGCGATCGCGGTGCCGGCGGCGCTCCTGACGGGGGCGTCGCCGGCCGCCGCGCATCCGATGCCGCACTCGGTCGTGGAACTCGACGTCCACCAGACCGCGGTGAACGCGCGGCTGGAACTCCCGGTCGGCGAGTTCGCCGTGGCCAGCGGCATCGACCTAAGCGACGCCACCCAGGCCACCTTGTCCCGTAGGGCCGCGGCCGTCCGCGCGTACCTCGGCCGTCACATCCGCCCGGCCACAACCTCCGGTACGCAGTGGCAGGTCACCGTGGGCGCGCTCAGCATCAGCCGCGCCGAACAGACCTCGACCGGCCAGTACCGTGAGCTGGTGGCCGAGGCCGTGCTGACCCCGCCCGCCGGTGGCGACGTACGGCGCTTCACCTTCGGCTACGACGTCATCGTCCACCAAGTCGTCACGCACGTAACCCTGGTGTCGGTACGTCAGGACTGGGCGGCCGGTCAGGTCGACGGCGAGGGCACCACCCAGGTCGGCACCATCCGGATCGACACCCGGACCATGACGGTCCCGGCTCTGAAGGTCGACCTCGGGGCGGGCAGCGTCTGGCGCGGATTCCTCGCGATGGTCGAACTGGGCGGCGACCACATCCTCACCGGCACCGACCACCTGCTCTTCCTGCTGATCCTGCTCCTGCCCGCGCCCCTGGCGGTCCGTGGCCGTCGCTGGGACGGCCTGGTGGGCTCCCGCACCGCACTGGTACGCATCGGCCGCATCACCCTGGCCTTCACCGCAGGGCACTCCGTCGCGCTGGCCGCCAGCGCGCTCGGCCGACTGGACGTCCCCGCCTGGCCGGTCGAGGCGTTCATCGCCGCGAGCATCCTCGTCGGCGCCGTCCACGCCGTCCGCCCGTTGTTCCCTGGCCGGGAGGCAATCGTGGCCGGGGTCTTCGGACTCGGGCACGGCCTGGCGTTCTCCTTCGTCCTGGCCGAGATGCACCTGTCCACCGGACAGCTCGTGACCAGCCTCCTCGGCTTCAACCTGGGCATCGAGCTGGTCCAGCTCCTGCTGGTCTGCCTCGCCCTGCCCGCACTGCTGTTGCTGGCACGACTGCGTGCTCAGCCGGTGCTGCGACTGACCGGCGCCGCGCTCACCGGCACGGCGGCCCTGGGCTGGCTGCTGGACCGGTTGGGAGAGCCCAACCCGGTCGCACGAGCCGCCGACGGCGCCGGAACCCACACCACAGCACTGCTGGCCGTGCTGGCAGGGACGGCGGTGACGGCCATGACGTGGGCACTGACCGCACGGCGGCATCCAGCGGCCGAGGGCGCCTCGGAACTTCAGCGTGTTGAGGAGGACCGGGACGACGAGGCCGCGTCCGCTCCGGTGCAGGGCGCCTGACCGAGGTTTGTCGGTCAGGCGCCCACGCCGTTCGTACGGGGGTTACTTCTTGGTGATGGACGCCACCCAGCTGATGAAGTTCGTCGTCGAGTCGCCGGTGCGCTCGGCCTGTGTGTGCCCCTGGCCCCACACGGTGGCGAAGTCGACGTCGTGGATGCCGTAGTTCCTCAGGGCCAGCGCGATGTTGATCTCGGTGGTGTTGGCGGTGTCGCCCTGCATGATGCCGGTGCGGATGCGCCAGTGGCGCGCCGGCCGCGACCGGCGGTAGCCGTCGAAGGCGGGGGAGAGGAAGTACAGGGGGTTGTACGCGTCGGCGCGCCAGGCCATGTCCTTGCCGACGCTGTCCTTCTTGGCGAAGTCGCTGTCGTACGCCGAGGAGCCGTAGCCGGAGTCCCAGTCGGAGTACGTGGCGTACGTCGTCTCGTTCGCCTTGATGACGTCCCGGGTGAGTGGCGCGAAGTGGGCCGGGGCGTCGAGCCCCATGGCGAAGACGCCGTTCTCGGTCTGCGCGCGGGAGTACCCGTCGAACGCGCCGACCGGCTTGTTCGCGTTCTTCTGGCTCTTGGCGAAGCCTTCGAGGCCGGACACCGTGGCGGTGTTGGTCGTGGCGTCGTAGGCGACCCAGGTGCTGTCGGCGTTGAGATGGGTGATGTAGTCGGCGACCGTCTCGTAGGTGGTGGAGGTTCCCGTCTGGCCCGATCCGGGCGGGCCGCCCATCGTCGTGACGGTGTACGGGAAGGTGGTGTCGGCCAGGAAGTGGTTCAGCGAGGTGGTGATCACCTCGATCAGGTGGTCGTAGTAGCTGCCGGCCAGGTGGATGCCGCTGTCGGACTCGGTCAGCTTCAGGCGCCTGCCCTGCTCGTCGCGCAGCCCCAGCCGGTTGAGGTACTTGGGCCAGGCCTTCGCGAGGTCCGTGGAGTAGGCGCTGGTCCAGGTGCCCGCCGCGCGCGTGCCGGTCGAGGCGAACTGGCCCATGTTCCACTCGTAGGACAGGTTGGCCTCGTGCAGGCTGGTGATCGGGCACCAGGCCATGACGCCGGCGACCGCGTCGCTGAGGGGGCGGCCCTCGGCGTCCTCCATGGCCGCGCCTATCGTTCGCAGGTAGGGGTGGTACAGGGGGCTGTCACCGGACGCGCCCGCCACGGTGTCCTGGGCGCCGCCGCCACTCATGCCGAACAGGACGATGTCGTCCGTGCTTCCGGGCAGGACGCTCCTGTTGTACCGGAGGAAGCGGACCGCGGCCTTGAGGTCGGTCACGCCCCAGGGCGCCGCGTCGGAGCGGGTGCTGGTCGAGGTGTTCCGCCCGCGCAGGCCCGGCCACACGTAGATGTGCCCGGCCTGGAGATACCGCGACACGCTGCTGTAGCTGTAGGACGTGGCCGGCTTCTGCGCCGAGTAGCCGGGGGTGTTGACCGGGATCACGATCGGCGCCGTGCGTCCCGAGTAGCCGCCGGTGGTGCCCTTCGGGTTGACCGTCGCCGTGTACGTGGTCCCGTCGCTGTTCGCGGTGGCCGTCAGGTAGGCGCCCGGTACGTAGATCGACAGGTTCTCGTAGTCCGTGGCGGCCGGGTTGGTGACGTACACCTTCCCGAGCTGGTAATACACGTCGTTGGCCGAGTCGTACGACCAGGCGGTGGAGTCGAACTCCAGCGAGTACGCCGAGGACGCGCTCGCGGCGCCGCGCGACGACGAGGTACCGGCGAAAGCCTCGCCTGCCGCGCTCTCGGCGATTCCGAACGCGGCTACGGCCGCGGCGCCCCGGAAAACTGTCCTGCGGTTGATGTCCATTCGTGGACCTCCTTGTGCAGCGGGTGACGTGGGCCGCACCCGTACCTGCGCATCGCCTCGGCGACACGGCGGGCAGGTCCGGCTGTGCAGCTCGTTCGAGTCCCCGACTGTAGGCAAGGAAGCTGTGATTGTTGACAATTTTGATGATGATTTGGTTAGAAGGCTGCGTGGCGTGAGGTCGCGACACGGTCGGGAGCTCGAAGCGGCTTGCCGGGGTTGGGCCCCGGCATCCTCGCGCCGGCCCAGGCGATCGAGACGCGCACCGAGCGCGTCGCCCCGGCGCTGAACGGGTGATTCCTGCCGTGTGCTCCCCGGAGCCATCCCAGGGGTACACGGTTTGTCAGCCGCCGACGACCGACGGCGCGGGAGCCCGGTGCACCCAGTGGGTGGCCTGCTCGTAGGCGTGTCCCAGTTGGAGCACCGCCAGGTCCGCCTGGTGCCGGCCGATCAGCTGCACCCCCATGGGCAGTCCCTGTGTCCCGAAGCCGACGGGCATGCCCAGTACGGGCAGCCCGGTCAGCGACCAGCAGGCCACGGTCTCCATCCACCGGTGGTAGGTGTCCATCGCCCGGCCGTCGATCTCGGCGGGCCAGTGCACGTTCTTGTCGAACGGGAAGACCTGCGCCGAAGGGGCGAGGACGAAGTCGTAGCTCTCGAAGAGCCGCTGCACCGCCGCGTACAGGGCGGTTCGGGCGGTGTCCGCCGCGGAGACGTCTAGTCCGCTCAGTCCGAGCCCGTTCTCGATCTCCCAGACCGCTTCGGGCTTGAGCCGCGCGCGCCGCTTCTTCGGCCGGTAGAAGTCCTGTCCGGCCGCCGCTATGCCCCACCAGCGCAAGTCAGGAAGGTCTCCCAGATCTTCTCCGGCGCGAAGTCGGGAAGCGCGATCTCCACCGAACATCCGAGGGACTCGAAGACGGCGAAGGACGACTCGCACAGCTTCAGCAGCTTCAGCAGTCCGGGTTCGGTGGCCGGATGGCCAGCCGCAGGCCGAACGCGTTGTTGAATACTGCGGGGTTGCGCAGTGATCCCATGAAGTCGCTGCCGTCCGCCACCGGCACCATCCGCAGGGCCACGGCGACCGCGGCGCCGCCGCTGCTCCCGCCCGCGGTCAGGGCGGGGTCGTAGGCGTTCCCGGTGGTTCCCCAGACCGGGTTGTAGGTCTGCGAACCGAAGCCGAACTCGGGGGTGTTGGTCTTGCCGATGAAGATTGCACCGGCCGCCCGCATCCGGGCCACGAACAACTCGTCCTCGGCGGCCGCCCGGTCCTCGAACAGCGGGGAGCCATGGTGAAGGGCAGCCCCGCGGCGGCCGCGAGGTCCTCGGCCGCGTGCGGGAAGCCGTGCATCCAGCCGAGGTACTCGCCACGGTTCAGCTGTTCGTCCCGCTCGCGTGCCCGAGCGAGGGACAGTTCCGGGTCCGGCCGGCCGACGATCGCGTTCACCTGCGGGTTCACCCGCTCGGTGTGGCTCAGGTAGGCCTGCATGACCTCGACGCAGGAGAGGGTCCGCTGCCGGATGGCGCGGGACAGGGAGACGGCGTCGAGGGCGACGATGTCGTGCACGAGGTGCCTTCCTGGTCGTGAGAGAGCCAAGGCCGAGCGGTCGCGCGGGCGGGCCCCTGGAGTCAGCGTGCGGCGGCTCGTGGACGGGCAGGCCGAAGGCCGACCAGATCGCTGCGGTGAGTGCGGCGCGATGGCGGCGGCCGCGAAGGAGGGGGAGCGGTCGGCGAACCGACGCCGGCCCGAGGTATGGGACTCGTCCTCGTCGTACAGGCGTTTGGCCAACATGATCACGATGCCATCGGTCGTTGATCGTATGGCTCATTGAGGCGGTGATGATGGCTGATTCGGTCATCGGTCGGCGTTCCGCTGCGCTTGAGGGAGCGGATTACAACCGGGGTCTCCGCCGCTGCGGCACGGTGCCGACCGACCTCGGGTAGGTCTCCCGGGAAGACAACCGGGTACGGGAATCGCTTCCCGCACTCATGCGTGACGGTGGTACGCCTTGTTGGTGATGCGCCAGCCGTCGTCGGTGCGGGCCAGCAGGAAGATGTCGGTGAACGTGTCGGCGCCGTGGATGAGCGTCATGGTGGCGGTCGCGACGCTCCCGTGGACGTCCACGGCGTCGATACGGCGGGTGCGGGTCGCCTCGTCCGGGGCCGGCCGGCCGTGGAAGAGGGCGCAGTACTCGTTCAGGCGCCAGGAGACGAACGCGCCGTCCCGGATGCCCTCGATGTGGGCGGTGGGCAGGAACGCGTCGTGGAAGTGGGCGGGGTCGCCGGTGGCGTGTCCGCGGATGTAGGAGCGCAGCGGTTCGAGCACGGCGTCCGGTACGGCGGGGACGGTGGCGGCAAGAGCGATGTCGTCCTCGGGGTCGGCGGGGGAGCCGGCCAGGTCGTCCAGGCCCGTTGCGCTGCGCAAGGGGGTGTCCGACGCGGCCGCGAGCAGGGCCATGTCCTTGGTGAGCGCACCGATCGTGAAGTGGGCGGTGGCAGCGGTCGGTTCACCGAGTAGGAAGGGGCGCTTGCGGGCCACGAGCCCGCCGAGCTGGCCGAGTTCGAGGACGTCCAGAGTCTGCGTACGGGGCAGACCGAGGGCTTCGGCCTGCCGCAGGGTGTCGCGCAGCGCGAGGACGGCTCCGGCTAGGCTGCTGTTGGCGATCAGCTTGAGCGCGGCGGCGGTGGCGGCGTCGTCCACGCGATGGACGGTGCCCAGTGCTTCCAGAACCGGTCGGACGCGTTCGAGCACGTCCCGGTCGGCGGCCGCGAGGATCTGGAGGGCGCCTGCGGCAGCGGCAGGCACCGAGCCGAGCACGGGCGCGTGGACGTAGGCCGGGCCGAGGTCACCGGCCAGCCTCGCTGCCTCGGCGGGGGCGACGGTGCTGGTGTTGAGGACGATCGCGTCCGCTCGCAGCGAGTCACGGACGTCATCGAGAACCTGCTGGCAGGCCGGCCCGTCGAACAGCGCCAGTACGACGAGATCGGCCCGGGCCACGGCCTCGTGCGCGTCGCCGGTCGTCTTGACGGTTCCTGAGGTGTGCCCTGAGCGGGTCCAGCCGACGACGTCCCGGTCCTGGGCGGCCAGTCGTGTCGCGATCGTGCCGCCCATGCGTCCCAGACCGAGGACGGCGATCGTGTGCGGTGTGGTCATGACCGCCACAGTGGTGCACCTCGAAGGGTCGCGACAAGCGCAGATCTGGCATCCCTGCCCTGCGGCAGACGCATACCGACGAGGCATACTGCCGCCATGGATCTGACGGTGTGGCGGACTTTCGTGACCGTGTGCCGGGCCGGATCGCTGTCGGCGGCGGCAGCCGAGCTCCATCACACGCAGTCGGCCGTCTCCCGGCAGATCGCCGGGCTGGAGCGGCAGCTCGGCGTGCCTCTGATGGAGCGCCATGCGCGTGGTGTGCGCCCGACACCGGCCGGTGAGGTGTTCTGGCGTCATGCCCTGGCCACCCTCAACGAGGCCGACCGAGCCGTTCGCGCGGTACGGGACGTCCGCGACGGAGTGTGGGAGCGGCCCCTGGCCATCGGCGCGACGCCCTCTCTGGCCGCGGGGATCGTCCCCGAGGCCGTCCGGGGTTTGCTGGAGCAGGCCGGATCCCTCCGGTGGAGCCTGCTGCCGGGCCTGAGCGCCCAGTTGCACGGCCGCGTGCTCGCCGGCGATCTCGACATCGCCGTCGTCACCGACGCGCCGCCCGGACTGAGCGCCGACCCGCGGGTCGAGCGCAGGTTCCTGGGACTCGACGAGATGGTCGTCGTAGTGCCCTTGGGGCATCCGATGGCCGGAGACGGTCCGGTGCACATCCAGTCACTGGCCGACCGGACCTGGGCCGAGGACAACGACGGCTCGGCGGCGCTCCTGCGCCAGCACGCCGCACGCGCCGGAGTCAGCGCCCGCATCGACCTCAACGCGGCCGATCTGCCCGGCAAGTTGGCCCTGGTCGCCACCGGTCACGCCATCGCGTTGATCCCCGCAGTGCTGACGGGCGCACTGCGGGCCGATGTCACCACGGTCGCCCTGGTGGATCCCCCGACCCGCGGCATCTACACGATCACACCGCGCCGCAACGCCCACCCCTGCGCAGCCTCTCTCCACGACCGGCTCGCCGCTGTGTTCGCCTCGGCCCGTCCGACCCAGGACGCCCACCAGCCGACCGGAACGGGCACCTACCACCCCCACGCGCCCACTGGCCTCGCCCCAGGGCGACTTGGTGCCGGAGCCTGAGGCCGGACAGAGAACGCGGCCAGCCCCAGCACCCCGAGGACCTGCACTGTCGAACACGAGTTGGGGTCGGACCGCGAGTCGGGGGTTGCCCGAGTGTCAGTGATGGCTTGCGGTCCGGTCTTCTGCGCGCGAAGGCCGGAGCCCGGAGAGGGTGACGTCGACGAGACGGTGCACGGCTGCCTCCGATGACAGCCCCCCTGCGGCGGACAGGGCGTGCAAGCAGTAGTCGGCCAGCTCGCCCGGGGAGACGTCGTCCCGGACCGCGCCTGCCTCGGCGGCTTCGGCGATGACCTCGCGCACCAGCTGGTGCAGCTGCTGCTGAGCCTCGATGACGTGCTGGTCCCTGTGGACGAAAGCGGCGACCTCTCCGTCCTGGGGCCGCTTGTAGGTGATGTGGGCGTAGCCGCGCAGTACTGCTTCGAGCCGTGCCACGGGCCTGTCCGCATGGTCCCGGGCCTGGGACAGCCGGCCCAGATGGGCCGTGACGTGACGCTGGTGCCAGGTGATCAGGATCGACTGGACGTCCGGGAAGTACTTGTACAGCGTCGCGCGCCCGATCCCGGCCTCCTTCGCGATCTGCGACATCGTCACCGACGCCAGACCGTGCTCACCCACGAGCGCGACGGTCGTCTCCATGACGGCGTCCTGCACGGCGCGGCGATGCGCGTCCATCGTCTCGTCCCACAGCTTCGGCATACAGCAAGGGTACGCAACGACGAGGTCGAGACACTCTGCCTTGACAGAGACAATGTGTCTCGATAAATCTGGAGGGGTCGATCCGGGCGAGAAAGGAAGGCTCCGATGTCCGACGCGCCACCCGTCCGCACCGCCCATCCGGCCGGTGCCACGACACCTGCACTGGACGCCCTGTACGCGTCCCCGCCGCCGTGGGACACCGGGCGACCCCAGTCCGCACTGCTCGACCTCGCCGAGAGCGGGGTGTTCCACGGCCGGGTGCTCGATGCGGGCTGCGGGACCGGCGAGCACACCCTCGTGGCCGCCCGGCTGGGCTTGGAGGCCACCGGAGTCGACCTCGCCACCACAGCCCTGGCGGCGGCCCGACGCAAGGCCCGGGAACGCGGACTGACCGCACGTTTCCTGCGGCACGACGTGCTGGACCTGCCCGCACTGGGGCAGAGCTTCGACACCGTGCTCGACTCGCTGGTCTTCCACGGGTTCCACACCCGCGACCGCGGCCGTTACGTCCTTGGCCTCGGTGCCGTGACCGCCCCGGGTGGACGGTGCTTCCTGCTCTCCTTCCGCGACGAACCGCCCGGCCCCTCCGGACGCGTGCACCGAGTGAGTCCCGAGGAGATCCGCGCCGCGTTCGCGGACGGCTGGGCGATCGACGCCATCGACCCCGTCACGGTCGACAGCTCCCTGTCTGCCCCGGCCGACAGGATCCGCGGCTGGCGCACCAGTCTGACCCGCCTGTAACGGGCCCGTACCTCAGAAAAGAGCAGCCATGCCGACCGCAGAAACCCGCCTCGCGACCGACCGCGCAAGCCGCTACCTCGTCCAGCTCTGCCGCCATCTGCGCCAGATGACCCGTACGAACCACCGTCCGCCCGGCGGCCACGGCGAAGGCGGGACACAGCCCGAGGTGAGGCACGTCGAGTTCACCGACACCCACGGCACCGTCCGCTTCGCCGACGGCCTGTGGACCCTGGACGCCACGGCGGACGCGCTCACCCTGCGCGTCGAAGCCGACGACGAGCAGGCACTGCGGCGACTCCAGGACGCAATCACCGCGCGGATCGAGAAGATCGGCCGACGCGACGGACTTCAGGCTCGCTGGCAGCGAGCCGAACCCGACACCTCGCCGCACGCCGAGCCCGGCACGGACAGCGACCCCGACGACCGGGACGTGAGCCGCAGCGGACGCGCAACCACCCTGGGCCTCATGGCAGGCGGGGCAGCGATCGTCGCGGTACACCTCGGGATCGGCGGCGCGGCACTGGCCGACGCGCGATGGACCGGCTGGGCCGCCGACGCCGTCCTGGCCCTCGTCCTGGTCAAGCTGTCGTTCCTGGGGAGCCACCTCGTGCTCGGGCGGGCCGAGCTGCGCCACGGCATCGTGTTCCGGCACCGCAGGAAGCGCCGCGAGCGGGCCGACGCCGGCGCCACAGGCTGAACGCCGCACATCACCGGCGCGCTCGGCCGATGCCAGCGGTGGTCCGACCGCCCCACCCGGTACCACTAAGAGTCGGCGACCTCCGCCAGGACGCGGGCGAGTTCGCGGGGGCGGGTGGCCATCGGCCAGTGGCCCGAGTCGAGGTCCACGTACTCAAGATGGGTGGCGCGAGCGAGCTCAGGACTGTCACCTGCGGCGATGCACTCCTCGGCTTCGGCAGGACTGAACTCGGGACAGACGACCACAACGGGGACGTCGAAGCGGCGCTCGTCGGTCAGGCGCACGACTCCCTTGGCGACCGCCTCGGGGACGGGAACCGCGGCGGACGCGAAGCGGTCGCGGGCCTGCTGGTCCAGGTCGGCGGCGTCCGCGCCCTCGAAGGGATCCCAGCCCGGGAAGGGCATGACGCCGTCCTCGATCGCGAAGAAATCCGCGTAGGCCCGTCCATCGGCGGCGGGGAAGCCACCGATCAGAGCGACCTTGGCCACCTTCTCCGGTCGCCCGTCGGCGGCCAGCCAGGCCAGGGTCGATGCTGCGGAGTGCCCTACCACCAGCGGTTTTCCGGTCGCCGCGTCGACCGCGGCAAGCACTGCTTCCAGTTGGTCGTCAAGCGTCGCGGAGGCGGCGCCGTCGCCCTGGCCCGGGAGGGTGAGCGGCACGGGACGGTGGCCGAGCGCGGTGAGTTCCGGCACGACGTCGTCCCAGGCGGATCCGTCGAGCCACAAGCCGGCGATGAGCAGGATGTCCACGGTGGTTCTCCCGAAGAGGAGTCGGATCTGGTTGCAGGCACGCTATCGGGAGGCTCTGACACCGGGCTCCGGTCAGAGTCCGAGCGAAGGGACGGACCCCTGTGAATACCTGGAACCAGAGGGATCAGCCGACGGGTTCGGGGCGGCGGTCCGACAACCGCCCCGAACCCGGCCCGGCTGACTGCTCGGCTACTTGCTGAGCATCCCGTTCATGCCGGTGATCTCCGACGACTGCGAGGTGACGATCGACTTCGCCATCGTCATGGCGGGACCGTAGGCGCCCTTGGCCTGCTCGGTCTTCGCCATCGCGATCGCACCCTCGTGATGACTGATCATCATCTCCAGGAACGCCTTGTCGAAGGCGTCACCGGACAGGCCCGTCAGCTTGTCCATCTCGTCGCCCGACATCATGCCCGGCATCGACGAACCGGAATGGTCCATGCCGGGCATGCTCTCCATGCCGGAGGTGTCGGTGTCCGGGACCTTCGCGTCCCAGGCCTTCAGCCAGCCGGACATGGTGTTGATCTCCGGATCCTGCGCTTGCTTGATCTTCGTGGCCAGATCCTTCACCTGCTGGGACTTCGCCCGCGAGGCAGCCAGGTCGGCCATGGCCACAGCCTGCCGGTGATGCGGGATCATCCCCTGGGCGAACGACACGTCCTGCGCGTTGTGGCCGCCCTGCGCGGCGGCGGCGGTGTCGGAGGAGCCGGCGGTGGACGTCGCGCCCATGTTGTGGCCCGTGTGATCCGACGGCGACGAGGAATCGCTGCCGCCGCAGGCGGCCAGCACCACTGCTGCGGTGGCGGCAGCGGCCACGGCCAGGGTGCGGCGGAGGAGGGAACGGCGAGGTGCCATGAGAGGTACAACTCCTTGAAGTGCCCGCGCCCATGCGCGGGAGAAACGGATGCATGCAGGCCGGAGCACGCCACCCCGTCAGGAGGGTGCCGTGCGGGAGCCTCTAGATCCGCAGGAGCTGCAACTCGGAAAGATCGGGCGGTGCGCGGCCGTCAACCGGGCCGGTAGCCCTTCCGGCACCGGCGGTTGCCGCAGGTTCGGCATCGGCCGCCGCGCCGGGCATCAGGGAGGGTGGAACGTAAGCAGTGGACGTACCGCTTGCCGCGCATGTTCCGTCGGCGTGGTCCATGGCCATGCCGCTGTCGCCCGGATCGGACAGATGCCGGCAGTCATCACCGGCAACATGGACCGGCGCGGGGTGATGCCCGGGGAGCTCGGCAGACATCATCGCGTCGTGCCGGCCCGCAGCCGGCATACCGGCAGGGGACAGGGCGTGCATGCCCAGCACTCCCGCAACCAGGGCCAGGACCAGCCACATCCAGCGCACAGAACTCGCCCCGGAACCGGTGCGAGCGCTGGAGATCATGGGATCATCGTAGGACGCTTCCGCCACACCGGCAGCCAGACGCTCGGCCGAGTGCCGCATCCCACATCACTCTTCCTCAACGGGATCCGCCGCCGACCTCCGCCTACGATCGGCTCGTGCAGCCGCCCATGTCGGATCCGCGGATCCCCGGGTCGTTCCGTTCGTGGTGCAGTCGGTCGGCGAGTACGTCTTGGAGAAGCCGAAGTGCGTACCCAGCGCTGCCCCGACTCCGGCCGCATCAGCCCGCGGGGGTTGCGCTCAGACCTCGACCGTCGGGAGTACCCGCACGTAGGGTGTGCCCCGTATCCAGTGATCATCGCTGGATACGGGGCACACGGGCACGAGGGACGGTATGGGCCGGGGCACAGTCACGAACACCGCGACGGGACTTGCCGCGGCGGTCCTGCTCCTGTGCACCACCGCCAGCGCCGACGGCACCGGGGACCGAGGCGAAAAGGGCGACGGGGCCGCCGCGTGCGCGCACGGCACGTACGCCTGGTCCGGCATCCTGCGCGAGGAAAAGCTGACCGGGCTCGCCGACCCGATCAGGCTGAAGAAGAAGACGGACTCCGTCTCGGGTCTGATCAAGCCGTTGAAAGGCGTCAGTTACAAGCCCCACGTCACGGCCACGGGCCCCGGGACCCACGCGGCGGACGCCATCAAGGCTCTCGGCCGGTATCTCGGGACCGACGAGCCGCTCGCGGACCCCGCGGAGCCGGCCGAGCCGGATGAGTTCCCCATCCACTTCGACTACGCCATGGGGGACCTTGAGGGTTCCTACTACCTGTGGAACGCCGTCGACCTGATCGAAGCCGACTTCACGTACACGTGCCAGGGCGGCGGCGCCAAGCCGGTCAAGGGGTACGTGGTGACGTGGGAGACGACCGGTGGCGGGTTCATGCCCTGCGCCGACCGCGTGACCGACAACCCCCTCAAGAGGCCGGACGCCGCCGCGCGTACGGCTGCCCGCACGCTCTGCCCGGCCGATTCACCGGCGGCGAAGAGCGCCTGACCACGACGCCGTGACGACCTCAGCAGATACTCGCCTTTGCGCTGCTCAGGACATTTGTGAGGCTCCCTGTGCGACATCTGTACTGCCGGATTCGTGCGTCCTGACACTGCACCACGTCTGTCGACCTTCGTAGGCTTGTGGCATGTTCAAATCTCACGAACCAGGATCGGACGATGCCTGGGAAGGCATCGTCGAGGACAAGTCGCGGGGCATGCTCGACGGCGCGAACATGTATCACTTCGTCAAGGTGAGGCGTGGGGACGGCCAGTTCATCAAGGTGCGTATCGACCGGGGGCTGTGGAAGTCGATCGCGGTCGGCGATCGCATCGTCAAGGAGCCGGGTGGCGGTCCCATCAAGGCGTAACCTCCGGGGCGTCGGACCTTGCGGTGCCCCGCGGACGGACGAGCTCCGTTCCACCCGTTGGAGAGGTTCCGCCCGTTCGAGAGGACGAACTCGTCGCTTGATCCCCCAGCCCCTGGGTCCACGGCGTGCTCGCCGGGATCGACCTCTTCTTCGAGCAGCATCACCATCGCGCGCCGGGTATTCGTGACGCGTATATCCCGACCGCCCGCAGCAGCCGGATCGCCGCGACCCGCTGGTGGCGCGGACGGTCCTCGGTCAGGAGTCCGCGCAGCAGCTCTTGCGGTACACGGTCGGCCGATGGAAGCAGAGCCGTGGTCGCCTGCCGGACCACTGCCGCTGACGGGTCGTCCAGGAGCGGCCGTACGTCGTCGACGCGCACTGCGTCCAGTGCTCGCAGGCCTGCCACCGCGCAGGCACGCACGCTGGGGGCCGGGTGCACGAGCAGCGTCCGGATCAGGTCCGCGTCCTCGCGAACCCCGCACTCGCCGAGGCCCACCGCGGCGGCGGGCCGGGCGGCGGGGTTGGCGCACAGGGCGCGGTACAGCGGTGCCGGATCGGTGCCGCCTTGCCGCAGTACCCATCGGGCACACGCCCGCACCACGGCGGACCGGTCGGTGAGGTACGGCTGGGCGTCGGAGTGCCGTCCGGTGCGGCGTAGCGCGGTGACCCCGGCCGCCCTGACCCGTGGCTGCCGGGATCCGAGCAGCGGCACCACGACCTCGGTGAACTCGTCGATGGTGGTGCCTTCACGGAGGGTGGCCACGGCCGCCTCGGCGCACAGGTCCTGCACTACGACGTCGCGGTGGCGGGCGGCGGTTCGAGCGAGCCGCGCTGCGGGGAGCAGCCGCCGCTCGAGGGCGACGCGGTGCGCGAGGCGGGCCGTGTCCCGGTCGTCGCTGTCGAGCAGGGCCTCGGTCTGTGCGGCTGGGCCCGCGCGCAGCGCCCCGGTCAGCAGGTCCTGGGCGAAACCGCCCCGAGAGCGGCGGCCGATCCGCAGGATCAGCGCGGTGTGTGTGGCCAGCCGGTGCGGGGATGTCTCGGCCAGGAGGGCGCGAGCCCGTTCGCGTACCGGTCCCACCCAGTCTGCGCAGCGGATGACGACCAGCGCCAGCAGGTCGGGCCGCTTCTCGGCATGGTCCAGCGCGGCCTCGCGGATCCGGCCGTCGGGATGGCAGAGGGCGACGGCGAGTTCGGCGTCACCTGGCGTCTGGGACCAAGTGACGGTGGGCATCGAAGGATCCGGACCCCGGTTCATCCGCCGTCCGGACGGCGACGCCTTGGAGTGGAACAGCTCCGGCCGCTGCCAGGCCAGTTCGCGGACCTCGAAGTCGAGATCGATCCAGGAGTCCGGGTCGGTCACATCGAGCGCCTGGGCCAGAGCAGCCCCGCCGGTCAGTCGCCTGACGGCCTCGTACGACTCGTTTTCGTCGGTCAGCATGGTGAAGTGTACGGCGCCGTAACCGTCCCGGTGCGGCATTTGCGCGACGGTCGGTGCCGCGTAGGCCTCGGGTGCGGGTGCTGCGTCACAGGACTCGAGGCCCTTGCCTCGAATTGCTTGGTCCCGCGATTGCCGCGACCTGGGGAGGGAACTCGTGGCTCGCAGGTTTGCTGTTCACGCCGTTCCTGCCGTTGGACTCTCCGAGCACTTAAGGCTTGCGGGCTCTGCGGTGCGAGCGGCTTGCCGTTCGACGCGACGCGGTGAACGGCCGGCTACCTCTCCTGCGAGTCGGAGCAACCGGAGTATGTCATGACAACCTCACACCCCCCTACCTGGTCGGAGCTCGGCGCTGCTTCCCGTGGTCGCAAAGTGCCTCCCGTGCCCACCCCGCCGGGGGAGGGGAGTACCACGGCGGGAATCTCCCAGCACGAGCCCACGGCGTCCAAGGCGTGGGCGCCTGTCGCTCTCGTATTGATCGCGGCTGTGGTCGTGCTGGTCGTCGTCGGGCTGGTCGGCATGGTCGTGGCTCTGGCGTAGTTCCGACTCTCAAGGAGGCGCTCACGCCGCTCTCGTGCCGATGCGTGCCTGAGTGCCGGGGGCAGGTGCGGCCTGGGGGCGGGTGCTGGTGAAGCGGACGGACGTGCCCCAGGCTTCCTGCGCGTCGGCCATGCACCACTGGCACAGGGGCAGGCCGCCGTTGCCGTACTTGTGGGTGGTGCGCTGGCAGCCGGAGCACGGGCCGACCACGCTGGTGGAGCAGGTGAAGGTGGAGGGGTCCGGTTCGCTGACCGATGGCGGGGGAGTGCTGGTCATCGCGCTGTCCTGCTTCCGCGTGAGGAGTGGATCGGTCACCGCGGACGCGGGAGTCGGGCTGCCGGTCAGTGCGTCGCGGTCGAGGGGGCCGGGCCTGCGGATAAGTCGAGGATTTCCAGTGCGGTGTCGGGCTGGCAGTGGCCGCAGGCGCGCACGCCCGAGGTGAGGAGGCGGCGTGCTTCGTCGCGGGGGACGGGGCGCCGTCGTTTGCCGACGGCGTAGCAGCCGCCCACGTGGACCTCGATGGGCGGGCGGCCGTGGCCGATGCCGAGTTCGACGACCCAGTCCGGCTCCGCGGGCCGGTTCCTGCGGCCCTGCTCCTGTTCGGCTTCCCGCTGCTGGAGGGCGGCGATCTTGGTGTCGATGCGCTGGAGCCACATGGCGTGCCACACCCGCAGGGTGAGCAGTCGCGCCAGGTCAGGCGGCAGGTCGTCGAACATATTTACGATTCTAGATCCACGGATGCCTGATTCGCCATCTCGCGTGTTCGAATTTTAGTTCGATAACGTGGGTGGAGGAGGTGGGTGCCGTGGAGACAGGGACGGAAGTACGACAAGTGGCGAGCGTGATGCATGTGCGCTGCCCGGACCGGCTGGGGGAGGACCTCTACCGGCAGGTCCTCGAACAGGCGGCGGAGCTGTCGCCGGTCGTGCAGGCGCTGCCCCCCACCGCGGCCCTCGTGGAGCTGAAGGGCGCGCTGCGCTACCACGGCGTGGACGCCGTCCGGCTGGGCGAGGTACTGCGGGTGCGGACCATTTCACGGCTGGGCGTCGACATCCGCGTCGGGATCGGTCCGTCCATCACCGTCGCGGCCACGGCCTCCGGTCGGATCACGGGACCGGGTGGCGTCCTCGCCGTCACCCCCGACCAGGTCACGCAATGGCTCGGACCGCTTCCGGTCCAGGCCCTGCACGGCATCGGCCCCCGCCAGACCGAGATCCTGCGCGACTACGGCGTCCACTGCGTCGGTCTGCTCGCCGCACTCCCGCCCGCCACCGTCCAGCGCCTCCTGGGCGGCCGGGCCGGACGCCAGGCCGCCGACCGGGCCCGCGGCATCGACCCCCGCCCTGTCGCCC
>NZ_VJZD01000062.1 GCF_009377175.1 Streptomyces adustus
TTCCCGTCGTCGCCCGGAGGGCGGCCCGCGGCGTCTGGTGCGTGCTCTCGGCGTGCCGGGCGGAAGTCCTCGTACTGGACGTACTCGGGCTTTCGCCCGGTGCGGCGAGAGTGCGTGCCAGGCGTCGCGGGACAGACGGGAATTTGACGACAGGGCCTAGAGGCTGAGCGCGTCCTCCGCGTTGTTCACCCACGGGGTCACGGAGTTGGTGTGCGGCGAGACGTACAGGCCGGGGGTGGTGGCCTTGAGCGGCTTCTGCTCCAGGTCGGACTCGGTGTTCATGGTCATCGCGATCGAACCCACGGTCCGCCCCTTGCCGTCGTCGGCGCCGCCCATGAGCCCGGCGTAGGCCGACTCGCCCGGCTCCAGCCGGAGCGCGTCCTCGATGCCGGGGGCGGCGCCCCGCTCCGTGGCCGCACCGTCCAGGTCGCCGAAGGTCACGATCGGATGGCCCAGCGCCCGGCACGCCTTGGTGCCCTTGTTGGTGATCTTGAGGAGGTAGCTGCTGGTCGTGGGTTCCGCCAGGCTCGCGGTGAACGTGACGTCGTACGTGCTGCACGGGAAGACGTCGAAGTCGGCCGAGGCACCGTCGCCGCCGGACGAACCCGCGGACGAACCACCGGCAGAGCCGCCGGAAGTGCCACCGGACGAACCACCGGACGAACCGCCGGAAGTGGAACCCGCCGGCTTCGCGGACGGCTTGGACGCCGCGGTGGGCTTGGACGGTCCGGACGGTGCCGTGGACCCGGGCGTACTCGCGGTCGGCGGCGTCGCGGATCCGCCCGCCGCACCGTCGTCGGAGGGCCCGCAGGCGGTCAGCGCGAACGCGGAAACGGCGGCCAGGACGACGGCGGCTCTGTGAACGGTGCTCATAGGTGCTCTTCCCCCGAATCGAGAAACGTGCGGTGTGCTGTGCCGAGCACCAGCCTCCCGGGGTTTCTTCACAGTCAGGTGACAGGTTCTCGCCGGATTCACCACTGCTGTCCTGCGCAGAGGGGAGCGCGGTCGTCACCACGCCCGACGCGGGCCGTCACAGGCTCGGTCCGGCGGGGTCGAATTCAGGCTGAACCCGCAGCCGAGCCGGCGTCTCGCGCCGGCCAGGGCGTTCGGGTGCGCACGGTGCGGAGCGCCGGCGGGACCAGAACCCGTTCCGGCACAGCGCGAAGAAACAGGAAGCCGCGGAATCCCGACCGGAAACCGTGCCGCTCAGCAGCACGCAACCAGTCGAGCTGGCCGGAATCCTCGGGCTTCAGCCCTTCACATCCATCGACGCCGTCCGCGCGTCGGCGCCTTCCCGGCCACCCGTGGTAACGCTTTTCGCGCTTCGCTCCAAGAACAGGTGAAGTGCCTTTGAGAAGCTCCGGTGAACCTCCCTGGCGGAGGTCCCCGGGACGCCAGCGCCGAGGAGGAGACGCCTGTGGACGATGCGGAAATGTCAAGGGGAGGTCCCGCCGCGGCGGTTCGCGACCCACGGCTCTTCGAGGAGTTCTACCGGCGCCATGTGGACGCGGTCATGCGCTTCGTGGCCCGCCGGGTCGACGACCCGCACACCGCGGCCGATCTGACGGCCGAGATCTTCCTCGCCGTCCTCGACTCGGCCCGCTCCTACCGGCCGCAGCTCGGCAGCGAGACGGCCTGGCTGTACGGCATCGCACGCAACGTCGTGTCGTCGGAGCGCCGCCGGGTCGCCCGGGAGGCCGAACGCGATCTGCGCTTCCGCGGGCGGAGGTTGCTGGAGGCGGACGACATCGCCCGCATCGAGGACAGGCTCGACGCGGAGAGCCCGGGGCGGCGGGCCCTGGCCGCGCTGGCGCGGCTTCCCGAGGGCGAGCGTGCCGTCATGGAGTTGGTCGCCGTGGACCAGCTGACGGTCACGGAGGCCGCTGCCGCACTGGGCATCCGCCAGGTCACGGCCCGGGTCCGGCTGCACCGGGCGCGCAAGGCGCTGCGGGAGGACGCGGAGTCCAGGACCGCCCAGGCCGCTCCCCCGACCGTCCGGACGGGCTTCCCGGGAGCCAGGACGCCGGACGCATCGCTGGTGTACGTCACGAGGGGTGAGGCATGAGCGCGAGGACGACGTTCGAGGACCGGCTCCTGGAAGAGCTGAAGCGGCACATCGAACTGCGCGAAGCGGGGTCGTGCCGCACCGGACCGGCCGAAGCGGCGATGGACGACGGCGGCAGGAGCGAAGCCGCGGACAGCGCGGCCGGAAGCGGTTCGGCCGACTGGAGTGAGGCGGGGACGCGCCGGGGCCGGGGGAAGTCTCCCGCGGGTCGTCTGTTCGCTCCGCGCCGGCTGGCTGTCGTCGCGGCGGCCTGCGCTGCGGCCTGGCTCGGCGTGGCGGGCGTCCCCGGATCACCGTCCGGCTCGACGGCGTACGCGGTGGAGCGTCATGACGACGGCAGCGTCACGCTCACCGTCAGGGAGCAGAGCATCGATGTCGGGGCGCAGCGTGAACTCGCGAGAAAACTGCGTCCGTGGGGCATCCGGGTGATCGTCGACGTGCTCTCCCCCGGATTCGTGTGCCAGGGCAGCGAGGTCACCCCGCTCGTGGCGATCGACCGGCGTGGCGACCGTGTGCCCGTCATCCCGGTCAAGTCCAGCTGGGACATCACTCTGCACTCGGGCAATGTGCTGGCCTTCGAGAACGTCCGGGGCGACTCCCGGCCCCGTGCGGTCTCGGTCTACGAGGTCACGAGTGAGGCCGAGCCCTGCCGCCCGCTGAAGGTAACCCTGCCGGACGCGTAGCTCCTGGAGAAAACCGGTCGACGCATGGAACCCCTGTCCGCAGTCCCCCCAGCCCCGAACTCGTCACTCTACGCACCAACTCGAACACTCTCGGGCACCTCACGGGTCGGTGACTCGCGCTGGGGATGGCTCGACGCCCTGCGCGGCGTCGCCGCACTCGTCGTGGTGTTCGATCATTCGTCGTATGCCTTCATGCCCGGATTCCGACAGGAGCTGGCGGCGCAGTTCAGCACCAGCCGGTACGCCGTCATGTTGTTCTTCCTGGTGAGCGGTTACGTCATCCCGGCGTCGCTGGAGCGCGGAGGCTGTGTCCGGACGTTCTGGATCGGTCGGGTCTTCCGCGTCTATCCGCTGTGGGCGGTCGCCGTGGCGGCGATGCTCGTCCTCCATCTGACAGGCGTCGTCGGTGTCCGCGCGGGCCTCGACCGGCAGAGTCCGGCCGGCGTGGCCGTCGCCCACGCCACAATGCTCCAGGAGCTGCTGGGCACGCCCAGTCTCCTTCTCGTGCTGTGGACGCTCTCGTACGAGATGGCCTTCTATCTGCTGGTCGTGGCGCTGTTCACGGTCCGTCTCCAGCGTCGGACGGCGGCGGTCGCCGTCGCCCTGGCCGCTTCGGCCGCCGTCAGCGCTGCGGCCGGTGCTGTGCTGCCGGCCTCCGCGCTGTCCAGTGCGGTCGGCACCGGCCGGCTGATCGCACTCGCCTCGACCGTCATGGTGACCGCCGTCTGCTGCGCGAGCGCCGGGGTGCCCGCACTGCGGGTGGCCGGGGGTGTGCTGGGCGGGGTGCTGGCGCTCGTCCTGGTCGCCTTCAACGGCACGGTTCCACTGTGGGAGGGGCTGGTGATCCTGGCCGTGATGTTCCTCGGCACGGCCGTCCACCGGGCCGAGAGCGGTCAGGGCACATGGCGGTGCGCGGCCCACACCGCCGCCGTGGTGGCCGTGTGCGCCGTGGGGAGTGCGTACGGGCTCGGCGGCGGCCCCGGTTTCGTCCGGCGCGGCTGGATCGCGGCCTTCCTGCTGGCCCTGCTGACCTTCGGCGCCGGGCTGGCCGTGCGCCGTCGGCGGATGCCCCGGGTGCTGACCGGACTGGGGACGATCAGCTACTCGGTCTACCTGATGCATCCGGTGCTGCTGGCGGTGAGCGACGGCACCGTCGGCCGGTGGCGGCGGGACACTCCCGTGCTCGAAGCGGCCTTCTTCGCCGTGCTGCTGCCGCTGTGCGCGTCTACCTACCGCCTGGTCGAGGCGCCGGGCCGGAGGTGGGGGCGGGCCCTGGCACGGCGGGTCGGGTCATCGTGACGAGGACCGCGTCGGGGCCCGTGCATCCCCGCCCGGTTCACCCGGCGCCGCGCGGGTGCCGGCGGGACTGCCGGCCGACTCTCCCGGCGCCGGGCCGGGCGCCGTCCGCCCGGCCCGGTCACAGGGCCTCGTCGCCCCACTGGTCCAGCAGCGCGTCGGGCATGCCCTCCGCCAGTTCCGCCGTGGTGTCCTCGTGCAGGGCCTGCTCGGTCCAGATCACCTTGCCGTTCGGGGTGTAGCGGGTGCCCCAGCGCTGTGCGAACCGTGCCACCAGGTACAGGCCGCGACCGCCCTCATCGGTGGCGGCGGCGCGGCGCAGATGCGGCGAGGTGTGGCTGCCGTCGGAGACCTCGCAGATCAGGGTCCGGTCGTAGAGCAGACGGACGGTGATCGGCGGGGCGCCGTAGCGGACGGCGTTGGTGGCCAGCTCGGACAGGATCAGTTCGGTGGCGTAGCCGATGCCGTCGAGGCCCCAGTCCCGCAGGCGGCGGCCGCACGCGGCGCGGACCGGGGCCACCGCCGCCGGATCCGGGGGAATCGCCCACTGGGCGATCCGGGCCGGATCGAGCAGCGCGGTGCGGGCCACCAGCAGGGCGACGTCGTCCCGGGGGCGGACGGGCAGCACGGCGTCGAAGACGGCCCGGCAGGTCTCCTCGGGGCCCCGCCGCGGGTGACCGGCCAGTGTGTCCCGCAGCAGTGCGAGGCCGACGTCGATGTCGCGGCCGCGCTCCTCGACCAGCCCGTCGGTGAACAGCACCAGTCCGCTGCCCTCCGCCAGTCGCAGCTCGGCCGACTCGAACGGCTCCGCGCCGCCCAGGCCCAGCGGCGGGGAGACGGGCACCTCGGGGTCGTGGACCGTGCCGTCGGGCAGGACCAGGAGCGGCCCCGGATGTCCCGCGCGGGCCACGGTGGCGAGGCCGGAGACGGGGTCGTAGACGGCGTAGAGGCAGGTGGCGCCGGTGAGGCTGCGGCCGCTGCCGACGTCCGCCTCGTCGGTGTCGATCCGGGTGACGAGTTCGTCGAGATGGGCCATGAGCTCGCCGGGGACGAGGTCGAGGGCCGAGAAGTTGTGCACGGCGGTGCGCAGCCGGCCCATGGTGGCCGCGGCGTGCAGACCGTGGCCGACGACGTCCCCCACCACGAGGGCCACGCGTGCGCCGGGCAGGGGGATGACGTCGAACCAGTCGCCGCCCACGTGTCCCGACTCGGCGGGCAGGTAGCGGTGGGCGACCTCCAGGCCGCTGAGCGTGGGCAGGGACGCGGGCAGCAGGCTGCGTTGCAGGGTCACGGCCATGGCGTGCTCGCGGGTGTAGCGGCGGGCGTTGTCGATGGCGACCGCGGCCCGGGCGGCCATCTCCTCGGCCAGGGCCAGATCGTCGTCCTCAAAGGGCTCGGGTTTCTCCGAGCGCCAGAAGCGGGCCACCCCCAGCACCACTCCGCGGGCGCGCAGCGGGACCGTGATGAGCGAGTGGAAGCCGTGCTCGACGACCCTCCGGAAACGGTCGGGATCCTGGGGCCCGAACCCGGGGACGTACCCGGGCACGTATCGGGGGACGGTACGCAGGTCGTGGTCGATCACCCCGTGGCCCCGGGTCGGGTCCGCGAGGGGGGACCCCGACGGCGCGAAGGCGACGGTCTCGCCGACAGGTGTGAACGGCGCGTCCGCGCGGATGCCGGCGGCGGCCACGCGGCGCAGCGACTGCTCCGTGCCGGTCGGCTCCTCGCCGCGCAGCACCGGCTCGGCGAGGTCGACGCTCACGTAGTCGGTGAACTGCGGGACCGCTGCCTCGGCCAGTTCCTCGGCCGTCCGGGTCACGTCCAGGGTGGTGCCGATGCCGATACCGGCGTCGTACAGCAGCTTCAGGCGCTCCCGTGCCTGTTCCGCCCGGCCGGACAGCACCCTCAACTCGGTCGAGTCCCGCAGGGTCGCGACGCTGCCGGAGCCGCCTCCGTACCGTTCCAGGGGCCGCTGGTTGACCGCGAGGACCCTGCCGCCGGCCAGCAGCACCTCGTCGGTGGCCTCACGTCCGGAGGCCAGCAGTTCGGCGATCGGCGGCGCGAGGCCCAGCTCGTCCGCGCGCCGACCCTGGGCCTGCGGCGACAGTTCGAGCAGGCGCCGCGCCTCCTCGTTGACCAGCAGCAGTCTGCGGTCGGCGTCCACGATGACCACGCCTTCGCGGGCGGCCCGCAGGACCGCGTCGTGATGGTTGTACAGACGGGTGATCTCGGCCGGTCCGAGGCCGTGCGTCTGCCGCAGCAGCCGTCTGCCGACCACGAGCGCGCCGACGGTGCTGACGACCACCGCGGCGGCCGTGATGCCGAGCAGGACGGGCAGCTGTCTCATGGCCTCGGCGCTGATGCTCGCCACCCTGACGCCGACGACGACCCCGCCGATCACTGAACCGTCGTCCTTGATGGGCTCGAAGGTACGGATCGCGGTGCCGTGTCCGACTCGGCTGCGCCCGGTGACGGTGCGCCCGGAGCGCAGCGCCGCCAGGTCGTCGGGGTAGGGGATGCGCTTGCCGATCAGGCTCGGATCCACACCGGTGTAGCGGACTCCGTTCTTTCCGACGATCACGATGAAGTCGAGATGGGTGGCCATTCTGATCGCCTCGGTCTGCGGTTGCAGCACCGCGGACGGATCGGGCGACTTCACGGCCGCCTTGATGCCCGGGGCCTGGGCGATGCCCGCCGCGACGGCGACGGAGCCGGCGGTCGCCGCGCGGGTGGTCTGACGCCGGACCGTCAGAGCCAGCAGGACGCCGCCCACGAGGGCCAGCAGCAGCAGCATCACCACTTGGATCACGAACATCTGCCCGACCACGCTGCGCACGTTCAGCAGCGACCTCAGGTCGGGTCGGCCGTGCCACTCGCTGTCCGGGACCTCGTCCGCCCGCACGGCATCGTCGGCATCGGACGAAGAGCTCGACCGGCGACGCAATCGCACCATGAACCCTATTTACCCCGATTTACGACATCACTCGCCGGACCGCACTCCGCGATTGGGCACCCGGTCAGCCGCGCCCCGTCTTCTCCGGCTGCTCCGGCTTCTCCTGCTTCTCCTGCTTCGCCGGCACGCAGCGCCAGGCGAGGGCCGCGGCGGTCAGGTAGGCGAGGGCGCCGACGGCCATGCTGGTGCGCAGCCCCGCCTCGTAGCCGGCCCCGGTGGCCAGCAGGCTGCCCCCCAGTGCCACGCCGGTGGCGCTGCCGATCTGGCGGGTGGTGTTGAACAGTGCGGACGCGGCGCCCGAGTACGCCGCGGGTGCCGCCCCCATCACGGTGGCGGTCGCGCCGGTCAGGGCGAAGGACGTACCGAACCCCGCCGCCATCATCGGCACCACCAGTACCGCGTAGTCGGGGTCGGCTCCGGCCGCCGCCCAGCCCGCCAGTCCCAGGGCGCCCAGCAGCATGCCCGAGACCACCAGCGGACGGTCGCCGGTGCGGTGGGCCAGCCGGGCCGACAGCACCGAGGCGAACGTGGTCATGACCACGGCCGGGAACAGCGCCAGTCCCGTCACCAGGGCGCTGAAGCCGCGCTGGTGCTGGAAGTACAGGCTGGCGGTGAACACCATGCCGTAGAAGGCGAAGTTGAACAGCAGGCCGATGACGGGGGTCCCGCGCAGCTCACGGGAGCGCAGCAGGCTCGGCGGCAGGGCCGGGGCGCGGGCCAGCCGCTCACGCAGGACGAACGCCAGGGCCGCCAGCACGGCCAGGCCCAGCCCGGCGAGCACGGCCGGATCCGTCCAGCCACGCCGCCCGGCCTCGTTCAGCGCGCCGGTCAGCAGGGCCACCGCGGCAACCACCGCGCACTGCGCCGGCCAGTCCAGGGCACGGGTGCCGTGCCGGGGCGAGGGCGCCACGTGCCGCAGGGTCAGCAGCAGGCAGGCCGCGCCCACGGGCAGGTTGATCAGGAAGACCGAGCGCCAGCCCACCGTGGAGACCAGCAGCCCGCCCAGCAGCGGCCCGGCGGAGGCGGCGATGCCCGCCATGGAGCCCCACAGCCCGAAGGCCCGCTTTCGTGCGGCGGGCTGCGGATAGGCCTGCTGGAGCAGGGCCAGCGAGCCGGGCACGATCAGGGCCGCGCCGAGCCCCTCGGCCAGCCGGGCCCCGACCAGGAACGCGGTGCCCGGCGCGAACGCGCACGCGGCCGAGGACGCCGTGAACACCAGGACGCCCCAGCAGAAGACCCGGCGGTTGCCCAGCCGGTCGCCCAGGGCTCCCCCGGTCATCAGCAGGCCCGCGAAGACGACCGTGTACCCGTCCGTGATCCACTGGATACCGGTGAGCGAGGCGGACAGGTCCCGGCCCACCACGGGCACGGCGACATTGATGATCGTCACGTCCAGGATGACCATGAAATAGCCGGCGCACACCGCCAGCAGCGGCGCCGCGGACCGTCGCTCCGCCGCCCCGTCCGCCGCGTACGCCCCCTCGCCCGCGGTCAAGGCCGGGCGGGCCTGCGACCCCAGGCCGTCAGCATGCCGGGCGAGAGCCCGACGTACC
Source organism: Streptomyces adustus (assembly GCF_009377175.1). Taxonomy (GTDB): domain Bacteria; phylum Actinomycetota; class Actinomycetes; order Streptomycetales; family Streptomycetaceae; genus Streptomyces; species Streptomyces adustus. Next base: position 8,551 of record NZ_VJZD01000062.1, read on the forward strand.
CCGGGGAGTCCAGCAGGCGCTCGGCCTCGTCGATCGCGGCGTCGTCCACCACGCCCGTCGCCGTCATCGCGGTACGGGCCCGGTCCCAGGTCCGGGCCCAGAAGCGGCCGAGGGGGCCGCCCGGAACCAGGGGCGGTACGTGGATCTCGGCCGCCACGGACTCCAGGCCCGCCGCGAGCATCAGCTCGGGGTAGCGCGGCACCCAGGAGATGTCGGTGCCGATCGTCTCCCGCAGCCCTTGCCACATGGCCCGCATGGCCCGGGTGTACGGGGTGTCCCCGGCGGCGTCGGTGGTGAGGTCCACCGCGTCGCTCAGGACGAGGACGCCGCCCGGCGCGAGCAGCCCGGCAAGTTTCTCGACCAGCTCGGCGGGCGACGGCAGGTGCATCAGGACGAACCTGGCGTGCACGAGGTCGAAGAGGCCCGGAGCGAAGAGGTCCGGGCCGAAGCGGTCGGAGGTCACGTCGGCCTGGAGCGTGGTGAGTCCGTCGACCGGCTCGCCGGGCAGGAACGTGGTGTGCCGGTCCACGGCCACGACCTCGGCGACGCCCGCTTCGCGCAGCAGCCAGGAGGCCACCGTGCCGGTTCCGGCGCCCACGTCCAGACAGCGCCAGCCCGGACCCGCGCCCAGCTGCCGCAGCCGCGCGGTCGTCATGGGGTCGTAGACGAGGGCTCCGAGGTCGGTCCGGTCCGACTCGCCCTCGTCCTGCGGACGGAACAGCCGCTCTCCGTATGTCCCGGGGCGCACGGCCCCCTGGGGCGTGCGGGGTGCGCGGGAGTCCGATTCACCTGCCACCCGCCCATTGTCGGGGCAGGACGGCGTGCGCACACCTCGCGGGAGTCCGGCGCGGCGCCCGGCCCGGCAGCGGGAGCCGGGGCCGGGGCCGCGCCGCCCGGGCGTCAGGCCAGCTTGCGGCAGAGCAGTGCGGCGGGGCCCCCGCTGCTGCCGATCCTGGTGGTGAAGGCGATCCCGGCGGCGTACTCGTCGTCGGCGCACTGGCCCTTGTAGTCGCCGTAGGCGAAGTCGCCGCCCTGGGCGTCGGCGGGTCGGTTGTCGGACCGGTCGAACCACACCGTCCGCCCGGCACCGCCGAGCGAGGTGCGGGCCGGGACGCACAGGGCCGCCGACGTCCGGCCGCCGCGGCGGCTGAAGCCGATCAGGAACTGGCCGGAGGGGCACTGGAACTTGGTGTAGCCCGAGGCCCAGTCCCCGCCCGACGGGACATTGCGCTCGTCGGTGACGACCGTCTGGGCGTTGCCCGCGGCCCGCAGGTCACCGGCGGTGACGTCGGTGCACAGTCCGCGGCCCGCCGTGTGGCCGAGGCCGGTCAGCCGCAGGCCGTCGGGGCAGACGGCCTTGGACGCGCCCGAGTCCCAGTCGCCGCCGGCGCGCACCCGCAGCGACTCGACGTGGTCGCCGTGGTCGGTGGCGAGCATGTGCCAGGAGGGCACCGGGGCGACGGATCCGGTGCGGGTCGGCGCGGCCATGACGTGGTTCCATCCGGCGGCGCGCCAGTCGTTCGGGTCGAGCAGACCGTACCGGTGGCCGTCGGTGTCGTAGCGCAGCAGCGCCCAGTCGTCGTGGCCCTCCCAGCCGACCAGGGGCCAGTAGGCGAAGTCCGTGTCGTGGTCGGCGAAGTAGTCGGTGAGGTTGCCGAACCAGGTGCGGGCCGCGGAGTTCGACTCACCGGCCCCGATGCCGAACTCGCTGATCCACAGAGGTGCGGTGTAGTGCCGGCCGCCGTCCTCGACGAAGAACGCCTCGTCGTAGAGGGCCTGGTAGAGCGCGTCGCGGCTGAGGTCCTGGTAACGGGCGTCGTGGGTCTCGCCGATCCCGGTGGCACCACTGTGATTCGGACCGGTGTACCCGTAGAAGTGGGCGGAGTAGACCAGCTTGTGGGCGGCGACGAGGGTGTGCGAGAGCGTGCGCGCGGGGGTGAGCATCGGTCGGCCGTGCGGCAGCCCGTCCACGGGCAGACCGGTCCAGTTGATGCCCTCGACGACGATGAGGAGGTTGGGGTTGGCCTCGGTGAGGATACGGTCAGCGGCCGACTGGGCGGCGGCGTACCAGTCGTGGTTGTCGCCCAGGCCCCAGTTGGGGTCGTCCAGGACGTCGCGGCGCACCTCGTTGTAGAGGTCGGCGCCCACCACTCGCGGGTCGGCGGCGTAGCGGCGGGCCATGAAAACCCAGTCGTCGGCCCACTGTTGAGTGCTCTGGCTGCTGTTCCACCGCTCGTTGCCGTCGACGCCGCAGCACCAACGGGAGGTGTTGGTGTGGTTGTTGAGGATGACCGCGAAGCCCTCCTGGGTGAGGGCGGCCACCACGGAGTCGAAGACCTGGAGCGGGGTACGTCCGCGCAGTTGCGGGTTGGCCGCGACCGCGGCGTCCGGCACGGTCGCCGTCGCGTGGATCATCTCGTTGGAGAACGGCAGCCGGATGCTGTTGATGCCGAGGGCGTGGAAGTCCGCGAGCAGCGCGGCCAGGGGAACGCGGTCCAGGCCGAGCGGGATGCCGTAGGAGTTCTGCCCTGCGTGGTGGTTGGCGGGGTCGGTGATGCTGCCGCTGCCGGTCCACGAGCCCTGCGCGCCGTCCCAGTTGGCCGACTTCAGCCGGAAGCGATTGCCTGCCGCGTCGACGATGTAGCGGCCGCTGGTCGACAGGGGCGGTTGCCAGGCCTCCGCCTGCGCGACGGCGGCGGGGGCGACGGGGGCCGAGGGTGCCGGGACGGCAGCGACCGCCCCGGGGGTGGTGGCCAGCAGGAGCACGGCCGAGGCCACCCCTGTCAGGTACTGAACAAGCCTGGTGGGCACAGGTCCTCCGTGGACGAGCGTCGGTGCGCGGGTGGGGGGTTGGGGGTGGCGCTGCCGACGGACGGCGCGGTGCGCGGCGCCCGCCGGCGATCTCCCGCGCAACGGCCGGACACCTCCGTCGGCGGACAGTACCTCCAGTCTACGGAGCAACTGCCGCCGCTTCAGCCTTACTTGTTCCGAACCCGGCACCCGGCACAGGGTTCCGCAGCGCGCGTTCGCTCGCCCGCACCGGTTCGGTCGCCTGCGGATCCGCTGGGAGATTCGCAGGCGACAGCCATCAAGCTTTCCTCGTCGGTGACCCGAACGAGGTCAGAAATCAGGTTCCATCGATCGTTCGGCCCGGCATCGGCTCTGCGAGCGCGGCCCGCCGGGGCGGCGCGCCGAAGGGGTCGGCGAAGTACTGCGTCTCGTGCACCACCTGCCGGTCGGCGAATTCCATGATGCTCACCGAGTACGAGGGCACACCGTCGTAGGTGATCACGCATTCGCTCACCCAGAGATCCGCGTGGCCGGTGATCCGCTCCACGGTGAAGTGACGGTCGGCCGGGTGCCCACCGCGTTGCGCCGAAATCGCCGCGCGGCCCCGGAACCGCTCACCCGACTGCGGGTAGTCCAGGATCGCGTCCGTGGCGTAGATGGCGTGCTCGGCTTCGGTGTTCCCGCGTTCCGAGGCCCGCCAATGCTCCTCGATCGCGGCCCTGGTCCGGGAGTCCTCGTCCATGGCACCGCCCTTCCGTGGCTGTGACAGCCTAGGCACCGCGGGCCACGGCAGGCCCGCGGCCCGGCAGACATGGGATGCCAAGTCCTCCCTTTGGGCGGATCCCGGGCGACAGCCGTCCACCGTGGCACCGGCTTCGAGGGATCACCACCCGGCTCACTCCGCCTTCGACCCGTTCTGTCCGGATTTCCGAGGACACCGGGCCGCGCACGCAGAACGCCCGGCCGGGAGATCCCGGTCGGGCGTCGTACGGGGGGGCATGCCGGAGGTGGTCTCCGGTGCCGTGGGTCAGCCGTGAATCACAGGGCCGTCATCACGTGCTTGATCCGGGTGTAGTCCTCGAAGCCGTAGGCGGAGAGGTCCTTGCCATAGCCGGACTTCTTGTAACCGCCGTGGGGCATCTCGGCGACGAGGGCCATGTGGGTGTTGATCCACACGCAGCCGAAGTCCAGGACCTTGGACATCCGCATCGCACGGGCGTGGTCACGGGTCCACACCGAGGAGGCCAGGGCGTACTCGACGCCGTTGGCGTAGGCGACCGCCTGGTCCTCGTCGGTGAAGGACTGGACGGTGACGACCGGGCCGAACACCTCGTTCTGGACGATCTCGTCGTCCTGGCGCAGCCCGGAGACCACGGTCGGGGCGTAGAAGTAGCCGCGCTCCCCCACCCGGTGGCCGCCGGTCTCCACGGTGGCGTGCTCGGGCAGCCGGTCGATGAAGCCGGCCACCCGCGCGAGCTGGTCGGCGTTGTTGAGCGGGCCGAAGAACATGTCCTCGTCGTCGACGCCGCCGCCGGTACGGGTCTCGGACGCGGCCTTGGCGAGCGCGGCGACGAACTCGTCGTGGACCGACTCGTGCACCAGTACGCGGGTGGCGGCGGTGCAGTCCTGGCCGGCGTTGAAGTAACCGCCGGCGGCGATGCCCTCGGCCGCCGCGGCGATGTCGGCGTCGGCGAAGACCACCGCGGGGGCCTTGCCGCCCAGCTCCAGGTGGACGCGCTTGACGTCACGGGCGGCCGACGCGGCGACCTCCATGCCGGCCCGCACCGAGCCGGTGATGGCGGCCATCGCCGGGGTGGGGTGCTCCACCATCAGGCGTCCGGTCTCGCGGTCGCCGCACACGACGTTGAGGATGCCCGCGGGCAGGTCCATGTCCTTGAGGACCTCGCCGACGATGCCGGCGAGCAGGACCGTGGACGCGGGGGTGGTGTCGGAGGGCTTGAGGACCACGGTGTTGCCCGCGGCGATCGCCGGGGCGAACTTCCACACGGCCATCATGAGCGGGTAGTTCCAGGGCGCGACCTGCGCGATCACACCGATCGGCTCGCGGCGGATGATCGAGGTCATGCCCTCCATGTACTCGCCCGCCGAGCGGCCCTCCAGCATCCGGGCGGCACCGGCGAAGAAGCGGATGGTGTCGACGACCGGCGCGATCTCCTCGGAGAGGGTGAGCGCCCGCGGCTTGCCGGTGTCACGGCACTCGGCGTCGGCCAGGTCGGCGGCACGGGCCTGCACCGCGTCCGCGACGCGCAGCAGCAGCCGCTGCCGGGTGGCGGGGGTGGCGTCACGCCACTGCGGGAAGGCGGCGGCCGCGGCGGCCATCGCCGCGTCCACGTCGGCGGCACCCGACAGCGGCGCGTGCGCGTACACCTCGCCGGTGACCGGGTCGACCACGTCCAGGCGGCGGCCGTCGGCCGCGTCCACGTAGTGGCCGTCGATGTGGTTGCGCAGCGCAAGAAGCTCGCTCATGACCTGTTTCCTCGTCGGCCCGCCACCGGCACGGCACCTCGGCGGCGCGTCCAGGAGGGCGGGAATGTGTCGTGGTTCGTCGTGGTTCGTGGGGTGCTGCCGGAACCTCCGGCGGGGCTCCCCGGGCCGGGCCGGGATGCTCACGGGCCGGGCCGGGACGCCCCTGCGCGGGGCCGGGCGCTCATGCGCCGGGCCCCGGTGCGTGAACGCGCCCGGGCCCGGACCCGCTCACGCGCCGGGCGCGGGCGAGAGGTGCTCGTGGACGGCCAGCCAGCGGCCGGACGGCGCACGGTGGAAGACGATCGTCTCGCGCTCGGCGAGGGTCTCCTCGCCGGCCGTGCTGCGCACGACGGTCGCGACGTCGTGGCTGAAGACGGCGGTGTCCTCGCCGAGCGGCTGGACCAGACGGCCGGTCGAGACGCAGGACAGCACCCGGAAGTCGTCCTCGGCGACCCAGCGGTCCCACAGGGCGCGGTACTCGGCGGTGGAGGAGAGCCGCTGAGGCGTGGTGTGGAACACGAAGGTGGCGTCGGGCGCGAACGCGCCGAAGTAGTCGTCCAGCCGGCCTTCGGCGAAGGCGGCCACCAGCGCGTCGGCGGCTTCGAGTACCTCGTCGGTCATGGTGGTGCTCCTTGCGGCGGGTGGTGCGAGATCTGAGGGGTGGGGCCGTCCCCGGAGTGGTGGCCCCGGGCGGTACGCCCGTGGCACGGCCCGGGCGGTTGCGCCGGAGCGGCCGGGCGGGGCCGCTCCGGCGGTTCCCGGGCGGGTGGTGAAGGCGGTGCCGGCCGCGCGGCCGGCACCGGTTCAGATCAGTTCTTCCACGGGCTCGGACGTCGCGTTCTGACCGGTGATCGGCGGCACCGGGGCGTCCGACGCGCCCACCAGGCGCGGTCCCTCGGGACCGTAGACGCCGCGCGGCTCGGGGAAGGCGAACAGCAGACCCAGGTAGACGACGGCGGCCAGGCCCAGGCCCACCGGCAGCGAGATGTCGACGCCGCCGGCCAGGTTGCCCAGCGGGCCGACGAACTGGCCCGGCAGGTTCACGAACATCAGGGCGAGGATCGCCGAGCCCAGCCAGGCGCCCATGCCGCGCCAGTTCCAGCCGTGGGCGAACCAGTAGCGGCCACCGCGCTGGCGGCGGTTGAACACCTGGAGGGAGTCCGCGTCGTACCAGCCACGGCGGGTCAGCCAGCCCAGCATCATGATGACCATCCACGGCGCGGTGCAGGTGATGATCAGCGTGGCGAAGGTGGAGATGGACTGCGCCAGGTTCGCCGCGAAGCGGCCGACGAAGATGAAGCCGATCGACAGGACACCGATGAACACCGTCGCCTGCACCCGGTTGAACCGGGTGAACACGCTGGAGAAGTCCAGGCCGGTGCCGTAGAGCGCGGTGGTGCCGGTGGCCATGCCGCCGATCAGCGCCAGCAGGCAGACGGGCAGGAAGTACCAGGAGGGGGCGATCTCCAGCAGGCCGCCGACGTAGTTCGGGGCGGCGGGGTCCATGTAGGGAGCCGCCTTGGCCGCGATGATCGAGGCGGTGGCCAGACCGAAGAAGAACGGCAGGATGGTCGCGATCTGCGAGGCGAACGCCGCCGTCATCACGCGCTTGCGCGGGGTCTCGGCCGGGATGTAGCGGGACCAGTCGCCGAGGAAGGCGCCGAAGGAGACCGGGTTGGACAGGACGATCAGCGCCGACCCGATGAACGCGGGCCAGAAGCCCGGCGTCGACACCGACGCGAACGCGCCCTGGTAACCGAAGTCGAAGTCGCCGGCGAAGGCGAAGAAGCCGAGGACGAACAGCGCCGAGGCCGCGATGACCGCGATCTTGTTCACGAAGAGCATGAAGCGGAAGCCGTAGATGCACACCACGAGCACCAGCACCGCGAAGACGCCGTACGCCAGGGCGAACATGCCGTCGTTCTGCGGCAGCCCCACCATCCGGTGCGCGCCGCCGACCAGGGCGTCACCGGAGGACCACACCGAGATCGAGAAGAACGCGATCGCGGTGAGCAGCGACAGGAAGGAGCCGACGACCCGGCCGTGCACGCCCAGGTGGGCGGAGGACGACACGGCGTTGTTCAGGCCGTTGCGCGGGCCGAACACGGACAGCGGCGCGAGGATCAGCGCGCCCACCACCAGGCCGAGCACGGTGGCCAGCAGGCCCTGCTTGAACGACAGCCCGAAAAGGATCGGGAAGGCGCCGAGCACACAGGTGGCGAAGGTGTTCGCGCCGCCGAAGGCGAGCCGGAACAGGTCAAGGGGCTTGGCGGTACGGTCGGCGTCGGGGATGCGATCGATGCCGAACTGCTCGACCTCTGTGAGGGCGGGAGCGGTGTTGCTCATGGGGCTTCCTTCAGGGCGAGCAGGCTGACCAGGTCATAGGCGACGTGCGAGGCCGCCACCGCGGTGATCTCGGCGTGGTCGTAGGCCGGGGCGACCTCGACCACGTCGGCGCCGACCAGATTGCAGCCGGCCAGGCCGCGCAGGATCTCCAGCAGCTCGCGGGAGGTCATGCCGCCGGCCTCGGGGGTGCCGGTGCCGGGGGCGTGCGCCGGGTCGAGGCAGTCGATGTCGATGGAGATGTACAGCGGGCGGTTGCCGATGCGCTGCCGGAGCTGGTCGGCGATCTCGTCGGCGCCGCGCCGGTAGACGTCCGCGGAGGTGACGATGCCGAAACCGAGCTTCTCGTCGTCGGTGAGGTCCTGCTTGCCGTACAGCGGGCCGCGGGTACCGACGTGGGAGAGCGCCTCGGTGTCGAGGATGCCCTCCTCGACGGCCCGGCGGAACGGGGTGCCATGGGTGTACTCGGCACCGAAGTAAGTGTCCCAGGTGTCCAGGTGCGCGTCGAAGTGGAGCAGCGCGACCGGGCCGTGCTTGGCCGCCACGGTGCGCAGCAGCGGCAGCGCGATGGTGTGGTCGCCGCCGATGGTGACCAGCCGGGTGCCGTCGGCCTGGAGACCGGTCGCGGCCTCCTGGATGGTCTCGATGGCCTCGTTGATGTTGAAGGGGTTGCAGGCGATGTCACCGGCGTCGACGACCTGCTGGGTCGCGAACGGGGAGACGTCCAGCGCCGGGTTGTAGGGGCGCAGCAGCCGGCTGGCCTCACGCACCGCGGTGGCGCCGAAACGGGCGCCGGGACGGTAGGACACGCCCGCGTCGAACGGCACGCCGACCACGGCGACGTCGGCACGGGTCACCTCGTCCAGGCGCGGCAACCGGGCGAACGTCGCGGGACCCGCGAAACGCGGTACCCGGGAGGAGTCGACGGGTCCACGGGGTTCGGTCATTGCCTCTTGCCTTTCCATCTCACACGCACCGGGACCACCCGGCACATCCGAAGTGTCTGCTCGGGAAACGTCACCCGACAATCGTGTGAGGCACAAACAGTTAGGCTGTTTTTGTGGAAGGAGACAAACGTCGCGGGGTGAGTGTCCGAGAGGTGCTGTCCTATCCGGCGCTCCAGCTCCGGCTGCTCGCCGGCCGGGCAGGTCTGGACCGGTCGGTCTCCTGGGCCCACGCCAGTGAGCTGGAGGATCCCACTCCGTGGCTGCTGGGCGCCGAGATCATCATGACCACAGGACGTGCCCTGCCGCGATCGGCCGCGGGACAGCGCGCCTATCTGGAGCGGCTGGACGACGCCGGGGTGGCCGCGCTGGCCGTGTCCGTGCAGCTGCACATGCCACCGCTGCGGCAGGCGTTCTTCGACACCGCGGAGGAACGCGGCATGCCGGTCCTGGAAGTGCCGCTCGCCGTGCCGTTCATCGTGGTGGCGCAGGAGGTGGCGGCCGCGGTGCAGGAGGACTCCCGGCACCGGCTCGGCGCACAGCTCCAGGTGTTCGGGGCGCTGCGCTGGCTGGCGGCGGAGAACCTGGACACCGCGACGCTCTTCCGCCGTCTGGAGCATCTGTCCGGCTACGACATCCGGCTGTGCACCACGCAGGGCCGGCCCCTGCTGGCGGGGGTGCCCGTGCCCGAGCCGTCGCTGGTCCCCCAGTCCGCGGACGCCCCGCCGACCATCCCGGGCGGGTTCGTCCTGCCGGTGCCCTCGCCGGGCGGCACGGCCGGCTTCCTGATCGCACTCGAACGCGACGGCGCGCGCCCGGCCGGTCTGGCCGTGGTCCAGCACGTCGCGACCGTGGCCGCGCTCCAGCTCGCCGTCATCCGCACCGAGCGCGAGACGCTGCGCCGCGAGGGTACGGAGATCCTCGCCGAGATGCTCCAGGGCACCCTGGAGCAGGAGGCTGCCGAGCGCCGGCTGCTGCGCCACTCCATCGAGGGCACGACCGAGCTGACCGTGGTGCGGGGCGTGACCGAGCAGGCGCTGCTGCGTGCCCTCGACGACGAGCCGTTCCTGTTGCTCAACCGTGGCGAGGACCGCTATCTGCTGGGTGCGCCCCGGCTGGCCGACACGGTCGCGGCGATGCCCGGCGTCGCCGCCGGGACCAGCCGGCCGTTGCCCTGCGGCGCGTCGCTGCGCATCGCCCAGCGCGAGGCCCGGTGGGCGGCCTCCCAGGCCGCGGCCTCCGGCCGTCCGCTGGTCCGGTACGGCAACGACCCGGCCGGCCGCTGGCTGCCCGACGACCCGGCGGCGCTGGACGCGCTCGTCGAGCAGGTGCTGGGCGAGGTGCTGCGCTACGACGCCGCCCACGACGCGCACCTTCTGCTGTCGGTGCGCACCTGGATGGAACGCGACCGGCGCACCGACGACGCGGCGGCCGCCCTGCACATCCACCCCAACACCCTCGCCTACCGGCTGCGCCGCTTCAGCGCGCTCACCGGCCGCGACCTCACGGCCACCGGGGCGTTCACCGAGGTCTGGATGGCGATCCGGTCGGCGGTGGAACTGGGGCTGCTGGACTGAGCCGGTCGCGAAGGGGCCGGCTCACGCGCCCCGGTCCGACTGTGCCCGGTCCGCCTGTGCCCGGTCCTCGGCCTCCCGGGCCGCGCTCTCCAGCCGGGCGCGGTAGTCGTCCCACCACGCGGGGTCGTCCGACGCCATGCTGCCGTTCGTCTCGTTCATCCCGACTGCGCCGTCCAGGAGTTCCCTGAGGATGTCGGCGTGCCCGGCGTGCCGCTGGGTGTCGGCGATCACGCGCACCACGGCGTGATGCAGCGTGATCTCGGCCTTGTCGGCGGGCCACCACGGCACCTTGCCGACCGCGTCCAGGGGCAGCGTGTCGATCGTCGCGTCCGCGTGTGCCCAGGCGCGGCGGTAGAGCCCCACGATCTCCTCGCGCGTCTCGTCGGCGGTGGCCCACATGTCGGCGTTGGTCTCGGCCGCGTCCTCGAACCAGGGAGCCGGCTCGCCGGACGGCCGTCCGAAGGTGTCGCCGAGGTAGCCCAGCTCCACACTGGCCACGTGTTTGACCAGGCCCAGCAGGTTGGTGCCGGTCGGCGTCAGCGGGCGACGGATGTCGTACTCGCCCAGTCCTTCGAGCTTCCACAGCAGGGCGTCGCGGGCGGACTGGAGGTAGCGGTGCAGGTCGGCCTTGAGTTCGGTTGCGGTCATGGGGTCAGTCTGCCGGTCCGGCGATCTCTGTCCACCGGCTTTCCCGGTCCGGGCCGGCCCGAACGGACCGGCCCGGAACCGGAGGGATCAGCCCAGCCGGATCACGTTCCAGGACAGCGGTTCCAGTACGGCCGTGAGGGTGCCGTCCGTGAGCGCCGTCCCCGCGACGGGGTGCGGGGTGACCCGGTCGGGATCGTCGAGGGTGTTGCGGGCGTCGGGGTCGGCGTCCGCGAGCGCAGTGTGCTCCACGACCTCGGTCAACTCCAGTCCGCCGAGGGTGACTTCGAGCGGCAGCGCCTCGGTGCGGCTGCGGTTGACCGCGAAGACGGTGACGGTGCCGTCGTCGGCGCGCACGGCGGTGGCGTGCAGCAGGTCGGCCTCGCCGTACCGCTTCGTCTCGTACGTCGGTGAGTCGACGCGTACGTCGAGGACCCGGCCGCGGCCGTACCGCGAGGCCTGCGCGAACGGGAAGAACGTCGTCTGGCGCCAGGCCGCGCCGCCCGGCTCCGTCATGATCGGCGCGATGACGTTGACCAGCTGCGCGAGGCAGGCGACGGTGACCCGGTCGGCGTGCCGCAGCAGGGCGATGAGCAGGGAGCCGAAGACGACGGCGTCGGTGACGCTGTAGTTGTCCTCCAGCAGGCGCGGCGCCTCGGGCCAGTCGTCCTGGGCGAAGGTGGTCGCCTGCTCCTGCCAGCGCGAGAGGTACCAGACGTTCCACTCGTCGAAGGAGAGGTTGATCCTCTTCTTGGACTTGAGCCGGGCGCCCACGTGGTCGCAGGTCGCCACCACGTTCTCGATGAAGGACTCCATGTCGACGGCGGAGGCGAGGAAGGAGTCGACGTCGCCGTCGAGCGGCTCGTAGTAGGCGTGCAGGGAGACATAGTCGACGACGTCGTACGTCTCCTCCAGGACCGTCGCCTCCCACTCGGCGAAGGTGGGCATCGACTGGCCGGATGAGCCGCAGGCGACGAGTTCGACACCCGGGTCGAGCTGGCGCATCGCGCGGGCGGTCTCGGCGGCGATCCGGCCGTACTCCCGGGCGGTCTTGTGGCCGGTCTGCCAGGGGCCGTCCATCTCGTTGCCCAGGCACCACAGCCGGATGCCGAACGGATCCTTGTCGCCGTGCGCGGCCCGCAGGTCGGACAGCGCGGTGCCGCCCGCGTGGTTGGCGTACTCCTGGAGTTCGAGGGCCTCGGCGACGCCGCGGGTGCCGAGATTGACGGCCATCATGGGCTCGGCCTGCGGGCCGATCTTCCGGAGGAAGGCGATGTACTCGGCCAGCCCGAAGCGGTTGGTCTCGGTGGAGTGCCAGGCCAGGTCGAGGCGGCGCGGGCGGTCCTCGACCGGGCCGACGGAGTCCTCCCACTTGTAGCCGGAGACGAAGTTGCCCCCGGGGTAGCGGATGGCGGTGACGCCGAGCTCGCGGACGAGGTCCAGGACGTCGGTGCGGATGCCGGCCTCGTCGGCCGCGGGGTGGCCCGGCTCGAAGACGCCGGTGTAGACGCAGCGGCCGAGGTGCTCGACGAACGAGCCGAAGACACGGGGGTCGACCTCACCGATCGTGAAGGCGGGGTCGAGGGTGAAACGGGCGGTGTGCATGGTCGCCTTTCGCATGGATGGTTCTGGATCGCCGACTGCAAATGACAGTTCCTAGCGGACGATCGGCCAGCCGTCCCTCGTCCACTGGAGGGTGTTCAGGCCCAGCTTGGGGATGCCGGAGTCCTCCGCGTCGTAGTAGTGGTACGCGAGGATGTCCCGGCCCTTGTCGCGGAACACCGACTCGCCTCCGGTGCCGACGAAGCGTCCGTGTCCGGCCAGCAGCAGATCGCCGCCGCCCGCCAGCAGCGGGGTGCCCGTGCTGTCGGTGTACGGGCCGGTGACCTTCGTGGACCTGCCGACCCTGATCTTGTAGGTGGAGTTCACGCCGGAGCAGCAGGCGTCGTAGGAGGCGAGGAGGTAGTAGTAGCGGCCGTGGCGCACGACGGAGGGGCCTTCGACGGCGTACGGGGCGTCCGGGCGGGTCGCCAGGTGGTGGACGGTCGCTCCGGGCACGGCCCGGCCGGTGACGGGGTCGAGTTCGACCAGGCGGATGCCGGTCCAGTACGAGCCGAAGGCCATCCACAGCCTGCCGTCGGCCCGGACGACCGCGGGGTCGATGGCGTTCCAGGAGTCGGTCGTCCCGGAGGTGAAGACCTTGCCCCGGTCGGTCCAGGTGCCGGGCAGGCCGGAGCGGGAGGTGGCCACGCCGATCGCGGAGTGGTTGGTGCCCCAGGAGGAGACCGCGTAGTAGAGCCAGTACCGGCCGGCCCGGTAGGAGATGTCGGGCGCCCACGGGTCGCCGGTGGCGTTGTACTCGTACCACCAACTCGGCGGTTCCGCGAAGGCGTTGCCCGCGTCGTCCCACTGTCTGCGGTCCTTCGACAGCCGGGCGCCGATGACCCCGCCCGTCGAATAGGCCACGTAGCCGCCCGACTTCAGGCGGATGACGGTGGGGTCGTGGATGATCTGCTGGCCGGTGATCGGCTGCGGGTCGGGGTAGTCGGCGGCACGCGCGGTCGCGGGCAGCAGGGCGAGGAGGACGGCGGCGAGTACCGCCGGAAGTCTGAGACGCTGCAACTAGGTAGCTCCTTAAGGGGAGTTACTGCCCGGCGAGGCCGGTGTGGGCGACACCCGCCACGATCTGGCGCTGGAAGAAGACGAAGACGACGATCAGCGGCAGGCCCGCCATCAGGCCGCCGGCCATGAGCTGGGCCCACTGGATGCCGTAGGAGTTCATGACGGTCGCGATGCCGTTCGGCATGGTCATCAGGTCGGGGTTGTTGGTCACCATGTACGGCCACAGGAAGTTGTTCCAGGAGGCGATGAAGGTGAAGATGCCGACCGCCGCGAGGGAGGGGCGGGACAGCGGGAGCACGATGGTGAAGAAGACCCGCCACCGTCCTGCGCCGTCGATGAAGGCGGCCTCCTCCAGTTCGCGCGGGATGCCCTGGAAGAACTTGTACAGGATGTAGACCATGGCGGCGGGCGCGCACTGCGGCAGGATCATGCCCCAGTAGGTGTCGACCATGCCCATCTGCTGGACGGTGGTGAACAGCGGCACGCCGAGGACGGCGGGCGAGACCATGAGCCCGGTCATGACGAGGGCCAGCAGGGCGCCCTTGCCGCGGAACTCCGTGCGAGCGAAGCCGTATCCGGCGAGCGCGCTGACCACCAGCACCACGGTGGTGACACAGACCGAGACGACGAGCGAGTTGACGAACCAGTCGGTGATGTTGCCGGTGTCGAAGATGGCCTTCCAGGCCTGGGCGGTCCAGGCCTTGGGCAGCCAGTGCGGGGGCACCTCGACGGCCTCGGTCTCGGACTTCAGGGAGGTGAACAGGGCCCACGCCAGGGGCGCCATCCACACCAGGGAGACGACGACGCCCAGCAGGGTGAGGACGATCTGGCTCGGCGTCCAGGGCTTGGCGGTACGGGACTTGACCGGGATCTGCGCGGTGGTCATCGCGCGCCCTCCTCACGCTTGCGCAGCAGCCACATCCGCGCGAAGGCGACGGACGCGATGATCACGAAGAAGATGATGGAGATCGCGGAGGCGTAGCCCACGCGGTAGCTGGTGAAGCCCTCCTCGAGGGTGTACTGCACGAAGGTGCGGGTCGATTCCTCCGGTCCCGGCTGGAAGTCGTACATGACGACCGCCTGGTCGAAGACCTGGAGCGAGGCGAGGATCTGCAACGCCACGACGAGTCCGGTGATGTTGCGCAGCATGGGCAGGGTGATGTGCAGCATGCGGTGCCAGGCGTTCGCGCCGTCCAGCTTGGCCGCCTCGTAGAGGTGGTCGGGGATGGCCTGGAGGGCGGCGAGGTAGAGCAGGAAGCTGAAGCCGACCGTCCACCACAGGGTGCAGATCACCACGGCCGGCATCGCGTAGGCCTTGTCGGTGAGCCAGGGCGTCTCGATGCCGAGGACGTGGTCGACCATGCCGGTGCCGGGGTTGAACAGCCACTGCCAGAGGTTGGCGGCGACCGTCGACGGCAGCAGGAACGGGGCGAAGAAGCACAGCCGCCACAGCCACTTGGCGCGCTCGATGTGGTGGGCGAGCATCGCCATCAGGAATGCGAGGACGGTGATGCAGGGCACGACCAGGAGCGTGAAGTACGCGCTGTGGCCCAGGGAGTCCCAGACCAGCGGATCGTCCAGTGCCTCGCGGTAGTTGTCGAGGCCGACGAAGTTCGCGCCGACGCCGGAGATGTTGGCGTCGGTGAAGCTGAGGTAGACACCGCGCAGCACGGGCCAGATCACGAACAGCACGAACAGGGCGAGGAACGGGGCGATGAACCAGCCGCCGTGCTGGAGCCGTCGTCCCATGCGGTCGCGCAGGCTGTCGGTGCGCCCGGCGACGGCGATGTCGCGCGTCCGGGCGGGTACGAGAGCGGTCTCGGCGCTTGTCGTGCTCATCAGGAGGCACCTCCCTGCGCTGCGGTCCTGCCGTCCATGGGGTTCTTCATGACCAGCAGTTCTTCGAGGACGCTCTTCATCCGGCGGGCGGTCGCGTCGGGCTTGGCGGAGCCGAGGTTGGACGCGGCGATGACCGGTCCGATCCGGGAGGCGAGGGTGCCGGTGGAGCCCGCGAACCACACCTTCGGCTCGGTGGCCTGGTGGTCCATGGCGGAGACGTACTCGTTCTGCGGGGTGAGTCTCCGGTACGCGGCGGAGGACAGCGTCGGCCGGTAGGCGGGGATGTGGCCGCCCTCGGCCCAGACGAGGGCGTTCTTGACGATGTACGCGGCCAGTCGGTGGGCGGCCTCGTTGGTGGCGCCGGAGCGGTCCGTCTGGTGGGGCAGGACGAAGGAGTGCGACTCGGCGTGGGTGGCCTGCGTGCCGAAGACGGGCGGCAGCGGGGTCGCGCCGTAGTCGATCTTCGCGCCGTTGTAGACGGGCACGGACCAGTTGCCCTCCCAGGTGAACGGCGCGCCGTTGATGAACTGTTCGGCGTCGGCGGCGCCCGCCTGGGCGTAGCCGTCGGTGACGTGCTGCCGCAGGAACTCCAGGACCTGGGTGGCCTTGTCCTCGTCGAAGGTGACCTGGGTGCGGGCGTCGTCGAAGTAGGTGCCGCCGAGCTGCTGGTAGAACGCGACGAAGAACCACCAGGAGAAATTCTGGTCGTTGGCGTGCAGGCCGAGGGTCTGGAGCCCGCTCTTGGTGGCCTTCTTGGCGGCCTTCAGGACGTCGAACCACTCCTGGGTGGAGGTGACCGGCACGATACGGCCGTCGTCGCCGAGCAGTCCCGCCTTCTTCAGGACGTCCTTGCGGTAGAAGCAGAGCTGGACGTGGATGTCGAGCGGCAGCGCGTACAACGTGCCGTCGATGACGGCGCGTTTCCACAGCGCGGGGTTGAAGTCCGCCTCGTTCAGGCCGTACTTGGCGAGCAGGTCCATGTCCCAGGGGTCCAGCAGGCGGCCCGGGGCGAATCCGGCGACGCGTCCGAGGTGCATCACGCTGAGGTCGGGGGCGCGGCTGCCGGCGGCCGCCATGGCGAGTTTGGTGTAGTAGGGGTTGCCCCACTGGAGAGTGGAGTCCTTCACCGCGATGTCCGGTGTGGACTTCCGGAAGGCGTCCAGCATCGCGATCATGTTGTAGCCGTCGCCGCCGCTGAAGAGGTTCCAGTACCGCACGCGGGTCTGCGAGCCGGCGGCGAGCGCGTCGGCGCCGGTCCCGAGTGCGGCGAAACCGAAGCTGCCCGCGACGAACAACCCTCCGAGTCCGCCCAGGAGTTGCCTGCGATTCAGGTCAGGTCGTCCCATTCCCTGCCCTAACTGTTCGAGAAATGCGAAAGAAACGCCGTTCGATCGTTCAGTGTCGTTCGATATTTCGGATAGCGCTCGCAACTTCGAACGGGACCGTAGAGTCGAAGCGCTTCCGCGTCAATGGTTTGCACACGACTCACCTGACGGCGAGCACCAAGCACAGTGCCGCGAGCGGCAGTTCGGCGGCCAAAGCCATCGCGACGGCGACGGCCAGCTCCGGGCCGGGGGCGGAGGTGGCGAGGTCGAGGCAGGCGTCGGCGAGGAGGAGCACCGCCGCGGCGGCCGCCGGCCCGCGGTGCCGGGCGTCGCCGCGCAGCAGACGGCTGCCCGCAGCGAGCAGCATGACGGCCTCCAGGGCGTCGAGGGTGACCCAGACGGCGGCCTCGGCGGGCGGCAGGGTGCCGGCGAGATAGCCGAGCCAGGGCAGCAGGACGAGACCCGCGCCCATGAGCACACGACTCTGCCGACGGCGGCCCCGGCCGAGGCGAGCGACGCCGCATACAGCGTCATGAGCGGGGCAACTGCTGTTGCCGACAGCGAGTTCGAAAGCCATCAAGGTCACGTCGGAGGTCACTTCCGGTGTCACGAACCCGGCCGTCGGGCTCGTGATCCACCCTCCGTTCTCCATGGTCCGCAGTCAGTAACACCGCTGTCCGTCTTGGGGTGGCACTGACTTCACCCCCGTCAGGGACGGCAGGTTCATGGCAGGCCACGGGGACCGGCGCCTACGGTTGCGACATGAAGATCCCGACCCGGCTTCGGCGAGCACTCACCCGCCTGAGCCGCGACACGTCCTTCCTTGCTCTGGGGGCGCCGCTGCACCTGTTCACGGGGTTCTCGCTGTTCATGGACTTCGGCCTCGTGTGGGAGATCATCGAGGGATCGGACGACAGTGCGCCGGCGCTCCTGGGGGTCGCGCTGGCGCTGACGGCGTTCTGCGTGCCGGCGCTGTCCGCGGCCCAGTGCTGGCGCTTCCGTCGGCTGCTCGGGATCGGCATCCCGCGCCCGGGATGGCGGCGGCCATGGCGTCAGTTCGGTTACCACTGCCTGGCCGGGGCCCTGCTCGGCGCGCTGGAAACGCTGGTGGTGGGGCTGCTGGTGGTGTCGGCGAGCGCGTCACTGACCTTGGTGTGGATCTACGCGCTGCCCTGGCAGTGGCGGATCGAGCACCTCGGCCAGGCCACGCAGGCGGCCTACCTCTCCGAGGCCGGTCTGGTCGTGCTGGCCACCGTCCCAGGCCTGGCGGCCGCCCTGGTACGCCTGGAGACCCAGGTGACGCCCGCCCTGCTCGGCCGCAGCAGGGAGGAGAACCTGGCACGGCGGGTCGAGGACCTCACCGAGAGCCGGGCCGGCGCGGTGGACGCCGCGGACGCGGAACGACGGCGCATCGAACGGGATCTGCACGACGGCGCGCAGCAACGACTGGTGTCACTGGCACTGAATCTGGGCCTGGCCAAGGCCACGCTGGTGGATCTGCCGCCGGAGGCGCGGGAGGTGATCGACGCGGCGCACCGGGAGGCGAAGGAGGCGATCGAGGAGCTGAGCACCCTCGTGCGCGGTCTGCATCCCGCCGTCCTGGACGAACTCGGCCTGGATGCGGCCCTGTCGGGGCTCGCGGCCCGCGCCCCGCTGCCCGTACGGCTGCGGGTGGACCTGCCGCGGAGACCGGTGCCGGCGGTGGAGGCGGTCGCCTACTTCGTCGTGTCCGAGGCGCTGACGAATGTCGCCAAGCACGCGCGGGAGGCGACCCGGGCGGATGTGACGGTCAGCCTGCTGAGCGAGACACTACGGCTGGTGATCGCGGACGACGGTCCGGGCGGGGCCGACCCCCTCAAGGGCAGCGGTCTCGCGGGACTTTCCCAGCGTGTGCGGTCGGTTGACGGAACATTCCGGATGAGCAGTCCAGTGGGAGGACCGACCATGATGAGCGTGGAGCTGCCGTGTCAGAGCCGAGAGGTGCCGTCCCCGGCACGGAGGACCGGGTGATCGCGGTGCGGCGCGCGGTGATCGCCGAGGACTCCGTGCTGCTGCGGATGGGGCTGGTCAAGGTGGTGCAGATGGCGGGCTTCGAGGTGGCCGCCGAGGTGGGCGACGCGCAGGGGTTGCTGGCCGCGGTCGAGGAGCACCGGCCCGACCTGGCGGTGGTGGACGTCAGGATGCCCCCGGGCTTCACGGACGAGGGGGTCCGTGCCGCGCTGTCGATCCGTCAACGCCACCCGTCGACGGCCTTGTTGCTGCTCTCCCAGTACGTCGAGGAGCGCTACGCGGCCGACCTGCTCGCCGCCAACACCAGCGGGGTGGGCTATCTGCTCAAGCAACGGGTCGCGGATGTCGAGGAGTTCGTCGAAGCACTGCGGCGGGTGGCGGACGGTGGTACCGCGCTCGATCCGCAGGTCGTCGCACAGCTGCTGGTACGCCGGCAGAGCGATCCGCTGGAACGGCTGACGGCCCGCGAGCGGGAGGTGCTCGCGCTCATGGCCGAGGGCCGCTCCAACGCGGGCATCGCCGTCCAACTCGTGGTCAGTGAGAGCGCGGTCGCCAAGCACATCAACAGCATTCTGGCCAAACTGGATCTCCCCAGAGCGGACGCCGACCACCGCCGGGTACTGGCGGTGCTGCGTTTCCTGGGAGTCGGTGCCTAGTTGTGCCCGGAACAGGCGGCCCGAGGGTGCGCACGGTGACGAGCTGCTAGCGTCCGGGCCCGTGGACGACAGCGTGTACGTGGGCAATGCGGGCAAGGACGCGGCACTGGACCGGGGTTGGATCCTGGGGCACTTCAAGGACGTGGACGATCCGCGCCACTGTGCGGCGGTGGAGATCAAGTGGGGTGTCCACCCCCGTGGCGACGAGCGCGCGCAGTGGGTGACGGGCGAGGAGCGCACGGCGGTCCTGGTCCTCGTCAGCGGCCGCTTCCACGTCCGGCTCCCCGGTCGCGTCGTCGTCCTGGAACAGCAGGGCGACTACGTCGTGTGGGGCCATGGGGTCGACCACTCGTGGTTCGCGGAGGAGGAGTCGGTCGTCCTGACCGTGCGGTGGCCGTCCATACCCGGCTACGCCTCCTGACGGCGTGGCCGGCTGCTCGCCGATGCCGAAGGGGTGGTGTGCGGACCGGGTCCGCACACCACCCCTTCGGTCTCCGGGTCACAAAGCCCGGCTCCTACTTCAGGTAGACGATCCCGTCGGTGGTGACGGTGGGCCGCCCGCTCGTCGCGGTGACGACGATCTTCACGGTGTGCTTGCCCGCGGCGGACCAGTTCTTGGTCCAGATCGCGCTGCGGTACGCCGTCGTGGTCGACTTCAGGTCGACGGTGGCGGCCTTGGCCCCGTCGACGTAGACGTCGGCCTGTCCGGAGGTGGCCGCGCGCGAGACGATCCAGGACACCGAGCGGCCGGTGAACGTCCAGCTCAGCGAGGCGTTCTTCGTGGAGCTGCTGAGCGAGCCGCCGCCGAGGTAACTGGTTGACGTCTTGCTCGTCCAGGTGCCGGTCTTGACGGCGGACGTCTCCTGCACGATCACCGGGGTGACCGACGCCGAGGCGACGGCGGTGTTGCCGGCCAGGTCCTGGGCGGTGAGGGCGAAGGCGGTGGCCGCACCGGACTTGGCGGTCAGCGCGGCGCTGGTGACGGTGGGGCCGTAGGTCTTGGCCGCGGGGGTGGTCAGCCGGACCTCCTTCAGACCCGCGGTGTCGGTGGCCTTCCAGGCGAGGGTCACCGGCACGGCGGCGGTGTCGACGGTTCCGGTACGCAGCGACAGCGCCGGCTTGGTCGCGAACACCGGCGGGGTGGTCTCCGCCGTCACCGCTACGGCCGGGGTGGTGGCGGTCTTGCCCGACTGGTGGGTCGCGCGCACCTGCACGGTGTGGCTGCCGACCGCGAGGGTGACGGCCGCGGAGGTCGCGGTGCCGGTCTTGCTGACGACGCTCTTGCCGTCGACGAGGACCTCGTACTTCGTGATGAGGGAAGCCGGTGTGGTGGCGGCCCAGTTGACGGTCACCGCGCCCTTGGTCAGGTAGGTGCTCCCGGACAGGGCCGCGCCGGTGAGCGACTTGACCGCGAGTCCGGCGACGGGGCCCGCCGCCCAGGTGCGCACGGTCGGCAGTTGGTTGTACAGGACCGTCCCCGGGCACTCGGTGGCGTAGGCGTCGCGGTGGCCGGAGATCCGGTTGAAGTCGGCGGACTGCCCGAGGGCGAACTTGCCGTTGGCCTTGCCGGCCGTCAGGGTCACCTTGCTCAGCGGGTCCACCCCGTACTGGCCGAGCTTCCAGGCGGCCAGCCGGGCGATGGCGGCCTTCGCGGCGACCGGCGCGTCCACGTCCGTGTACGTACCGATCACGGCGATGCCGGTGGTGTTGGTGTTGAAGCCCTCGGCCTGCGCGCCGATCACGGGCCGGTCGATGCCGCCCTTGCGGCCCTCGAAGATCGTGCCGCACTTGTCGACCACGAAGTTGTAGCCGATGTCCTTCCAGCCCTGGTTCAGGTGCATGGCGCGCAGACCGCGGACGATGGCCGGGGAGTCGGCGCAGGAGTAGGTGTTGGTCTGGGCGGTGTGGTGGACGAAGACGGCCTTGATGGTCGTGCCGTACTCGGGCGCCTCGGTGTTGAGCGACTCGTCGGCCTGCCATTCGGCCCGGCTCACCACGGGCGGCTGGGGCACGGTGGACGGCGGGCCGGCCGTCGCGCTCGCCGACGCGGTCGGCGCCGTCGGCGCCGTGGACGACGCACCGGCCGAGGGGGAGGCCGTCGTGGCCGTCGCCGTCGTCGTCGGGGCGGCCGGCGACTCGGTCACGGACTCGGACGCGGTCACCGACGGCTCGGTCGTCTCCGCCGGAGTCGGCTCGGAGGTGCTCGGGTCGGCGGGCACGTCGGTGGGGTCGGGGCTCTCCCCGGCCACGGCGTAGGCCGCCGCTTCCATCCCCCTGGGCGCGGAGACACCGGGATCGACCACGTCCAGCCGCAGCCCGGCGGGCAGCGTGCCGCCCGCCGCGACCTTGATCTCCACCCCGTCCGACGGCCCGAACCAGGCCGCGCCCGTGGCGCCGCGCATCCCCTTGCGCGGCGTGTCCTCGCCGCCGCCGTCGTCCGCCTCCAGCGTGAGCCAGGGGGACCACTTCTGGCTTCCGGCCAAACGGGTCCTGGCCGTGACCGCGCCGCGGACCTGCGCGCTCGGGTCGTCCCACGACAGTCTCAGCATGCTGAACGGCTCCGTGTCGGGCCGGCTCAGTGAGACCCCGCCGGCGCCGTCGGCATGCAGCGCGGTCGACCGCACATGGGTGGCGACCGGCCCCGCCGCCTTCGCGTCCGCCCCGGCACCGGAGGAGTCCGCCGTCCGGACGACGACGACGGCTCCCGCTGACACCGCGGCCGCCACGGCGACCGCCCCCCACATCACACGCCGCTTCACGCAGCCCACCCCATGCACACTCGGATCAGGACGGCCCGCAGCGGGGCGGCACAGCGCAGCACCCCCGGGCCCGGAGATACGGAATGTACACGATCATCTTCCACGTTCAACCAACTCCCCCTGAACACAAGTCAGTTGACTCGGCCGGGTGCGGTGCGGCGCGCGGGAGCCGGTCCCGTCAGGGTTCGGGGAACACCAGGGGTACGCCGTAGTCCCGCTCGGCACTGCGCAGCGCGGGGAAGAAGGTCGTGCGGAGGGTGCGGATCTCGGCGGCGTGCTCGGCGAGGAACCGGGTCCGCAGGCGCAGGCGGGCGGGTTCGCGGACCGCCTCGACGGGTCGCATGCAGGCGGCGTACGTGCTGCCCAGCGCACGCTCCGTGGCCGGGAGGTCGGCGGCGGCCGCACGCTGCTGGCGGGCGTCGGCCAGGGACATGAAGGTCTGCTCGTCGCGGGCGGGGACGCCGCGCGCCGCCAGACAGTCCGGCAGACCGCGCTGGGCCTTGAGCACGGCCGGGTCGTCGCGCAGGGAGGTCAGCCGACCGAACCACTGCTGCTGGAGCGGGACGTAGAGGTCGCGAACGGTGGCGGCGGCCTTCGTACCCTCCGCGCGGCAGGCGTCCACCTCCGCCGCGCTGCCGGTCCGGGCCGGGCCCGAGGAGGACGCGACGGCGGGGACCTCGGCGCTGGCGCTCAGGCCGTGCCGGGCGACGAAGTCCAGGTCGGGGAGTTCGAAGAAGCGGATGAACGCGGGCGGGATGTCGGCCGGCAGCGCGATCCCCTTCCGCTCGGCGCAGCGGGCGGTGGCGGCTCGCCCCACCTGCCGGCCGAACACGTCCAGGCCCTGGGTCCACCGGGTCTCGGCGCCGACGGCCGGAAGCACCATGCGTACGGGGTCGTCCGGCAGAGTGCGGCCCAGGCGCGCGGGGGCCACGGCCTCGGGCGTCGGGCCGGCCGGGCCGCCGGGGTCGCCCGCGCACGCGGTGACGAGCAGGGCCGTGGCGGCGAGTGCCGCACGCGCCAGGAACCGGGCCCGGAGCATCCGGGTCACTCCTCTCCTTCGCGGGGTGCCCGGGGTCCCGGCCGGGTCGGGACGGGACCCCGGGCGCCGGAATCGGGGTCAGTGCGTGATCTTGACGGTGTCGCCGCCGTTCGCGGCGCTCGCCACGGTGAACAGCGTGTTGTCGGAGACGTCGGTGCACAGCCAGTAGGTGCTGTCGTTGACGCTGTGGCTGCCGTCGTAGGCCCAGACATAGCCCGCGTTGCAGGTGACCCAGCTGCTGCTGGAGGTGTGGTAGAGACGGCCGGCGTAGCCGTCGTACCCGTACACCGTCTTGTCGTCGGTGTAGGTGAGGTTCAGGTCGCCGCAGCTGCTGGTGGACGACTTCCTGACCGTGGTGCCCACACTCTCGTAGCCTCCGGTGGTCAGCGTGCTGGTCACGCACGCGTTGGGCGCCGCGGACGCGGAGGGCGCGAGCACCAGACAGGTCGCGGCGGTCACCAGCGCGAACGCGCCGGCGGCGATGGCCTTCTTCATGGTTCCCCCTGCTTCGGGTCGTCACGGGTGGGACGGACTGCCGCACCCGGCCGTGCTTACGCCGGACACGCTCGCAGAGCCGGACAAGGCGGGACCACGACCTTCGACCGGTCTCGAAAGGGCCGGGTCGAGGGCTGGAGGGCGTTGCTCCGGTGGTGCGGGTGAAGTCGGTGCGCCACGTGTGATGTGTGGGGTGTCGTGGAGAGGAACGACCCGTCGTGGCGTGTGACTAGAAGTCGACGGTGGCCATCGGCCGGCCGGGCCCGGCCGGCGTCCGGCGGAGCATCGCGGCGCCGAGCGGGGTCAGGGTGTGCAGCACGGTGTTGTGGCGGCGATTGCTGATGATCAGGCCCGCGTCGCGCAGCACGGTGGTGTGGTGGGTGGCGGTGGCGGGCGAGACGCCCAGGGTGCGGGCCAGTTCCGAGGTGGTCGCGCCGAGGACGAGCGAGCGCAGCGCGGCCGCGCGGGTGCGGCCCAGCAACGCGGCGAGGGAACGCTCGGTGGGACGGTCCGAGCCGGGATACCGGGTGCCGTGCACGGGATAGATCAGTACCGGTTGCAGCGTGTCGTCCGCCAGGGAGATGGGTGCGTGCCAGCAGAAGTAGGAGGGGACCAGGCGCAGCCCCCGGCCGTTGAGGTAAAGGTCGCGGTCCACGACGTAGTCGACCTCCAGGACCGGCGCGTGCCAGCGGATGGTCGGGGACAGTCCGCCGAGCAGGCCGTCGATGCCGGTGTCGAGGGTCTCGCGGGCGCACAGGGTGCGCTCGCCCTCGATCGAGGCCCGGACGCGGTCGTGGTGCGGCGCGATGACCGCCCCGTGATAGGCGCGCAGGAGCTTGACCAGCTCCTCGCGGGCCCCGCGTTCCACCAGGCGTGCGGCCCAGGCGGGGGCGCCGCTGCACTCGTCCAGCATCCGGATCTCCTGGGCGACCCGGTCGGGCGGGGTGTCGACGATCGCCGTGAAACCCGCGTCCAGCCCGTCGGCGGCCTCGGGCGGCGTCAGGAAGTCCGGGAGGTAGGGGGCTCGGGGCAGGACCGGGACGAGCAGTCGGCGTACCGCCTCACCGAGCGGCGTGCCGGTGAGTACGGCCCGGGTCTCGCGGTACCACTCGGCGAACGCCCAGCGGCCCCTCGAAGTCTGGAGCCGGTGCAGGCTGCACGTGATCTCCCAGAGCGGGTCGGGCGCGCTCGCCATCCGGACGCGCGCGAGGTCTTGGGGGGTGAAGTGGACACGCAGCACGGCTTCCGCACCCTCTCCTGAAGCGTCTGTGGTCCTGCTCGGCAGTAGCCTGGGCGACCGCCGCCCCGGGGGACAACGCGGTGAATCGGTCGCTCCACCGCGTCACAGCCGACCCACGGCTTTCGGCCGCGGCACGCGGCGCTCGGCGCGCGGCCGGGGGCGTGCCCCGCCGGTGCCGCGACCGAGGACGGCCGCCTCGCCGTGGGGCGAGGCGGCCGCCGTGCCGTGCGGACGGGACCCGGCCCGTCGGTGGAGCCGGTGTCACCACCGCGGTCGAACCGGTGTCACTTCAGGTAGGGGCCGTCGCTTCCGATCTTTCCGGGGCCGTTGAGCACGTACACCCGCAGGTTGCCCTTGCCGGGTGCGGCCACGGTCAGGGTGCCGCCGGTGACCGTCTGGACGTCGCCGGTGACGGCGTCCCGGTAGGTGCCGTTGGGGATACCGGTGTAGGTGGCGCCGCCGGTGACCGTGACGAGGGCGAAGCTGTCGGTCGTCCCGCTGGTGTAGCGGCGCTTGAAGGCCATCGAGCCGCTGATGCCGTCCGTGGAGTACTGGCCCGACTGGAGGGCCGGGACGGCCCGGCGGATCTGGTTGAGCCGCTGGAGGTGCTTGACCAGGGGCTGGGCGAGGGTGGTGGCCACCGCGCCGCTGGCGGAGTCGACCTTGCCGAAGTCGGAGGCGGTGACGCTCCCCGCGAGATGGTCGCCGTAGTAGGCGCGTCCGGTGGTCGCCAGCGGGCAGGTCGGACCGCAGTCGATCTGCTTGCCCGCCTGGAACTCGATCTCCGATCCGTAGTACAGCGTGGGGATGCCGCGGAAGGTCCACATCAGGGACATGTTCTCGGCCCAGGCGTCGGTGCCGCCGCTGTAGCGGGTGCTCGACTTGTTCGGGCCGTAGTCGTGACTGTCGACGTAGACGACGTTGTACGTGGCGTCGTTGACGGAGTCGTCGGAGTCCTTGCCGTTGTTGTAGGCGTTCTGCGCGTCGCCGAAGTTCATGTGCATGCGCATGTCGATGATGTTCATCCCGGAGAACTGGCTGCGGTCCGGGGTGTGGTAACTGTTGCCGCTCAGGAAGGCGTTGGTGGAGGTGGGCTGGTTGCCGGTGCCGAGCTGCTCCTCGTAGTTGTACTGCTCGATGGAGGCGGTCTCGTCGTCGGCGCTGTACTCCTTGCGCTCCTTCCAGGTGTAGAACTGCGCGGAGTGGTTCACCGAGCCTCGGTTCCACTTGTCGTTGACGAACGCGCCGACCTCGCCGAAGACGAAGAAGTTCTTCGCGGCGTCCGTGCCGAACCGCTGGGTGACCCGGTCGTAGATGGCGGGCAGGAAGCGGCGGTTCCAGGTGACGCGCGGGATGTGCACGGCCGTGTCGATGCGGAACCCGTCCACGCCCATGTCGATGTACTTGTCGTACGCGCCGATCAGGTAGTTCTGGACGGTGGCGTTCTCGGTGTTGAAGTCGGCCAGGTCCTCGTGCAGCCAGCACGAACGCGAGTCCTCGCCCTCCCAGTTGCCGATCCAGCACTGGTGGTAGTACGCCTTCGGGAACATGCCCGAAGTGGGGCTGGGCCACTGGCAGTTGTAGAGGGTGTAGCCCTCGGCGCTCTTGCCGCCGGTGGGCTTGCCCCAGTTGAGGCAGGTGTTGCCGGAGGGTTCGGCGGTCGACCACAGGTCGCCGTTGTAGTACGACTTCCCGGACTTGGACTCCACGGTCAGGCCGTCGTACTCGAAGCCCTCGTTCTTCTCGTCGTAGTACCAGCTCCACTGGCTGTCGCGGACGCCGTACACGGTCGGGGTGAACAGGCCCTTCGCGCCCCAGCGGGAGCTGTGGTTGTAGACGACGTCCTGGTAGATCTTCATGCCCTTGGCGTGGGCCGCGTTGATGAGGTCCTGGTAGGAGGCGCCCGCGGACTCCAGGCGCGGGTCGACCTTGTAGAAGTCGTAGCCGTGGTAGCCGTGGTAGTCGTAGTCCGAGCGGTTCAGGACCACCGGGGTGATCCAGACGGCCGAGAAGCCGAGGGCCTTGATGTAGTCGAGCTTGTCGACCAGACCCTTGAAGTCGCCGCGGAACATGGGGTCGTTGTTGGCGGCGTTGCCGGACTTCACGTCCTGGCTGCCGCCGCGGTTGTTGGAGCTGTCACCGTCGTAGAAGCGTGCGGTGAGGACGAAGTAGATGGGGTCCTTGCGCGGGTCGGTGCCCAGCGGCGTCCCCGAGGCGGGTGCGGGTGCCTGCTCCCCGGTCGTGACGGTGGCCGCGGCGGAGGCGGGCGAGGTGTTCCCGGCCGCGTCGACGGCCTTCACCGTGTAGGTGTAGGCGGTCTTCTCCTCCAGCCCCGTGTCGGAGTACACCGTCGAGCCGACATCGGTGACGACGGTTCCCTTCGTCCCGCCCGTGCGGGTGAGCTGGTACTTCGTCACGGCGGTGTCGTCGGTCGCCGGGTTCCAGCTCACCACCACCGAGGTGTTGGTGGCGCTCGCGGTGACCCCGGTGGGTGTGGTCGGCGCCTGGGTGTCGGGGGCCTGGGCCGCGCAGGGGTCCTTGGCGTCGGCGGTGACGGTCCGGTCCTTCACCGTCGTGGTGCCGGTCGGGATCGTGTAGTCGGCGCTGTTGTTGTTGTCCCAGACGCCGTTTCCGTTGTTGAAGGCGGCCTTGAGCGAGGTCGCCGTGCCGATGTCGAGGGTCTTCTTCCACCAGCCGGTGCAGGCGCTCTCCATGCCGACGCCGGGGACGGTCGTCCAGGAGCCGCCCGTGGGCGCGTAGTGGATGTTGGCCGTGGTCCAGCCGGACGTGGCGGTCGAGTAGTACACGGTCGCCTGGTTGCCGCTGCCCGTACCGGTGTCGGCGCACGGGTCGCTGTGGGCGATCACGCCGTCCTTGACGGTGATGGTTCCGGTGCCCAGCGCGTAGTTGTTGCCGCCGTTGTTGTCCCAGGTGCCGCTTCCGTTGTTGAAGGTGGCCTGGAGGCCGGCGGCCGAGCCGAGGTCGACGGTCTTCTTCACCCAGTCCGTGCAGGCGGCCTCCATCACCACGCCGGGAACCGTGGTCCACGAGCCGCCGTCCGGGGCGTAGTGGAGGTAGGTGGAGGACCAGTTCTTGGTCTTCGTGTAGTAGAAGACGGTGGCCGTGTTGGTCGTGTCGGCCGCGGTCCCCAGCGCGACGGGGCTTGCGTCCGGCACGCCCGTCAGCAGGCCTGACAGGCCGGCCGCGACCGCGATCAGTGCGAGCGGGCGGCGCAGTCGGCCCAGCAGGCGCACTCCGCGCGGCGGTCTGCGTCTTCCGGGACTCATGAGTGCGGGTTTCATGGCTTCCCCTTGTTGCAAGAAGAACCGGCAAGTTCCTGAAATTTGTTGCAGCGGAAACTACAGGTGCATGACAGTCCTGTAAATGGATCGCGCGCCCCTTCCCGCAGAAAGCGCGTTCTCGTCCCGCGCAGGGCGGGAGCCCACCTCACACAAGGCGTAGGTCCGTCCGCGCCAACTCGCCGGTGCGGTGTTTGCTTCCGGAATCGGCGATCGCCACGATGAACTCCGTGGTTCTGACTCCGGGCTGGGTGTGGCAGGGGGGCCCGACGCGCCGGGCGCTGGGCACCGGCGTCCCCACCGGGCTCTTCCTCGGCGCCTTCGCCTTTGTCGAGTCGGGCTCCTGGATCGCCGCCGCCGTGGTGTTCCTGCTGCTGAGCCCCTTCCACGGCATCCGGGTGGCCCGGCGGATGGGCAGGGCGTGGCCCGGCGCCGCGCAGCTTGACGCGGCCGACCGGGCAGCCGTCGTACGGGCGACCCGGCGCGGCGCGGACCTCGGCGATCCCCGCCTGGCGCCCGCGGTGATCGACTACGCCGAGGCCCTGCGCAACGTTCGCGAACAGGACCGGATCAGGAGGTGGGTGGTCGCGGGCCTCGCCACCGTGGCCCTGGTTCTGGCGCTCTACGACACGCACTCCGGGGAGCGGGGGCAAGCCGTGGCGTCGTGGCTGGTGCTGGCGGTGTTCCTGCTGGACCTGATCTGGCGGCCCGGCCAGGAGGACGCGGTCGTCGCCCGCGCGCGGCGGGCGGCGGACGCGGCCCGCCGGACCCTGCGCCGGAATCCGGCCGACGACCTGCCCTGAGGCCGGGTACAGACCACCCCGACGGGCACGGTCCTCGCCGGGGTGGTGCGCGCGGGCGTCAGAGGCGTACGACGATCAGGGCGATGTCGTCGCGCGCGCCGTGGCTGACCCCCAGGCGCGCCAGCAGGGTGTCCGCGAGCCGTTCGGGGCTCAGCCCCACACAGCAGTCGAGAAGGATGTCCGTCAGTCGGTTCAGACCGACATCGATGTCCTCGTCATGGCGCTCGATCAGGCCGTCGGTGTACATCACCAGCGTGTCGCCGGGCCGGTAGCCGGTGCCGGCCTGCGGGCGCGGGACGTGTTCGGGCCGGGCGCCGAGCGGCGGGTCGGTGGCCTGGTCCAGCAGTTCGCAGGTGCCGTCCGCGTGCATCAGCACCGGCGGCGGATGGCCGGCGCTGGAGTAGATGATCAGGCGAGAGCGGGTGTCGATCAGCGCGGTCACCGCCGTGGCGGCCAGCGCGCCCTCCACGGAGCGGGCGTAGAGGCCGAGCACCTCCATGGCCTGCGCCGGCCCGGTGACCGCGCGACTGGCCGCCGACAGCGCGCTGCGAAGCATGCCCATGACAGTCGCGGCCTCCAGGCCGTGCCCCACCACGTCGCCCACCGCCACGGTGAACCGGCCGTTGGCCAGATCGACGGTGTCGTACCAGTCACCGCACACGTTCAGCGAACCGACGGCGGGCAGATAGCGCACCGTGACGTTCGGATGCCGGGCCAGGTCCGGGGCGCGGAGCATCGCCTCCTGGAGGGTGAGGGCCACCTGCCGCTCGCGGGCGTGGGCCCGGCGCAGTTCCTCGTTGAGCCGCTGGAGCTCCTTGGCCCGGATGTAGAGCTCGGCCTCCATCGCCTCCTCCCGCTCGCTCGACGAACCGGACGACGACCGGGCGCGCCGTCCGCGGGCCCGCACGAAGGCGGTCACGTCCTCGACCCGGTGGATGATCCACGCCACGCCGCCGTCCGGCCCGAGCACGGGCGTGTTGACCGGGGACCACCACCGCTCCTCGAACCGGCCCGGTCTGCTCACCACGGGGATGTCGTAGCGCTGCGCCGCCATCGCGTCCGGCTCCCGGGTGGCCAGCACGCGCTCCATGGAGGCCGACAGGTTGCGCACCCCGTCCGCGTTCGGGTCGTTCGGATTGTCGGGAAAGGCGTCGAACAGGTACTGGCCGATCAGCTCCTCGCGCGTCCGTCCGGTCGCCCTGCCGTACGCCTCGTTCACACCGACGATCACCAGATCGGGTGTCAGCACCAGATAGGGGCTGGGAGTGGCGGCGAACAGCGCGCGATAGTCGACCTCCCCCGTGGCCGCGTGCGCGCCGTCGGCTGCCGGGATCTCCACCTCTCCAATCTACGAGCCCTCCCCTGCCCCCGCCCGCCGGGCCGCCGGCCCTCCGGGCCACCTGCCGGCAGCCCGTACCAGGTCGAGGTACACGTAATGCCGGATTCGGATGATCATTCCCATCCTTGGACCACCGGCGTTCACCCGGCGTTGCGCCGGCACTCCCCGGGCGGGCGAACGATTTCGGCCATGACTCACATGACACGTGTCAGAGCGGCTTCCGTACTGTCGGCCGCCCTGATGTTCCCCGGCCTGACGGCGGGCGCCGCGACGGCGGCGCCCGCCCACGCCGGAGCGAGCGCGCACTCCGCACGGCACATCCCGTTCACCGCGGCCGAGGTGACCGCGCGGAACGACGGCTCGTACAAGATCACCTGGACGGCCCCCGGCGTCCACCACGTGGCCGTCCGCGCGAACGGCCGCACCGTCGCCTCCGGCGGCTCCACCGGCTCGATCACGGTGACCGGCCTGCCCGCCGCGGACCGCCAGTGGTTCGACCTCGTGCCCGACCGCGGACGTGGTCTCCACCTCGCCGACCGGCTGATCAAGCTGGACGGCACGACCAACTTCCGTGACGCGGGCGGCTACCGCACCACCGACGGCAGCTGGGTGAAGATGGGGGTCGTCTACCGCTCGGACGCGCTCGACCGGCTGACCACCGCCGACCTGGCCAAGCTCGAGCGGCTCGGCATCTCCGTCGACTACGACCTGCGCACCACGTCCGAGCGCACCGGCGCGCCCGACCGGGTGCCGTCCGGCGCGCGGTACGTCGTCGCCAACGTGATCGGCGACGACTCCGACGTCTTCGCGATGCCGACCACGGCCGAGGCCGCGGCACAGATGATGGTCGACGGCGAGAGGGCGATGGTCAGCGGCGCGACCGCGAAGGCGGCCTACTCCGAGGTCTTCGCCGGGATCGTCGCGGACGCCGACGGCTCGCTGTACCACTGCACGGCGGGCAAGGACCGTACCGGGTGGGCCAGTGCCACCCTGCTCACCGCTCTCGGCGTACCGCGCGAGACGGTGATGGCGGACTACCTGGCCTCCAACACCTACCGGGCCTCGGTCAACGCCGCCACCCTGGCCGCCATGCCCGCGGCGCAGGCCGCGGTCTACAAGCCGCTGCTCGACGTGCGCGCCGAGTACCTCAACTCCGGCTTCGCCGAGGTGAAGGACAAGTACGGCTCCTTCGCGTCGTACGAGAAGAAGGCCCTGGGGATCGACCCGGGCGAGCTACGACGGCTGAAGTCCCAGCTGCTCGTCGGCTGATCCCGCAGGCCCGCCCGGGTTCGGCCCGGCCCACCCGGGCCGGGCCGGACCCCGCCCTGTCGTGGAGCGGACGGTGCGCACCGGTCAAAGGGCAGTCGAAGCCTCCGGGTCCAGTCCGGCCATGAGTTCCGCGAAGGCGCCGTCGGCGGCCCGGGACGTGAAGAGCCGATCGAGCCGGGCACGGGCGAGGCCGCGGTGGAAGGACCCCGCGCCGGTGTCGTCGCCCGCGTCATGGAGGGTCCGGGTCAGCCAGTGGGAGAACTCCTGGTCGTTCCAGACGCGCCGCAGACAGCGCCGGGAGTATGTGCGCAGCGGGCCGTCGTCGCCGTCGCGGACGAAGTCCCGAACGGCCCGGGCGAACAGGTCCGCGTCGTAGAGGGCCAGGTTCATGCCCTTGCCGCCCATGGGCGACACGATGTGCGCCGCGTCGCCGACGAGGTGGAGGCGGCCGTACTGCATGGGGTCGTGGACGAGGCTGCGCAGCCGGAAGATCTCGCGTTCGGTGATCGGGCCGGACGGGAGGGCGGGGTCGCCGAGCCGGGTGCGCAGCGCTTCCCAGACACGGGGGTCGGTCCAGGCCTTGGGATCGTCGTCGGGCGGGCACTGGAGGTAGTAGCGGCTGGTGTGCGGGCCCCGGGAGAAGTGGGCGGCGTAGCCGTGCCGGCTGACGGCGAGGAGGGGACG
>NZ_VJZD01000063.1 GCF_009377175.1 Streptomyces adustus
CGACCGGAGGCGGCGGGGGCGGCGGGGGCACCGATCCGTCCGGCAAGGTCGACAACCCCTACGTCGGCGCCAAGGTGTACGTGAACCCCGAGTGGTCGGCGAAGGCCGCGGCGGAGACCGGCGGCAGCCGGATCTCCAACCAGCCCACCGGCGTCTGGCTGGACCGCATCGCCGCCATCGCGGGCACCGGCGGGAGCATGGGTCTGCGGGCCCACCTCGACGCCGCGCTCGCCCAGAAGGGCACCGGCGAGGAGGTCGTCCAGCTGGTCATCTACGACCTGCCCGGACGTGACTGCGCGGCCCTGGCCTCCAACGGCGAACTCGGCCCGACGGAGATCGACAAGTACAAGACGCAGTTCATCGACCCGATCGCGGCGATCCTGGCCGACTCGAAGTACGCCTCGCTGCGGATCGTCACCACCATCGAGATCGACTCGCTGCCCAACCTCGTCACCAACACCGGCAGCCGGGCCACCGCCACGGCCGCCTGCGACACCATGCTCGCCAACGGCAACTACGTGAAGGGCGTCGGCTACGCGCTGAACAAGCTCGGCGCGATCCCCAACGTCTACAACTACATCGACGCCGGCCACCACGGCTGGCTCGGCTGGGACGACAACTTCGCGCCGTCCGCCCAGCTCTTCTACCAGGCCGCCAACGCCGAGGGTGCCACCGTCGCCGACGTGCACGGCTTCATCACCAACACGGCCAACTACAGCGCCCTGAAGGAGAACAACTTCACCATCAACGACACCGTCAACGGCACCTCCGTGCGCCAGTCGAAGTGGGTCGACTGGAACCGGTACGTGGACGAGCTGTCGTACGCGCAGGCGTTCCGCACCCAGTTGGTCTCGGTGGGCTTCAACTCCGGTATCGGCATGCTGATCGACACCTCCAGGAACGGCTGGGGCGGCACCGCCCGGCCCGCCGGACCCGGCGCCACGACCAGCGTGGACACCTACGTCGACGGTGGCCGCTACGACCGCCGCATCCACATCGGCAACTGGTGCAACCAGTCCGGTGCCGGTCTCGGAGAGCGGCCGAAGGCGGCCCCGGCGGCCGGGATCGACGCGTACGTGTGGATGAAGCCGCCGGGTGAGTCCGACGGCTCCAGCAGCGCCATCGCGAACGACGAGGGCAAGGGCTTCGACCGGATGTGCGACCCGACCTACACGGGCAACGCCCGCAACGGCAACAGCATGTCGGGTGCCCTGCCGAACGCGCCGCTGTCCGGGCACTGGTTCTCCGCCCAGTTCCAGCAGCTGATGCAGAACGCCTACCCGGCGCTGTAGAGCACTGACGCGCTCCGCCGGGGCCGACCCCCTCCAGGGGCCGGCCCCGGTGGCGGTTTCCCGCCCCTGCCGGTGCCGTCCCGGCGACGGAGGTGGCCGTCGCGCGGTGTGTCGGAGCACGCCGACGGCAACCGGACGAGAGGCTGACCTCCATGGCGCATCACCACCATCACCACGGTCACGGCGAGGACGCACCCGGCTCCGACGTGGACTGGGCCGAGATGGCCGAACCGCTGGAGGCCCAGGCGGAACTGTTCGCGCCGCTGTACACCCAGGTCCTGACCTGGCTCGGGGAACAGGTGGCCGAGCCCGCTCTGATCGTCGACGCGGGCAGCGGGCCCGGAGTCGTCTCCTGCCGCCTCGCCCGGACGTTCCCGGGCGCGCGGGTGCTCGCCGTGGACGCAGCCGCCCCGCTGCTGGAGCGGGCCGGGCAGCGCGCGGCCGGACTCGGTCTCGCCGACCGCTTCGGCACCCTGGCCGGTGAACTCCCGTCCGTACTGGCCGAGTCGGACGGACCCGTCGACCTGCTGTGGGCGGCCCGCAGCCTGCACCACATCGGCGACCAGGGCGCCGCCCTCATCGCCTTCGCCGACCGGCTGGCACCGGGCGGCACGCTGGCGCTGATGGAGGGCGGGCTGCCCGCCCGCTACCTGCCGCGTGACCTGGGCCTTGGCCGCCCCGGACTCCAGTCGCGGCTGGACGGGGCGCAGGCGGCGTGGTTCGCTCGGATGCGCGCCGGTCTGCCGGGGTCCGTCGCCGGGTGCGAGGACTGGCCCGCGCTGCTGGCCGCCGCGGGCCTGAAGCACACCGGCACCCGTACCTTCCTGCTGGACCTGCCCGCGCCCGCGTCCGAGCAGGCACGCGCCTATGTGGCCACGTCCCTGTCCTGGCTGCGCGAGGCCTGCGCCGAGGAGATCGACACCGAGGACCTGACCGTCCTCGACCGGCTGCTCGACCCGGACGACGAGGCGGGCGTGCACCGCCGGCCGGACGTGTTCGTACTGGCGGCGCACACCGTGTACACGGCGGTGCGGCCCGCGTAGCGACACCTGCGGAGCTCGGCGGGGCGGTCGCCGCGCGCCGTCGGTGGCGGCCGCCCTTGACTTCGAGAGCGCTTCAAGTGATGGACTCCCCGTCGTTCACCGAGACGTAGGGGGTAACGACCATGACCGACTCTGCGGTCACGCTCATCACCGGAGGCGGCAGCGGCATCGGCGCCGCGGTCGCGCGGCGGCTGCTGGACGACGGGCAGCGGGTGGCCGTCACCGGCCGCGGCGAACGGCGGCTGACCGCGTTCGCCGAGGAACTGGGCCGCCCCGAGGGCTTGTTGACCCTGGTCGGGGACGCGGCGGACTACGCGCAGATCCAGGGGGCCGTCGAGACCACGGTCAAGACCTGGGGCCGGCTGGACACCGTCGTCGCCAACGCCGGCATCGCCACCCACGACGCGGTCGCGGACGGCGACCCCGCCGGCTGGGCCGAGATGGTCCTCACCAATGTGCTGGGGCCCGCCCTGCTGATCAGGGCCTCGATCGACGCGCTGAAGGAGACCCGGGGCCGGATCGTGCTGATCGGCAGCGTCGCCGGGTTCGTGCCCACGCCGGGCAACCTCTACGGCGCGACGAAGTGGGCGGTGACCGGCCTCGCGGAGAACACCCGGCGGCAGGTCACGGAGTTCGGCGTCGGCGTGACCCTGGTCGCGCCCGGCCGGGTGGAGACCCCGTTCTGGGACGGCAACGGCTCGCTGCCGCCCGGGAACCTGCTCACCGCCGACCAGATCGCCGACTCGGTCGTCTGGGCCGTCCGGCAGCCGCACGGGGTCGATGTGAACACCGTCGTCGTACGGCCGCTCGGACAGCCCAACTGACTTGACCCACGGGCCAGGTCAGCCGATGTCGAAGACCGCCGGGTCGGGACCGATCCGGCGGTCCTCGTTCAGCGCGCTGATCGCCGCGAGGTCCTCGGTGTCCAGGCTGAAGTCGAACACGTCGATGTTCTCCTTGATCCGGGACGGCGTCACGGACTTCGGGATCACGACGTTGCCGAGCTGGAGGTGCCAGCGCAGCACGACCTGGGCCGGGGTGCGGTTGTGCTTCTGGGCGATGGCGACGATCGCCGGGACCTCCAGCAGCCCCTTGCCCTGGCCCAGCGGCGACCAGGCCTCGGTGGCGATGCCCTGCTGCGCGTGGAACTCGCGCGGCGCGTGCTGCTGGAGATAGGGGTGCAGTTCGATCTGGTTGACCGCGGGGATGACCGAGGTCTCCGAGATCAGCCGCTCCAGGTACTCCGGCAGGAAGTTGGAGACGCCGATGGCCCGCACCCGGCCGTCCGAGTAGAGCTTCTCGAGCGCCTTGTAGGTGTCGACGTACGTGTCCCGGGACGGCAGCGGCCAGTGGATGAGGTACAGGTCGAGGTAGTCCAGCCCCAGCTTGCCCAGGGAGGTGTCGAACGCGCGCAGCGTCGCGTCGTACCCCTGGTCGCTGTTCCAGAGCTTGGTGGTGACGAAGACGTCCTCGCGGGGGATGCCGGCCGCCGCGATGGCCTTGCCGGTGCCCTCTTCGTTGCCGTAGATCGCCGCTGTGTCGATGCTGCGGTACCCGGCCTCCAGCGCGATGGCGACCGCCTGCTCCGCCTCGGCGTCCGGCACCTGCCAGACCCCGAAGCCCAGCTGGGGCATCTCGACGCCGTTGTTGAGGATGATCGGGGGGACCTTGCTGCTCACGAGCTCTTGATCCTTCGGTTGTCCGTCAAGTGGTACTCCCATCGTCAACGATCACGGGCCGTGATGCATTCCTGACGAGGGAATCCGTCCGAACCGCCGGGGAACGGCTCAGGCGTGGTAAAGGGCCTCGACCTCTTCGGCGTAGGCCTTCTCGATCGCCTTGCGCTTCAGCTTCAGCGACGGGGTGAGCAGTCCGTGCTCCTCGGTGAACGGCTGGGCCAGGATCCGGAAGGTGCGGATCGACTCGGCCTGCGAGACGAGGGTGTTCGCCGCGACCACCGCCCGCCGCACCTCGGTCTCCAGGGCCGTGTCGCGCACCAGCTCGGCCGGGGACGGCAGCGCTCTGCCGCTCATCTGGAGCCAGTGCTCCACGGCCTCCTCGTCGAGGGTGACCAGGGCCGCGATGTAGGGGCGGTCGTTGCCGACGACGATGCACTGGTTGACCAGCGGGTGGTCGCGGACGCGTTCCTCCAGCACCCCGGGGGAGACGCTCTTGCCGCCCGAGGTCACCAGGATCTCCTTCTTGCGCCCGGTGATGGTGAGGTAGCCGTCCTCGTCCAGGGAGCCCAGGTCGCCGGTGGCCAGCCAGCCGTCGTGCAGGGACTCGTCGGTGGCCTTGGGATTGTTGAGGTAGCCCTGGAAGACGTTGGCGCCGTTCAGCCAGATCTCGCCGTCGTCCGCGATGTGCACGGTCACGCCCGGGACGGCCTGGCCGACGGTGCCGTACCGGGTCTGCTCGGGCGGGTTGGCGGTCGCGGCGGCGGTCGACTCGGTGAGCCCGTAGCCCTCGTAGATCTGCACCCCCGCGCCCGCGAAGAACAGGCCGAGGCGCCGGTCCATCGCGGAACCGCCCGACATCGCGTTGCGGATGCGGCCGCCCATCGCGGCGCGCACCTTGGCGTAGACGACCTTGTCGAAGAACTGGTGCTGCACGCGCAGCGCCGCCGACGGGCCGGGCCCCAGGCCCCAGGCCTTGTTCTCCAGAGCCTCGGCGTACTTCACCGCCACCTCGACGGCCTTCTCGAACGGGCCGGCCTTGCCGTCCTTCTCCGCCTTGCGGCGGGCCGCGTTGAACACCTTCTCGAAGATGTACGGCACGGCGAGGATGAAGGTCGGCCGGAAGGCGGCCAGGTCGGGCAGCAGCGCGGACGCATGGAGCTGCGGCTGGTGGCCGAAACGGACCCGGCCGCGGATCGCGGCGATCTCCACCATCCGGCCGAAGACGTGCGCGAGCGGCAGGAACAGCAGGGTCGCCGCCTCGTCGCCCCTCTTGGAGTGGAACACCGGCTCCCAGCGGGCGATCACCGTGTCCGCCTCGAACATGAAGTTGCCGTGCGAGAGGACGCAGCCCTTGGGGCGGCCCGTGGTGCCCGAGGTGTAGATGACGGTGGCGGTCGACTCGGGGGTGACCGCCTCCCGGTGCCGGTGCACCACCTCGTCGTCGATATGGGCGCCGGCCTCGTACAGCTCCGGTACGCAGCCGTCGTCGAGCTGCCACAGCCGGCGCAGCCGCGGCAGTCGGTCGATGACGGTGGCGATCGTCATCGCGTGGTCCTCGTGCTCCACGATCGCCGCCGCCACCTCGGCGTCGTACAGCATCCAGAAGCACTGCTCGGCCGAGGAGGTCGGGTAGATCGGCACGACCTCGGCGCCGATCGACCACAGCGCGAAGTCGAGCTGGGTCCACTCGTAGCGGGTGCGGGACATGATGGCGACCCGGTCGCCGAAGCGGACGCCCTCGGCCAGCAGTCCCTTGGCGAGGGCGAGCACCTCGTCGCGGAACTCCGCGGAGGTCACGTCCTGCCACTGGCCCTGCTCGTCCTTGCGGCCGAGCGCGATGTGCAGAGGGTCTTCCTCGGCATACCGGTATACGACGTCGGCCAGGCCGCCGACCGGCGGTGCCGACGCCGACGGAGGGTTGGTGAACTCGCGCAAACCCCGCTCCCCGCTCTAGCCCCGCACAGCGCCGTGAAAGCTACCCCACCGAACGCCAGGTCGGGAGGGGGTGGGAAGCCGGACGAAGGCGGTCTCCGGCTGTCCCGGGGGAGGATAAAAGAGTCGATAGCGGGTAGGACCGGACACAAACCTGACGGTTGAGTAAGTTTCGCGACCGTAATCTCCACTGAATCTGTACGACGTTGAACGACCCTCGGGGAGCCCGCCGGGCCCGGTGCCGGAGGTGGCGGCGTCGTTTGTGGTGCCCGGCCCCACGGGGGTTGCGGTCCGGGCCCGGCTGCGGGTGTCGCAGGCGGATGCGGCGGTGCCGGAGACGGCTGAGCAGCCACGGTCCTGGCGGCAGGACTCACTCCCGCTCAGTCCTTAGGAACGGTCCGGCACGTGGAGACGACGCCGTTCCTGCGCCGGGTCGAGCAGCTCACGTATCCGCCGCCGTCGCGCCGGGACGGGGCTCGCCCGGCCCGCGCCAGCGGCGGTGCAGCCGGTCCCCGCCGCCGAGGACCGCCGCGGCCAGCGCGTCCGCCGCGCCCTGCGCCGCCGTCCGCCGCCGGCCGTGCACCAGGACGAACTCGACGCGGCCCAGTTCCGGCAGGCCCGCCCGCTCCGGCACCGGCACCAGGCCCGGCGGGATCAGCCCCCGCGAGTGCGCCATCACGCCCAGCCCCGCCCGGGCCGCCGCGATCAGCCCGTTGAGGCTGCCGCTGGTGCACGCGACGCGCCAGGCCCGCCCCTGACGCTGAAGTGCCTCGAAGGCGAGGGCCCGGGTGATCCCCGGCGGCGGGTAGACGATCAGCGGCACCGGACGGTCGGGGTCCAGGCGCAGCCGCTGCGCGCCGATCCACACCAGTTCGTCGCGCCACACCAGCTCGCCGCGCGGGTCCCCCGGGCGCCGCTTGGCCAGCACCAGGTCGAGCTTCCCGGCGGTCAGCTGCTCGTGCAGCGTGCCGGACAGCTCCACGGTCAGTTCCAGG
The DNA here is from genome assembly GCF_009377175.1 of Streptomyces adustus. Lineage (GTDB taxonomy): Bacteria > Actinomycetota > Actinomycetes > Streptomycetales > Streptomycetaceae > Streptomyces > Streptomyces adustus. The sequence continues at coordinate 6,942 of NZ_VJZD01000063.1, forward strand.
TCGACCTCCGGATGGTCGTGCCGAAAGCCCTCCAGGATCTCCGGGAGCCGGGTCAGCACGAAGTCCTCCGACGCGCCGAAGCGCAGCCGGCCGCGCAGCCGGGTGCCGGCGAAGAACGTCGTCGCCTGCTCGTGCACCTCCAGGATCCGGCGCGCGAAGCCGAGCATCGCCTCACCGTCCTCCGTCAGCTCCACCGAGTGGGTGTCCCGGGTGAACAGCGTCCGGCCGGTGGCGTCCTCCAGCCGCCGTACGTGCTGGCTGACGGTCGACTGGCGCAGCCCGAGCCGCCCGGCGGCCTGCGTGAAACTCAGCGTCTGCGCCACCGCGAGGAAGGTACGCAGTTGAGAGGGGTCGTACACACCCGCCACCGTACCCGGCTATCACGGCACGCGATGACAGTCAGAGTGGTATGACGGATTCCCGATCACGGAGCGGAAGAGGACGATGGAGGGGGGTCTCCTGAGCGGCCCCGGACCGCAACGCACGAGCAAGTGGAGCACCGTGAAACGCCTGCGCCGGCCGAGTCGGATGCCGATCGACCCGTACATCCTGCTGCTGCTCGGGACGGTGGGCCTCGCCGCGCTCCTGCCCGCGCGCGGAGCGGCCGCCGAGGTCGCCTCCGGTGCCTCCACGGCCGCGATCGCCTTCCTCTTCTTCCTCTACGGGGCCCGGCTGTCCACCCGCGAGGCGCTCGAAGGGCTGCGGCACTGGCGCCTGCACGGCACCGTCCTGCTCTGCACCTTCGTGGCCTTCCCGCTGCTGGGCCTGGCCGCCCGCGGACTCGTCCCGGTGCTGCTGACCCACTCGCTCTACCAGGGACTGCTGTTCCTCACCCTGGTCCCCTCCACCATCCAGTCGTCGATCGCCTTCACCTCGATGGCCCGCGGCAACGTGCCCGCCGCGATCTGCGCGGGTTCCTTCTCCTCGCTCGCGGGCATCGTCCTCACCCCGCTGCTCGCGGCCGCGCTGCTCGGCGGCAGCGGCGGCGGGTTCTCCGCCGACTCCCTCGTCAAGATCGTGCTCCAGCTGCTGGTGCCGTTCCTCGCCGGGCAGCTGCTGCGCCCCGTGATCGGCGGGTTCGTCCTCCGGCACCGCAAGGCGCTCGGCTACGTGGACCGCGGATCCATCCTCCTCGTCGTCTACACCGCGTTCAGCGAGGGCATGGTCCAGGGCATCTGGCACCAGGTCAGCCCGGTCCGGCTCGGCGGGCTGCTGCTGGTCGAGGCCGTCCTGCTCGCCGTGATGCTCGCGCTGACCTGGTACGGCACGAAGGCGCTGCGCTTCGGCCGCGAGGACCGCATCGCCATCCAGTTCGCCGGGTCGAAGAAGTCCCTGGCCTCCGGGCTGCCGATGGCGAGCGTGCTGTTCGGCGCGCACGCCTCGCTCGCGGTGCTGCCGCTGATGCTCTTCCACCAGATGCAGCTGATGGTGTGCGCGGTGATCGCCAAGCGCCGGGCGCACGACCCGGAACCGGCCGACGCCGCCGCGCCCGCCGCCCCGGCGCGGACCGGCACCGTCACGGCGACCCGCGCGCGCTGACCCGCTCGCGCCGGGGCCCGCTCGCGCCGGGGCCCGCTCGCGCCGGGGCCCGCTCGCGCCGGGGCCCGCGCGCGCCGGGGCCCGCCGTGCTCCCGCGGTCCGTCGCGCCCACCGCGGCCCCGCACCGTCCGCCGTGCTCAGCCGGCCTCCCGCACCCGGTCCAACGGCAGCCACAGCACGGTGTGCGCCAGGTCGGTGGTCGGGGTGTCCGCGGACGCGGCGTCGGCGATCTCCGCGTCGCTCAGCGCACGGTCCCGGACCCGGACGTCGTCGAGCGCGCCGGTGAAGAACTCCCGGCCGTCCATGCGCTGGCCGAGGTGCACGCCGAACGGCGAGTTCCGGCTCACCGAACCGGTCACGTCGGCCACGGCCGACTGTGCGTCGTCGACGAAGAGCGTCAGCCGGCCGCCGCCGCGGCGCAGCGTCACCCGGTGCCAGCGGCCGTCGTCGAAGGCGCCGGTGACGCTCACGGCCGCGGACCGTACGGCCATCGCCCCGTCCCGCACGGTGATCAGGGCGCGCACCCGGTCGCTCGCGGGCTCCGCGCGCAGCCAGACCTGCGGCTGGGTGGTCCCCACGCCCCCCATCCACAGCAGCGGCTGCTCACCGGTGGCGGCGGTGGAGCGGAACCACAGGGAGGCGGTGAAGTCCTTCGTGCCGAGCGGGAGCCGGTCGCTGTAGGGCAGCCGTACGCCGTCGTCGGCGCCGTCGAACGACAGCGCGCCGCCGCGCATCCCGTCGCTCACCCGGGCGCCGCCGAGCACGGTCGCGGGTGCGGCGCCCGGGGCGAGGTCGATGGTGGTCGGGTCCGGGCCGCGGCGCGGCACGAGCCAGTCCTCGGTGAAGCGGGCGAAGCGGATCTCGTCGCGGGCGTCGACGGCGCCGCCCTCGTACAGCAGGCCGACGGTGTCCCGGTCGACCCGGGTGAGATCGGAGTAGCCGGAGAAGTCCGTGGTGACGGTGGTGCCGCGGTCCAGGCTGTCCCAGGTGCGGCCACCGTCCCAGGAGGAGCGGATCATCATCCCGCGGCGGCGGTCGGGGTCGCCGGGGCAGGCCAGCAGCAGGCGCAGGCCCAGCCGGAGGGTCGAGCACTGCACCTGGGGCGCGTAGAGGTCGGGCAGGTCGTGGAACGGGGCGGTGAAGCTGTCGCCTCCGTCGCGGCTGACCGCCTGGGTGCGGTGGCCGAGATCGGTGCCGTCCTGCTCCCGGCCGCTGACCAGCACGGCACCGTCGATCAGCTCGGTGAGGGTCAGTTCTGAGGGCTTCTGGCGGAAGGTGCCGTCCTCGGCGACCGGCCAGGAGTCGACGGCGCCGGGGCGCCAGTGCTCGCCGCCGTCGTCGCTGACGACGAGTGCCGCGTGGTCGGCGGTGACCCGGCTGCCGTTCCAGGTCTCGGTGTTGACGCCGAGGACGAGCCGGCCGGCGTGCCGGCCGCGGGTGAGCTGGATGCCGTGCACCGGGCCGGTCGCGTACCAGGAGTTCCAGTTCGCGGGCAGGATCTCGGAGCTCAGGTCGCGCGGCGCGGACCAGGTCAGACCGTCGTCGTCGCTGTACTGGAGATGCGGGGTGCGGTCGCAGGGGACGGCGCAGCCGGCGCTGTCCGTACGTCCGGTGTTGTAGGTCTCCGCCAGCAGGATGCGGCCGGTCTCGCGGTCCACGATCGGCGCGGGATTGCCGTGGGTGTCGCCGCCGCCCTCGTTGACGACCTGGAGCGGGCCCCAGGTGCGCCCGCCGTCGGTGGAGCGCTTGAGCACGATGTCTATGTCGGCCGCGTCACCGCAGTTGAGGACCCGTCCTTCGGCGAACGCCAGCAGTGTGCCGTCCGTGGTGGTGACGATCGCCGGGATCCGGAAGCAGGCGTACCCGGGGTCCTGGGACGCCTTGAACAGCACCTGCTGCCCGAACTCCGGGTCGGCCGCCGCCGGCCGGGCGTGCGCGGGGCCCGGCAGCCCGAGCAGCGCGACGGTGGTCGACGCCGTGACGAGGGTGGATCTCAGGCGGGTACGAAGACTTGACGGCATGGTGCGACCTGCCCTTCGTGCGTCTCGACATCCGGCGGTCCGGACGTCCGAAGGTCTGGACATCTGGAGGTCCGGACGACCGGAGGTCCGGACGACCGGAGGTCTGGACATCCCATGTCCAAGGGGCGTGCAGCAGACGTTAGTTGGGGCCTTCGGGGCCCGACAAGGAGCGTGCGTCAGGGGATCGGGGCGACTTTTGTACGTATTCGGCCACCGGATATCGTTGGGGTCCCCAATGATATCGTTGGGAGCGCCAACGGTATCGTCGTATCATTGGGAAGTCCAATGAATCGTGGCTAGGCTGCGTTCATGTCCGAAGCCCCGATCCCCGTGATCCGCGCCCTGCCCAGCTGGATCCTCGGCCGCGCCGCCGCCCGCGGCCGGGCGCTGGTCGCCGAGGCGCTCGCGGCCGAGGGCGTGAAGATGTGGCACCACGTGGTGCTGTCGGCCGTCCGGGACCTCGCCCCGGTCGCCCAGGCGGACCTGGGCCGCGGTGTCGGACTCGACCCCAAGGACCTGGTGGGCGTCCTCAACGACCTCCAGGCGCAGGGCCTGATCGTCCGCGAGCCGGATCCGAGGGACCGCCGCAAGAACGCCGTGTCGCTCACCCCGCGGGGTGAGGAGCTGCTGCTGCGCTGCGAGGACGCGGCACGGGCGGCGAACGAGGTACTGCTCGCGCCCCTTCCACCGGCCGAACGCGACCGGTTCACCGCCCTGCTGGTCCGCGTGGCCGACGGCCCGGACGAGTGATGACGGCACGACGGTGAGGTGACCGGGGCCGAGCCGGTCCGAGGCGGGGCCCCTGCGGCGCAGGGGGCGCTCCCCGCCGGCCGGGGCCCCGCCGCCGTGCCGCGGGGAGCCGGGTCAGCCCTGGGCGGCCGCGGCCCGCAGGGCGATCCGGTCCTCGCCCGCGTACACGTTCATGGAGCTGCCCCGCAGGAAACCCACCAGGGTCAGGCCGGTCTCCGCGGCCAGGTCCACCGCCAGCGACGACGGCGCCGAGACCGCCGCCAGCATCGGTATCCCCGCCATCACCGCCTTCTGCGCCAGCTCGAAGGAGGCCCGGCCCGAGACCAGCAGTATCGAACGCGACAACGGCAGATCACCGCTCTGGAGGGCGCGGCCGACCAGCTTGTCGACGGCGTTGTGCCGACCCACGTCCTCGCGGATGTCGACCAGCTCCCCGTCCTCGGTGAACAGGGCCGCCGCGTGCAGACCCCCGGTCCGGTCGAACACCCGCTGGGCCGCGCGCAGCCGGTCGGGGAGGCTCGCGAGCAGACCGGGGTCCACCCGGACCGGGGGAGTGTCGGCGATCGGGAAACGGGCCGTCGTACGCACCGCGTCCAGGCTCGCCTTGCCGCACAGCCCGCACGACGACGTCGTGTAGACGTTGCGCTCCAGGGTGATGTCGGGCAGGACCACCTCCGGCGCCGTCCGCACGTCCACCACGTTGTAGGTGTTGGAACCGTCGGCCGTGGCCCCCGCGCAGTACACGATGTTCTGGAGGTCGGACGCGGCGGCCAGCACGCCCTCGCTCACCAGGAACCCCGCGGCCAGCGCGAAGTCGTCCCCCGGTGTGCGCATGGTGATGGCCAGCGGCCTGCCGTTGAGCCTGATCTCCAGCGGTTCCTCGGCGACGAGCGTGTCGGGCCGGCTGGAGACCACCCCGTCCCGGATACGGATCACCTTGCGTCGTTCCGTGACTCGTCCCATGTCCTGATCAGCCCCGGTTCTGTACGTGCTGGTAGCCGAAACGGCCCTTGATGCAGAGGTTGCCGTGGGTCACCGGGTTGTCGTGCGGCGAGGTGACCTTGACGATCTCATTGTCCTGCACGTGCAGGGTCAGGTTGCAGCCCACACCGCAGTACGCGCACACCGTCGTCGTCGCGGTCTGCGCCGACTCGTCCCAGGTACCCGCCGCCCGCATGTCGAACTCGGACTTGAAGGACAGGGCCCCCGTGGGGCACACCTCGATGCAGTTGCCGCAGTACACACAGGCGGAGTCGGTGAGCGGCGCGTCGTGCTCGACCGCGATCCGGGCGTCGAATCCGCGGCCGGAGACAGAGATGGCGAAAGTGTTCTGCCACTGGTCGCCGCAGGCGTCCACGCACTTGTAGCACAGGATGCACTTGTCGTAGTCGCGCACGTACAGCTCGTTGTCGACCCTCGGTTCCTCGCCCAGCCGGGCCGCGTCGGGGCCGAAGCGGTCCGGCCGCGCCCCGTAGTCCTCGATCCACTCGGCCGCCCGCGGGGTCGTCGACAGGTCGACCGAGGAGGCGAGCAGCTCCAGGACGATCTTCCGGCTGTGCCGGGCGCGCTCGCTGTCGGTGCGCACCTCCATCCCCGGCTCCGCCTTGCGCGAGCAGGCCGGCACCAGGGTGCGCGAGCCGGCCACCTCCACGACGCAGACCCGGCAGGCGTTCTTCGGGGTGAGGGTGTCGCCCTGGCAGAGCGTCGGCACGTCCTTCCCGGCCGCCCGGCAGGCGTCCAGCAGGGTCGAGCCCTCGGGCGCCCGCACCGGCTCCCCGTCGAGGGTGAACTCCAGCAGCCGGCGGGGGATCCCCAGCGGTGTCACGGTCATTCGTACGCCCCCAGACGGTCGATGGCGGATTCCACGGCGTTCCACGCGGTCTGTCCCAGACCGCAGATCGAGGCGTCCCGCATGGCCCGGCCGACCTCCCGCAGCAGCGCGATGTCACCGGCGGCGGCCGCGCCTGTGCGCTCGGCGATCCGGTGCAGGGCCTCCTGCTGGCGCACGGTCCCGACCCGGCACGGCACGCACTGCCCGCACGACTCGTCGCGGAAGAACTCCGCGATCCGCAGCAGCAGGCGCGGCAGCGGGACCGTGTCGTCGAAGGCCATCACGACCCCCGAGCCGAGCGTCGTGCCCGCCTGACGGGTGCCCTCGAAGGTGAGCGGGAGGTCCAGCTCGTCCGGCCGTACGAAACCACCGGCCGCACCGCCGAGCAGCACCGCCCGCAGCCCCGCGCGCACCCCCGCCAGGGCGAGCAGCTCGCCGAGGGTGGCGCCGAAGGGCAGTTCGTAGACGCCCGGGCGCGCCACGCTGCCCGACACGCAGAACAGCTTCGGCCCGGTGGAGCCCCCGGTGCCGATCGCCGCGTAGGCCTGCGCGCCCAGGTTCAGGATCGGCAGTACGTTGACCAGCGTCTCGACGTTGTTCTCGACCGTCGGCCGGCCGAACAGACCCTGCTCCACGGGGAACGGCGGTTTGGAGCGCGGCTCGCCCCGGTAGCCCTCGATCGAGTTGAACAGCGCGGTCTCCTCGCCGCAGATGTACGCGCCCGCGCCCCGCCGGATCTCGATGTCGAAGGCGAAGCCCTGGCCGAGGATGTCGTCGCCGAGCAGACCGCGGGCGCGAGCCCGGTCGACGGCGTGCCGCACCCGGCGCAGCGCCCGCGGATACTCGCCGCGCAGGTACAGATACCCCCGCTCGGCGCCGACCGCGTACGCCGCGACGGTCATCGCCTCCACGAGCGCGTACGGGTCGCCCTCCATGAGCACCCGGTCCTTGAAGGTGCCCGGCTCGGATTCGTCCGCGTTGCACACCAGGTAGTGCGGACGGGCGGGCTGGGACGCCGTGGCCTGCCACTTGCGGCCGGTGGGGAAGGCGGCGCCGCCGCGCCCGACCAGGCCGGATTCGGTGACCTCGCGGATGACCGCGGCGGGCCCGATCGCGAAGGCCCGGCGCAGGGCCGAGTAGCCGCCGTGCGCGCGGTAGTCGTCCAGGTCGGTGGGGTCCACCACGCCGACCCGGCGCAGCAGCGTCAGCGCCGCGTTCCCGGCCTCGCCCCCGGCCTGGGGGACGGCCGCCGCCACCGGCGCCTCCTCGGGGGCCGCGTCCGGCGCGCTCGCCGCGAGGACGGCACTTTCGACCGTCGCCGGCGCCGACACCGCGGTGCGCACCGGATCCCCCGCCCGCACCGCGAGCACCGCCGGAGCCCGTTCGCACAGACCCAGACAGGGGCTGCGCTCGACGCCCACCCCGCTGCCCGGACCCAGCCCGGCCTCGACGCCCGCGCACAGCTCCGACGCCCCGGCGCCCGCGCACGCCAGGTCCGTGCACACCTGGAGCACGGTCGCGGGCCGCGGCCGCACCGAGAACATCGCGTAGAAGGTGGCGACCCCGTACGCCTCCGCCGGCGGCACCGTCAGCCGCCGGCACAGATAGCCGAGGGCGCCCTCGCTGATCCAGCCGACCCGGTCGTTGATCGCGTGCAGCCCCGGCAGCAGCAGGTCACGGCGGTCCCGGGCGGTGCGGCCGCCGCGCGCCCACCTCAGGTCGCCGTCGGAGCGGTCCGCGCCCTCCCACGAGGACTCCGGAGGGCCGAGCAGGGCGTCGACGGCCGCCCGCTCCTCGTCCGTGGGTTTGCCGTCGCCGAAGTGCAGGTCCACCACGTCACCTCACTGGGTCGCAACCGGGAGCTTCTCGATCCGGATCGCCGACGCCTTGAACTCCGCCGTCCCCGCGATCGGGCAGTTCGCCTCGATCGTCAGCCGGTTGGTGTCCACCTCGTCGGGAAAGTGCATGGTCATGAAGGCCAGCCCGGGGCGCAGCGCGGGGTCGATCCACACCGGCGCGACGACCGCGCCGCGCCGCGAGGACACCTTGACCTCCTCGCCGACCACGACCCCGTGCCGCTCGGCGTCCTCCGGGCACAGCTCCACGTATTCGCCGCGCCGCAGCGGGGAGGCGAAGCCCCCGCTCTGCACACCGGTGTTGTACGAGTCGAGCCGCCGCCCGGTGGTCAGCCGGATCGGGTACTCCTCGTCGGTGAGGTCGACCGGCGGATCGTGCCGCACCAGCCCGAACGGGGCCGCCATCCCGCGCCTCGCCGGGTCCTTCTCCCACAACCGGCCGTGCAGATAAGTCGGTTCGAGCCGGTCGGTGCTGGGGCAGGGCCACTGGATGCCCTGGTGCTCGACGAGCCGGTCGTACGTCATCCCGTAGTGGTCCGGGGAGACCGAGCGCAGCTCGTTCCACACCGCCTCGGAGTCGGCGTACTTCCAGTCGTGGCCGAGCCGGACCGCCAGGTCGCAGAGGATGTCGATGTCCTCGCGGGCCTCGCCGGGCGGGGTGACGGCCCGGCGCACCCGCTGGACCCGCCGCTCGCTGTTGGTGGTCGTGCCCTCGGTCTCCGCCCAGCCCGCCGTGGCGGGCAGTACGACGTCCGCCAGCTCGGCCGTGCGGGTCAGGAAGATGTCCTGTACGACGAGGAAGTCCAGGGCGCGCAGCCGCCGTTCGGCCTGCTCGCTGTCGGCCTCCGACTGGGCGGGGTTCTCGCCGATGCAGTAGACCGCCTTGAGCGTGCCCTCCTCCATCGCCTCGAACATCTCGGTGAGGTTCAGCCCGTAGTGCGGCTGGATCACCGTGTTCCAGGCCGACTCGAACTTCAGTCGGGTGTCCGGGTCGAGGATGTCCTGGAAGCCGGGCAGGCGGTTGGGGATGGCGCCCATGTCGCCGCCGCCCTGCACGTTGTTCTGGCCGCGCAGCGGCTGCAACCCGGCTCCCCAGCGGCCGACCTGACCGGTGATCAGGGAGAGGTTGATCAGGGCGCGGACGTTGTCGGTGCCGTTGTGGTGCTCGGTGATGCCGAGGGTCCAGCACAGCTGGGCGCGCTCGGCGCGGGCGTAGGCGTGCGCCAACTCCCTTATTGCGGCGGCCGGTACGCCCGTCACTTTCTCCGCAAGCGACAGCGTCCAGGGCTCGACGAGCGCCTTGTACTCCTCGAAGCCGGTCGTCGCCCGCTCGATGAACGCCTCGTTGGCCAGCCCCGCGTGGATGATCTCCCGGCCGATCGCGTGCGCCATCGGGATGTCCGTGCCGACGTTCAGCCCGAGCCAGCTCTCCGCCCACTCGGCGGTGGAGGTGCGGCGCGGGTCGACGGTGTACATCCGGGCGCCGTTGCGGATCCCCTTCAGCACGTGCTGGAAGAAGATCGGGTGCGCGAAGCGGGCGTTGGAGCCCCACATCACGATGACGTCGGTGTGCTCGATCTCCTCGTACGAGGACGTGCCGCCGCCGGAGCCGAAGGCGGCCGACAGGCCCGCCACGCTCGGGGCGTGACAGGTGCGGTTGCAGGAGTCGACGTTGTTGGTGCCCATGACGACCCGGGCGAACTTCTGGGCCACGTAGTTCATCTCGTTGGTCGCGCGGGCGCAGGAGAACATCCCGAACGCGTCGCGGTTGCGGTCCAGGCCGCGGGCCGTCCGGTCCAGGGCCTCCTCCCAGCTCGCCTGCCGGAAGGGCGCGTCACGGGAGTCCCGGACCAGGGGGTGGGTCAGCCGGGTGTAGGTCTTCTGCTGCCGTTTCCTCATGCGGCGCTCCTCAGCGCGAGCAGGTCCGAGATGGCGTGCACGGTGCGCAAGGTGGGCACCGGCACGCCGGTGATCTCCGCCAGCTCGACGACGGCGGCGAGCAGCACGTCGAGCTCCAGCGGTTTGCCGCGCTCCAGGTCCTGGAGCGTGGAGGTGCGGTGGTCGCCGACGCGTTCCGCGCCCGCGAGCCGGCGTTCGATGGAGACGCCGACCTCGCAGCCGAGCGCGCGGGCGACCGAGAGCGTCTCGCGCATCATCGTCTCGATGACCTCGCGGGTGCCGCCGTGCCGGCACATCTGCCGCATGGTGGCGCGGGCGAGCGCGCTGATCGGGTTGAAGGAGATGTTGCCGAGCAGCTTGAGCCAGATGTCGTTGCGCAGGTCCGGCTCGACCGGGCACTTCAGCCCGCCCGCCCGCATGGTCTCGGAGAAGGCCAGACAGCGTGCCGAGACGCTCCGGTCCGGCTCGCCGATCGAGAACCGGGTGCCTTCCAGATGCCGTACGACACCGGGGGCTTCGAGCTCGGTCGCCGCGTAGACCACGCAGCCGACGGCCCGTTCGGGCGCGAGCACCGCACTGACCGCGCCTGCCGGGTCCACGCTCTCGACGCGGTGGCCGTCGTAGCGGCCGCCGTGCCGGTGGAAGTACCACCAGGGGATCCCGTTCTGGGCGGCCACGACCGCCGTGGTGCCGTGCAGCAGCGGCTCGATCAGCGGCCCGCACGCCGCGTACGAGTTGGCCTTGAGGCCGAGGAAGACGTAGTCGGCCGGGCCGACTTCGGCCGGGTCGTCGGTGGCGTGCGTGCGGGCGGTGAAGTCGCCGCGCGGGCTGAGCACTTGGACGCCGTGCCGCCTCATGGCCGCCAGATGCGGTCCACGGGCGATGAGGTGCACGTCGGCGCCGGCGCGGTGGAGCGCGGCACCGACGTAGGCGCCGATCGCACCGGCGCCGAGGACTGCGACTTTCACTTCGGAACGCTCCGTTCGGTCGAGGGAGTACCGCGGAGGTGGGGAAGACGTCGACGCCGCACACTATGTCGACGAAATATTGTCTACAGTATGGAGGATGCCTCGACAAGGGGTCGCGTCGTGCTCTGTCCCGACCGCTCGGCGCAGCCTGGATACCGTTCACCGCATACGGTCGACCCGACCGCTTCTCAACTCCCGTGCCCCTGCCTACCGTCCGGGATCATGAGTCCTCCCGTCGCGCCCGCTGGCTGGAGCCGCTGGCTGGTTCCGCCCGCCGCCCTCTCCGTGCATCTGTCCATCGGCCAGGCCTACGCCTGGAGCGTGTTCAAGCCGCCCCTCGAATCCGCGCTCGGCCTCAGCGGCACCCAGAGCGCCCTGCCCTTCCAGCTCGCCATCGTGATGCTCGGCCTGTCCGCCGCGTTCGGCGGCACCCTGGTGGAGCGCAGGGGGCCACGCTGGGCGATGACCGTGGCCCTGATCTGCTTCTCGTCCGGCTTCCTGATCTCCGCCCTCGGTGCGGCGAGCGAGCAGTACTGGCTGATCGTCCTCGGCTACGGCTTCGTCGGCGGGATCGGCCTCGGCATCGGCTACATCTCGCCCGTCTCCACCCTGATCAAGTGGTTCCCCGACCGCCCCGGCATGGCGACCGGCATCGCCATCATGGGCTTCGGCGGCGGCGCGCTCATCGCCTCGCCGTGGTCGGCGCAGATGCTGGAGTCGTTCGGCACCGACAGCTCCGGGATCGCGCTCGCGTTCCTCGTGCACGGGCTGTCGTACGCCGTGTTCATGCTGCTCGGCGTGCTGCTGGTGCGGGTGCCGCGCGGTACGGGGCAGGGCGCGGCGGCGCCCGGTGGCGGCGGGGCGCCGGCCGTGGCCGGGAGGGCCGGTGCCGTCGAGGGGGTGCAGGTGTCGGCGCGCAGCGCCGTGCGCACCCCGCAGTTCTGGTGCCTCTGGGTGATTCTGTGCATGAACGTCACGGCCGGGATCGGCATCCTGGAGAAGGCCGCCCCGATGATCACGGACTTCTTCGCCGACAGCTCCACCCCGGTGTCCGCGACGGCCGCCGCCGGCTTCGTCGCGCTGCTGTCGGCGGCCAACATGGCCGGCCGCATCGGCTGGTCGTCGACCTCCGACCTGATCGGGCGCAAGAACGTCTACCGCGTCTACCTCGGTGTCGGCGCCCTGATGTACGCCCTGATCGCGCTGCTGGGCGACACCTCGAAACCGCTGTTCGTCGGGTGCGCGCTGGTGATCCTCTCCTTCTACGGCGGCGGCTTCGCCACGATCCCCGCGTATCTCAAGGACCTGTTCGGCAGCCACCAGGTCGGCGCCGTGCACGGCCGGCTGCTCACCGCCTGGTCCACCGCCGGCGTCCTCGGTCCGCTGATCGTCAACTGGATCGCCGACCGCCAGGAGGAGGCCGGGAAGCACGGCTCCGCCCTGTACTCGCTCTCCTTCTTCATCATGATCGGGCTGCTCGCGATCGGGTTCGTGGCCAACGAACTCGTCCGGCCCGTCCACCCCCGCCACCACCTCCCCGTACCCGGAAAGGACGCCGATGTCCGACAGCGACAGCAGCCAGAGTCCGCCTGACCGGCGGGGGCTGATCGCCTTCGCCTGGCTCTGGGTGGGCGCGCCGCTCGCCTACGGGCTGTACGAACTCGTCCAGCGGGCCACACAGCTGTTCACCGGCTGACGCCACGGCGCGCGGGACCGGGTTGCCGGGGTTGCGGCGTTTACGGTCTGACGGAAGCCGACAACCCGGACGCGCGTTTCCTGTGGCATCACCTGTCCTCGTACCCGTGAGTCACTCATCAGACTGGTGGATCCCGCTACTCACGGCAACGAGGGGACCCTCCCATGCACGGCTCGCGCATCGCCGCCGTCGGCCATTACCAGCCCGCCAGGGTGCTCACCAACGAGGAACTGGCGGGCATGGTCGACACCAGTGACGAGTGGATCCGGTCCCGGGTGGGCATCCTGACCCGGCACATCGCGGGCCCCGACGAACCCGTCGACGAGCTGGCCGCGCAGGCCGCCGCCAAGGCGCTCGCGGCCGCCGGGCTGGCCCCCGGCGACATCGACCTGGTCCTGGTCGCCACGTCGACGGCCGTGGACCGCTCCCCGAACATGGCCGCCCGGGTCGCCGCCCGGCTGGGCATCCCCTCGCCCGCCGCGATGGACGTCAACGTGGTCTGCGCCGGTTTCACCCACGCCCTGGCCACCGCCGACCACACCGTCCGCGCGGGCGCCGCCACCCGCGCCCTGGTCATCGGCGCCGACAAGATGACCGAGGTCACCGACTGGACGGACCGCACGACCTGCGTGCTCGTCGGGGACGGGGCGGGGGCCGCCGTGGTCGAGGCGTGCGCCGAGGGCGAGGAGCCGGGGATCGCGCCCGTGCTGTGGGGGTCGGTGCCCGAGATGGGGCACGCCGTGCGCATCGAGGGACAGCCCGCGCGCTTCGCGCAGGAGGGCCAGAGCGTCTACCGGTGGGCGACCACCCAGCTGCCGCCGCTCGCCCGGCAGGCCTGCGAGCGGGCCGGACTCACCCCCGAGGACCTCGCGGCCGTCGTCCTGCACCAGGCGAACCTGCGCATCATCGAGCCGCTCGCGGGGAAGATCGGCGCGGTGAACGCCGTCGTGGCCCGGGACGTCCGCGAGTCCGGCAACACCTCCGCGGCGAGCATCCCGCTGGCCTTCTCCAAGCTGGTGGAACGCGGCGAGATCCGCACCGGGGACCCGGTCCTGCTGTTCGGCTTCGGCGGGAACCTCTCGTACGCCGGCCAGGTCGTGCGCTGCCCGTGAGCCGCCCGCGGCGGACGCCGTGACACGGCGCGGCGGCCTCGTACGGTCGCGTGGTGCGACTGCCTGATGCGACTGCGCGGTCCGACTACGTGCTGTGACGGCTCGGTGCGACAGCGGTGTGCGATGACGCCATCTCGCCGTCCCTTCGGGCGTCGAGCGCCGTAGACTGTAGACGAAAGCCAATCCAGGCCGGCGCTCCGACCGCTGTGCACGGCCCGCCGAGGAGGGGGACCGCGATGTTGTCGACAGGACTGCCGCAGGGGGCCGTGCCCAGGCTCGAACGCCCCGGTCCGCTGCGTGACCGCGTCTACGAGGCACTGCTCGAACTCATCACCACCCGGGCCCTCCAGCCCGGCCAGCACCTCGTCGAGAGCGAGCTCGCCGGGCACCTCGGGGTCTCCCGGCAGCCGGTGCGCGAGGCGCTGCAACGGCTCAACACCGAGGGCTGGGTCGATCTGCGCCCCGCGCAGGGCGCGTTCGTGCACGAGCCCACGGAGCAGGAGGCCGACCAACTCCTCACCGTGCGTACGCTGCTGGAGGCCGAGGCGGCCCGTCTCGCCGCGGCCAACGCCACCAGCGCGGGCATCGAGGCGCTGGAGGAGCTGTTGGCGCAGGGGCTCCAGGCCGTCGCCGACGACGACGTGGACGCCGCCGTGACCCTCAACGCCCGCTTCCACGCCAAGATCATGGAACTGGCGGGCAACGCGGTCCTCGCCGAACTCGCGGCCCAGGTCGACCGGCGGGTGCGCTGGTACTACACGCCCGTCGCCCGTCGACGCGGACAGCAGTCGTGGATCGAGCACCGGGACCTGATCGCGGCGATCACCGACCGCGACGAGCAGGAGGCCACCCGGCTGATGCGCGAACACACGGAACACACCAGGACCTCGTACCACGCCCGCACCAGGTCCTGAGGCCCGGCCGCGCGAGAGGTGGCCCTCCCCGGGAAACAGGGGCGAGCCACCTCGCGCCATGCGGTTCTCCGACGGCCGTACGCCGTCGTCAGCCCGCGGGCTGTGGTGCGGGCGGGGTGTTGTGGCCCGGCTGTCGCAGCAGCAGCGCGATCGCCGCCGCGACCATCGAGATCCCGCCGGCCAGCGCGTACGCGCCGTTGTAGCCCCAGGCCGCGACCACCATGGAGCCCAGGCCGCCGCCGAACAGGCCGCTGATGAGCTTCCCGCTGTACACCAGGCCGTAGTTGGTGGCGTTGTAGTTCTCGCCGAAGTAGTCCGGCGTCAGCGCCGCGAACATCGGGTAGAACGCGCCGCCGCCGAACCCGGACAGGAAGGCGAAGAACAGGAACAGCCACTCGCTCCTCAGGTTGCCCGCCAGGATCACGCCGAACTGGGCCAGGCCCAGCACGACGATGACGAACACCAGGGTCGACTTGCGGCCCCACCGGTCGGACAGCCAGCCGACGACCCCGCGTCCGACGCCGTTGATGACCGCCATCACGCCCATCGACGAGGCGGCGACCAGCGGGCCGAAGCCGACCTCCTTGGCGAAGTCGACCTGGAAGGAGATCCCGAAGATCGACACCCCGGCGGTCAGCACGATCGAGATCCACATCAGCGGGAGCATGCCGGACCTGACGGCCTCCTTGGGGGTGAACTGCCGTGCAGCCGGAGGGTTCTTGGACGTCCGTACCGCGTTCTCGCCGTCACCGGCGAGGGTCGGCGGGTCGATGTCGGCCGGCCACCAGTTCTTCGGCGGGTCCTTGAAGAGGAACGCGCACCCGAACACCACGATCATGATGTAACAGCCGATCAGGTCCAGCACCCGGTGGTAGTTCCCGGTATCGAACGCGTAGTTGAAGATGAAGATGAACGGCAGCGAACCGTACGCGAAGCCGCCGTTGACGAACCCCGTGCGCGCGCCCCGGCGTTCGGGGAACCACTTGCCGACCATGTTGATGCAGGTCGCGTAGACCAGCCCGGCGCCCATGCCGCCGACGACGCCGAAGCCCAGGATCGCCAGCAGGACGTTGCTCAGGTGGGACAGGGCCAGGAACCCCACGAGACACATGCCGGAGCCCAGGTGCATGGCCCGGCGCGCGGTCAGGATGCCCCGCTCGCGCAGCCAGCCCGCCGGGAAGGCGATGCCGGCCTGGAAGAACACCCAGACGCTCAGGATCCAGAAGGTGTTGCTCTGGGTCCAGCCGTGGGCGTGCGAGAGGGTGTCCTCCGCCGAGCCGTAGGCGTACTCGAAGACGCTGATGGCCATCATGGCGATCCACGGCAGATACACCATGAGCTTGCGGGAGTGGCCGAGGATGTCCCGGTCGGTCTCGCCGACCCGGTAGACGCGGCCGCGGGAGTCGGTCACCTCACGGTAGGGGCGGTGCGCGGCGCCGGGCTCGGCCGACGCGCTGTTCGTAGCGATGGGATCCGCAGTCATCTCACGCCATCTCCTCGCCGAGCGGTTGCGGGTTGGGGACGATGCTCCGGGCCTTGGGTCGGCCGGGAGCCTTCAGGAAGAGCGCCAGCACCGCGGAGGCCAGCCCGATCGAGCCCGCGAGGACGAACGCGCCGTGGTAGTCCCACGCGTCGACCACGATGGCGCCGACGCCCGAGCCGACGAGCCCGGAGATCAGCTTGGAGCTGTAGACCATCCCGTAGTTGGTGGCGTTGTTGTTCTCACCGAAGTAGTCGGCCGTCATGGCCGCGAACAGCGGGAAGATCGCCCCGCCGCCGAAGCCGGAGACCATGGAGCAGAACAGGAAGAACGGCATGCTGCCCAGCTGGCCGGAGACCAGCACGCCGAACTGCGCGGTGCCCAGCACGACACAGACGATGACCAGCGTGCTGCGGCGTCCGTAGCGGTCGGATATCCAGCCGATCACGCCCCGGCCGGTGCCGTTGACGATGGCCTTCAAGGACATCGCCGTGGCGACGATGCCGCCCGCGAAACCCATGTCCTTGCCGAACGGCACCTGGAAGGCGATGCCGAAGATGTTGATGCCGGCCGTGCACAGCAGACAGAACCACATCATCCACAGGACAGGGGTACGGGCCGCCTCCTTCGGGGTGTACTGCCGGACCGCCGGCGGGTTCTTCTCCAGCGCCCGGCGGATCTTCGGGTCGTCGGTCGCCCGCAGCGGGTCGACCGTGGCGGGCCACCAGTTCTTCGGCGGGTCCCGGAAGAACCAGCCGGCCGACGCCACCACCAGGCACAGCCCGACACCCACCAGCGCCAGCACGGTCTCGTAGTTGCCCAGGTCCATGTACGAGGTGAACAGGAAGACGAAGGGCACGGACCCGTACGCGAAACCGCCGTTGACGAAGCCCGTCTTGCCGCCCTTGCGCTCCGGATACCACTTGCCGACCATGTTCACGCAGGTCGCGTAGACCAGACCGGCGCCGATACCGCTGCACATGCCGAAGCCGAAGTAGGCGACGAGCACGTTCGGCGCGTACGCCAGCGACAGATAGCCGGTCATCGTGCCGACCGCGCCGATCAGCATCGCCGTACGCGCCGGGAGCCGGCCGCTCTCGCGCAGCTGCCCGGCCGGGAAGGCCACGGCGGCCTGGAAGAATATCCAGACGCCCATCAGCCAGAAGATGTGCCCGCTGCTCCACAGATGCGCCTCGTGGAGCGTGTCCTCCGCCGACGTGAACGCGTACTCGGCGGAGCTGATGCCCATCATGCCCACCCAGGGCAGGACGACCATCCATGTGCGCTTGCGGCCCATGATGTCGACATCGGTCTCGCCGATGCGGTACACGCGGCCGTTGCGGTCCGTCACCTCCCGATAGGGGACGGAGGCCGGGTAGTCGGTGGTTGTCATGTCACTCAGCACCCCTTGCGTCGAAAGCTCTGGCCAGCGCCCCCTGTCCAATGCGTTTCGTGCGCGCACGGGTCCCCGGGGGCGGCCGACGCGCACCGTCGGCCGCCCCCGCGTCCGGTCACCTCATGACTCGCCCCCCCAACAGGCCCGCCGCCCGCGCCCACCGGTACTTCGCGCCCAGCACGGCCACCGGCTTCTCGGTCGTGTACGGATACGCCACGACCCCCCGCTCGTACAGGTACTGGCAGGCCGCCTCGACCTCGACGTCCCCGGCCAGCGAGGCCACCACCGGCTTCTCGATCCCGCGCTCCCGGAACTCGGCCACCACGCGCGCGGTGAGCTCGGCGAACACCATCGGCGGAGTGACGATGGTGTGCCAGTAGCCGAGGACCAGGGCGTGGATGCGCGGGTCCTCAAGGCCCAGCCGGATCGTCGCCTCGTACGTCGACGGCGGCTCGCCCCCGGTGATGTCCACCGGATTGCCCGCGGCCCCGAACGGCGGGATGAACGCCCGGAAGGACGCGTCCAGATCGGGTGGGATCTCCATCAGCGACAGCCCGTTGTCGCTGACCGCGTCCGACAGCAGCACACCGCTGCCGCCAGCCCCCGTGATGATCACGATGTTCTCGCCCCGCGGGGTGGGCAGCACCGGCAGCCCGCGCGCGTACTCCAGCATCTCGTTGAGCCCCGGCGCCCGGATGACCCCCGCCTGCCGCAGGATGTCGTCGTACACGGCGTCGTCGCCCGCCAGCGCACCCGTGTGCGAGCCGGCCGCCCGCGCGCCGGCCGCCGTACGCCCCGCCTTGAGGACGACGACGGGCTTCTTGACGATGGTCTCGCGCGCCGCCGCCACGAAGGCCCGCCCGTCCTTGAGGTCCTCCAGGTGCATCGCGACGCACTCGGTGTGCGGGTCCTCGCCGAACCAGGTCAGCAGGTCGTCCTCGTCCAGATCCGCCTTGTTGCCCAGACCGACGATCGCCGACACACCCGTCTTCGTGGTGCGGGCGAACCCCAGGACGGCCATCCCGATGCCACCGGACTGCGAGGTCAGCGCCACCCCGCCCTTGACGTCGTACGGGGTGCAGAACGTGGCGCACAGGTCCTGCCACGTCGAGTAGTAGCCGTAGATGTTCGGGCCGAGCAGCCGGACCCCGTGCCGCTGCGCGATCGCCACGAGCTCGTCCTGGAGCCCCTGTTCACCGGTCTCCGCGAATCCGGAGGGGATCAGCACGGCGTTGGGGATCCGCTTGCGGCCGACCTCCTCCAGCGCCGCCGCCACGAACCGGGCGGGGATCGCGAAGACCGCCACGTCCACCTCGCCGGGCACGTCGGTGACGCTCCTGTACGCCTTGCGGCCCAGAATGTCGTCGGCCCGGGGATTGACCGGGTGGATCTCCCCGGCGAAGCCGCCGTCGACCAGGTTGCGCATCACCGAGTTGCCGATCTTCCCGGACTCGGCGGAGGCGCCGATCACGGCGATCGAGCCCGGCTGCATCAGCCTGCGCATGCTGGTCAGGATCTCGTCTCGGGTGTACCGGCGGCGCGGCGGCGGCTGCGACTCGGCGAGGACGACCCGGATGTCGGCGGCGACCGCCCCCTCCGCGGTCGCGATCACCGGATTGAGGTCCACCTCGGCGATCTCGGGGAACTCGTCGACCAGTTGGGACACCCGGCGGATCTGCTCGGCCAGCGCCCACCGGTCCACCGGCGGCGCGCCGCGCACCCCGCGCAGCACCTCCGCCGCACGGATCGAGTCCAGCATGGCCAGCGCCTCGTCCGCGGCCACCGGGGCCAGCCGGAACGTGACGTCCCTGAGCACCTCGACGAGCACCCCGCCGAGCCCGAACGCCACCACCTTCCCGAACGTGGGATCGGTCACCGCGCCGACGATGACCTCCTGCCCGGGCGGCAGCAGTTCCTGCACCTGAACGCCCACGATCCGCGCCCGCGGGTCGTACGCCCGCGCGTTGCCGACGATGCGGTGGAACGCGGCCCGGACCTCGCTCGCGCCCTCGACCCCGACGACCACCCCGCCCGCGTCGGTCTTGTGCGGGATGTCCGGGGAGACGATCTTCATCACCACCGGCCCGCCGAAGCGCGCGGCACACGCCACCGCCTCGTCCACGTCACCCGCCAGCTCCTCGCCCGGTACGGCGATCCCGTACGCGTCCGCGATCACCTTGCCCTCGGGCGCGGTGAGCGCGGTCCGCCCCTCGGCCCGTACGGCGTCCAGGAGCGTGCGCACCCTCAGCAGCCGGTCCTCGGCCATCACGTCAGATCACCCCGTTCGACTTGAGCAGACGCAACTCCTCGTCGCCGAGCCCGAGCTCGCCGATGTACACCTCTGCGTTGTGCTCCCCGAGCAGCGGTGAAGTGCGCACCTCCACGGGGGAGTCGGAGAGCTTCAGCGGGCTGCCCACGGTCACGAACTCGCCGCGCTCGGGGTGCGCGACGGTGACCACCATCTCGTCGGCGATCAGCGAGTCGTCCTCGATGATCTCCCTGGTGGACAGGATCGGCCCGCACGGGACGTTGTGGGCGTTGAGCCGCTCCAGCACCTCCCACTTGGGCAGGGTCGAGGACCACTCCTCGATCAGCTGGAACATCTTGGTCAGCTTGGGCAGCCGGGCCTGCGGGGTCGCCCACTCGGGGTCGTCGGCCAGCTCGGGCCGGCCGATCAGAGCGGTCAGCGGCCGCCAGCCCACGGGCTGCACGATGACGTACACGTAGTCGTTCGGGCCGCCCGGCGCGCACTTGACCGCCCAGCCGGGCTGACCGCCGCCGGAGGCGTTCCCGGACCGGGGAACCTCCGGGCCGAAGTCGTCGTTGGGATATTCGGCGAGCGGTCCGTGGGCCAGGCGCTGCTGGTCCCGCAGCTTCACCCGGCACAGGTTGAGCACGGCGTGCTGCATGGCCACGTTCACCCGCTGGCCGCGCCCGGTGCGCTCCCGCTGGTACAGGGCCGCGAGGATCCCCGCCACGCAGTGCACACCCGTCCCCGAGTCCCCGATCTGGGCTCCCGTCGCCAGCGGCGGCCCGTCCTCGAAACCGGTGGTCGACATCGACCCGCCCATGGCCTGCGCGACGACCTCGTACGCCTTGAAATCGGTGTACGGGCCGTCGCCGAAGCCCTTGATGGAGGCGTAGACGATCCGTGGATTGATCTCCTTGATGCGGTCCCAGGTGAAGCCCATCCGGTCCACCGCGCCCGGTCCGAAGTTCTCGACCATGACGTCGGAGCGCCGGATCAGCTCGGTGAGGATGTCCCGGCCGCGCTCGGTCTTGGTGTTGAGGGTGATGCTCCGCTTGTTGCAGTTGAGCATCGTGAAGTAGAGGGAGTCGACGTCCGGGAGGTCGCGCAGCTGGCCCCGGGTGATGTCCCCGGTCGGCGCCTCCAGCTTGACGACGTCGGCCCCCAGCCAGGCGAGCAGCTGGGTCGCGGAGGGCCCGGACTGTACGTGGGTCATGTCGAGGACGCGGATGCCCTCAAGTGCCCTTGCGGTCATGGGCGTTCACCTCACTTGTACATCGTCTGGTTCATGGTTCCGGGGGCGTACGCGTCCGGGTCGACCCAGACGTTGATCAGCGAAGGCTTGCCGGACTCGCGGGCCCGGCGCAGCGCGGGCGCGATGTCGGCGGGGTCGCGGACCTCCTCGCCGTGGCCGCCCAGCATCCGGGCGAACTCGTCGTAGCGGACGTCGCCCAGGGTGTTGCCGACCCGCTCGCGCTCCGGGCCGTACTTCTGGGCCTGGCCGTAACGGATCTGGTTCATGGAGGAGTTGTTGCCGACGATGCCGACGAACGGGAGGTCGTACCGTACGAGGGTCTCGAAGTCCCAGCCGGTCAGGGAGAACGCGCCGTCGCCGAACAGGGCCACGACCTCCTTGTCGGGCCGTGCCTGCTTGGCGGCGAGGACGAAGGGCACGCCGACGCCGAGGGTGCCCAGCGGTCCCGGATCCATCCAGTGGCCCGGGGACTTGGGCTGTACGACCTGCCCGGAGAAGGTGACGATGTCGCCGCCGTCGCCGATGTAGATGGAGTCCTCGGTGAGGAAGTCGTTGATCTCGTTCACCAGCCGGTACGGGTGGATCGGCGAGGCGTCCGAGCGCAGGCTCGGCAGCCGCTTGTCCAGCGCGGTCCGCTCGGCCGCCCGCAGCTCGTCCAGCCACTCCTTGCGCTTGGCGGCGCCCCCGTCGACCCGCCCGGACGCGGCCTCCGCCACCGACCTCAGCACCAGCCCCGCGTCACCGACGATCCCGAGGTCGATGTCCCGGTTCTTGCCGACGGTGCGGTAGTCGAGGTCGATCTGCACGACGGTCGCCCGCGGGGACAGCCGCTTGCCGTAGCCCATGCGGAAGTCGAAGGGCGTGCCGACGATCACGATGACGTCGGCGTGGGAGAACGCGTACCGGCGGGAGAGCTGGAAGTGGTGCGGGTCGCCGGGCGGCAGCGTGCCACGGCCGGCGCCGTTCATGTACGCGGGGATGTTCAGGGCGCGCACCAGCTCGACGGCCGCCTCGGTGCCGCGGGTCGTCCACACCTGGCTGCCGAGCAGGATCGCCGGTTTCTCGGCGTGCACCAGCAGGTCGGCGAGCTTCTCGATCGCCTCCGGGTCGCCCGCGGAGCGGGTCGAGGCCCGGTAGTGCCCCGGCTCGGGCACCCGTGCCTTCTCCACCGGCACCTTCGCGTCGAGGACGTCGCGCGGGATCTCCAGGAAGGAGGGGCCGGGGGCGCCGTGGTAGCACTCGCGGAACGCCATCGACACCATGTCCGCGGCGCGTGCGGTGTCCGGCACGGTCGCCGCGAACTTGGTGATGGGCGTCATCATGTCGACGTGCGGCAGGTCCTGGAGGGAGCCCATCCGGTGCTGGGTGAGGGCTCCCTGGCCGCCGATCAGCAGCATGGGGGACTCGGCGCGGAAGGCGTTGGCGACACCGGTGACCGCGTCGGTCGTACCGGGGCCCGCGGTGACGACCGCGCAGCCGGGCCTGCCGGTGATGCGTGCGTAGCCGTCGGCGGCGTGGGCCGCGACCTGCTCATGGCGTACGTCGACGACTTCTATGCCCTCGTCGACGCAGCCGTCGTAGATGTCGATGATGTGGCCGCCGCACAGCGTGTAGATGCGGTCGACCCCCTCGGCCTTGAGTGCTTTGGCAACGAGATGGCCGCCGGAGATCACGTCGTCCTGCGTGTCGTCGGGCATGGCGAAGTCCTGTCCCTTCGTAGGGGTGGGAACGCTCTCGCGGTACATTGCATACAGTCGACGAATACTGTATGAAGCTTGTTATCCCGCATCCGCTGGGCGGTGTCCAGGGGCGTGCGGCACTTTTCGGGCCGGGGCCCGGAGCCACGCCGGGCCGGGCCCGGGGCCGTCGACCGGGGCGCCGACCGGGGCCCGCCGACTGGGGCCGGGTGCGGGCCCGCAATCACCGGCTGGGCTCCCGGGCCGGGCCCGGGACCCCGGCGTGCGGCCGGAGCCCGAAGCCCGGACCGGCGCGCCCGGGGCGACCCGCAGGACTCAGCAGACAGGAGCCGAGATGGACCTGTACGAACACCAGGCACGGCAGCTCTTCGAGGAACACGGCATCCCGGTGCCACGGGCCGAGGTCACCGACTCGCCGAAGGAGGCACGCGCGATCGCCCGCCGGCTGGGCGGCCGGGCCGTCGTCAAGGCCCAGGTCAGGACCGGCGGACGAGGCAAGGCAGGCGGAGTGAAGCTCGCCGCGGACCCGGCCGCCGCCGAACTGACCGCCCGGCAGATCCTCGGCATGGACATCAAGGGCCACCGGGTCGACACCGTGATGCTGGCCCAGCCCGTCGACATCGACACCGAGTACTACGTCTCCTACGTACTGGACCGCACGGCCGGCGGCTTCCTCGCGATCGCCTCCGCCGAGGGCGGCACGGACATCGAGGAGGTCGCCGCGTCCCGGCCCGAGGCGGTGGCCCGCGTACCCGTCGACCCGGCCGAGGGCGTCACCTCCGCGAAGGCCGGCGAGATCGCCGAGGCGGCCGGCCTGCCGCCGGGGACCGTCGACACGCTGGTCCGGCTCTGGCGGGTACTGGTCGCCGAGGACGCCCTCCTCGTCGAGGTCAACCCGCTCGTCCGCACCCGGCAGGGCCGCGTCCTCGCCCTCGACGGCAAGGTCACCCTCGACGACAACGCCCGCTTCCGGCAGGAACGCTGGGGCGCCGACACCCCCGCGCCCGGCGACCCGCTGGAGGCGGCGGCCGCCGCGAAGGGCCTCAACTACGTCAGGCTGGACGGCGAGGTCGGCGTCATCGGCAACGGCGCGGGGCTCGTCATGTCGACGCTCGACGTGGTCGCGGGCTGCGGCGCCCGCCCCGCGAACTTCCTCGACATCGGCGGCGGCGCGTCCGCCCGCGTCATGGCCGACGGGCTCTCCGTCGTCCTCGCCGACCCGGCGGTCAAGTCCGTCCTGGTCAACGTCTTCGGCGGCATCACCGCCTGCGACGCGGTCGCCGAAGGCATCGTGCAGGCCCTGGAGAGCGTCCGGCTGACCAAACCGCTCGTGGTCCGCCTGGACGGGAACAACGCCGCCCGCGGCCGCGCCGTCCTCGACCGGCGCGCCCACCCCGGGGTCGAACAGGCCACCACCATGGACGGCGCGGCCCGCCGTGCCGCGCAACTCGCCACCGACGCCTGAGGAGACGGGACGACATGGCCATATACCTCACCAAGGACAGCAGGGTCCTCGTCCAGGGGATGACCGGCGGCGAGGGGACGAAGCACACCCGGCGGATGCTCGCGGCCGGCACGAACGTGGTCGGCGGCGTCAACCCGCGCAAGGCGGGCCGCACCGTCGACTTCGACGTCCCCCGCGGCCCGAACGGCCGGGCGGGCGCCACCGTCGCGGTTCCCGTCTTCGGCTCGGTCCGCGAGGGCATGGCGGCGACCGGCGCCGACGTCACCGTCGTCTTCGTCCCGCCCCCCTTCACCAAGGCGGCCGTCGTCGAGGCCGCCGACGCCGGCATCGGCCTCGCCGTCGTCATCACCGAGGGCGTCCCGGTGCACGACACCGTCGCCTTCACCGCCCACGCAAGGCGGCGGGGAACCAGGATCATCGGCCCCAACTGCCCCGGCCTGATCACCCCCGGCCAGTCCGGCGCGGGCATCATCCCCGCGGACATCGCCGAGCCCGGCCGGATCGGCCTGGTGTCCAAGTCCGGCACCCTGACCTACCAGCTCATGTACGAACTGCGCGACGTCGGCTTCTCGACCTGCGTCGGCATCGGCGGCGACCCCGTCGTCGGCACCACGCACATCGACTGCCTGGCCGCGTTCCAGGACGACCCCGACACCGACCTGATCGTCCTCATCGGCGAGATCGGCGGCGACGCGGAGGAACGCGCCGCCGCGTACATCCGCGCCCATGTCACCAAGCCCGTCGTCGGCTACATCGCGGGCTTCACCGCGCCCGAGGGGCGGACGATGGGGCACGCGGGCGCGATCGTCTCCGGTTCGTCCGGTACGGCGCAGGCGAAGAAGCGGGCTCTGGAGGCGGCCGGCGTGCAGGTGGGGGACACCCCGACGGACACGGCCCGGCTCGTCCTGGCCACGCTCGCCGGACCCGATCCCGGCCGTGATGTCACTCATGGCTGAGGTGAGGTGACTGTCACTCGCCGGGCCGCTGTCCCTGCGTCCGTCCGTACGGGACGCTCGTCCGTACCCGACGTTCGTCGGTACGAGACGTTCGCAGGTACGAGACCCCAAGCGCCCGCCCCTGTATACGACGTCCGTCCGCGCGGCGGTCGTACGTATACGACGCCCGTGCGGTGGTGCGAACCGTGCGCGGCATGAGCCGTCCATCTCCCGCCCCCGACTGTGCACCGAGAGCGGAGTCCGACCATGGCACCCACCCTCGACCCGAACCTGAACCCGAACCCGAACCCGAACCCGAACTCGAACCCGAACCCGAACCCGAACCCGGACCTGGCCCCGGACAGTGGGGCTTCCGGCCCCCGGAGGGCTTCCGGCCCCCGGACCCTCACCCTCAAGGCCGGAACGTCCTGGTCCGAGGCCTGGCGGCGCTGTCTGGCCGTCGCCCCCGAGGCCTTCAGGGACGACCGTGTCCTCAACCTCTGGCAGGCCGGCTGGCGGGCGGACGGCAGGCCCCTGCCCGCCACCAGCCCGGTCGACGGCAGCCCGATCGCGGGCGCGCCGCGCCTGGACCGGGACACCGCCCGGCAGGCCGTACGGGCCTCGCTCGACCAGCACCGGGCCTGGCGGCACGTACCGCTCGACGAACGGCGGGCCCGCGTCGCCGCCACCCTCGACGCCCTCGCCGAGCACCGTGAACTCCTCGCCCTGCTCCTCGTCTGGGAGATCGGCAAACCCTGGCGGCTCGCCCAGGCCGACGTCGACCGGGCCGTCGACGGGGTGCGCTGGTACGTCGACGGCATCGAGCCGATGATCGCCGGCCGGGTGCCGCTGGAGGGCCCGGTCTCCAACATCGCGAGCTGGAACTACCCGATGAGCGTGCTCGTCCACGCCCTGCTGGTCCAGGCGTTGGCGGGCAACGCGGTCGTCGCCAAGACCCCGACCGACGGCGGGGTCGCCTGTCTGACCCTGGCCTGCGCGCTGGCGGCCCGCGAGGGCGTCCCCGTCACCCTGGTCAGCGGCGGCGGGGGCGAGTTGTCGGAGGCGCTGGTGCGGGCGCCGGAGATCGGCTGCGTCTCCTTCGTCGGCGGCCGCGACACCGGTGCCGCGGTGGCCACGGCGGTCGCCGACCTCGGCAAACGGCACATTCTCGAACAGGAGGGACTGAACACCTGGGGCATCTGGAACCACTCGGACTGGGACGCGCTGACGGCCGTCGTCCCCAAACTCTTCGACTACGGCAAGCAGCGCTGCACGGCCTACCCGCGCTTCGTCGTCCAGCGCGAGCTGTTCGACGCGTTCCTCGCCGCGTACCTCCCGGCGGTCCGCACGCTCAGGGTCGGCCACCCGCTCGCCGTCGACCGGCCCGACGACCCCTTCCCCGCGCTGGACTTCGGCCCAGTGATCAACGCGGCCAAGGCCAAGGAGCTGACGGACCAGGTGGCCGAGGCCGTCGACCGCGGCGCGATCCCGCTGCACCGCGGCAACCCGGCGGACGCCCGCTTCCTGCCCGGTCAGGACACCTCCGCCTACGTCCAGCCGGTCACCCTCCTCAACCCGCCCCCGTCCTCCCCGCTGCATCACGCGGAACCCTTCGGCCCGGTCGACACCATCGTCCTGGTCGACACGGAGGCGGAGCTGCTCGCCGCGATGAACGCCTCCAACGGGGCGCTGGTCGCCACACTGGCCACGGACGACCGGGCCACCTACGACCGGCTGGCGCCGCAGATCCGCGCCTTCAAGGTGGGACACGGCAAGCCCCGCTCCCGAGGTGACCGCGACGAGCTGTTCGGCGGCTTCGGCGCGTCCTGGCGCGGCGCGTTCGTCGGCGGCGAGCTGCTGGTGCGAGCGGTGACCCAGGGCCCGGCGGACGAACGGCTGCCGGGCAACTTCCCGGACCACCACCTCATGCCCTGACCCGCCTCGGCCGACCCGGCCCCGCCCTCACCCCGGGTGCCCGCCAGGACACCCGGGGTGACCAGGTCACCGACCGTCCGCCCACGCGGTCCGGGGCCGCTCCGCAGTACGGATACGCAGGTGAAACGCACTCCGAAACCTTGGTATTGTTGTCCATGTCGCCGCGGGGAACACGCCCCGCAAGGCGGCAGACACCTTGTCCGGGTGGCGGAATGGCAGACGCGCTAGCTTGAGGTGCTAGTGCCCTTTATCGGGCGTGGGGGTTCAAGTCCCCCCTCGGACACTCGCAAGATCGATACACCAACGAGGACCTCGGCCTGACGGTCGCGGTCCTCTTTGTGTTCGCGTGGCTTTCCGCGCGCATTCGCCGCCACGGCCGCGTCCTCTTTGTTTCGGCACGGTTGCCCCCCTCTTCATGGCGCGAAACGTGATGTTAAAGAGGCAACCAGTTTTGTCATGGACACTTCCCTGAGTTGGTTGCCTGCTGTACCAAATGAGGGCCAGCTTTCCCGCTCAGGGAGGTCTCGTGAGACGCGTCAGATCGCTTTCCGTCCTGGCCACACTCGCCCTCGCGATCATGTTCAGCCTGGTGCTGACCGGTCCGGCACAAGCTGCCGGACCGGCCTACGTCGCACTGGGCGACTCCTACTCGGCCGGCAACGGCGCAGGGAACTACGACAGTTCGAGCGGAGACTGCCACCGCAGCCTCAGCGCCTACCCCTACCTGTGGAAGAACGCCCACGCACCGTCCTCGTTCGCCGACACCTCCTGCTCGGGTGCGGTCACCACGGACGTGACGAACAACCAGCTCGGCCCGCTGAACTCCGCCACGGGCCTCGTCTCCCTCACCATCGGCGGCAATGACGCGGGCTTCGCCGACGTCATGACCACCTGCGTGACCGGTTCGGACACCACCTGCGTCAACCGGGTCGCCCAGGCCGAGACCTACGCCCAGAACACCCTCCCCGCCCGCCTGGACGCCACCTACAACGCCATCCGCGCCAAGGCCCCCAACGCCAAGGTGGTCGTTCTCGGCTACCCGCACATGTATACGCTCAACGTCTTCTGCGTCGGTCTCAGCGACACCAAGCACCGCAAGATCGACGAGGCCTCCGACGTCATCGACAGCGTCATCGCCGCCCGTGCCGCCGCGCACGGCTTCGTCTTCGGCGACGTACGTGGCACCTTCAACAACCATGAACTGTGCTCCGGCGACGACTATCTGCACTCCCTGGTGGTCTCGCCGAGCTGGGAGTCCTACCACCCCACCGCCACCGGTCACTCCAGCGGCTACTACCCCGTCCTCAACGCCAACAGCTGACCCCCGCCGAGGCGGGCCGCCCCGGCCCGCCTCCCCGGCATCCGCCGTTCTCCCGGGCCGTACGCCTCAGGCCGACAGGGTCCGGCGCGGGTTCCCGTTCCGCTCCCGCCACGCGGCTCGGTGCGCGCGGGCCGTCGCCTCGGCGCGGCGGCGGGCGGCGGCGGGGACCGGCAGGCGGCACAGGCCGTCCAGGGTGTCGAGCATACGGTCGGCGAACCGCCGCCCCAGCGGGGTGAGCCGACCCGAGCCCAGAGTCACCAGCGTCGCCTCCCGGGCCGCCAACCGCCAGCGCGCGAACTGCACTTGAGCCTCCGCACGCAGCCCGGGGTCCGGTTCCGACTCACCCTGCCGGGCCCAGAAACGGGCCACGCCCAGATGGGCGTAGGCCCCGTGGAACAGGCCGAGCAGCGGGCGAGGGTCGGGGCGCCAGGGGGCGTAGAAGCCCTCCGGGCCGGGCTCCAGCAGGTCGAACAGGTGCAGCAGGGCGGCGAACTTGTTGTGCTGCATCTCGTGCGTCATCGTCACCGCGAATCCCGTCGCCGTCGTCGGCCGGGACATCGCCACGCACCCGAACGTCTCCGCGCTGCTGCCGCTGACGGTCCCCTGGCCCGGTGCGGTCAGCGGCACCAACTGGCGTGGACCCGCGGCCAGTTCCTCGTACAGTTCCGGGTGGTCCGCCCGGAGCAGCGCGCACGCCTCCCGGGCCGCCGTCACCCAGCGGCGGAGCTCGTCGGCGTCCAGGCCGTCGGGGCGGTGCACCGCGTTCGGGAAGCCGGGCTGGTCCAGGATGTCCAGCAGCAGCGGGGTGTCCGGGGCCAGGGTCTCCAGCGGGTACGCGCCGTGCCAGCGGCCCGCGCTGCGGTAGGGGGACGCCGGTACCGGCACCGGAGGGTCGCCGGGCGACCGGCCGGTCAGGGAGAGCAGGGCCCGGCCGGCCGTGTCGACGCACGCGACGGCCCGCCCGCCGGAACGGGCGGCCGGGAAGTGGGCCCGCCCGAGCGAGGGCAGGGCCACCCAGGCCCCCTCCACCGGCCACTCCACCCGCGCCGCCAGCCCCGCGCGTACCGTCGCGGCCGCGGCCAGCGCCGTGTACCGGCCCATCGGCACCCGGAGCGACGGCCGCGCCCGCTCCTGCCGCCGGGTCAGTCGAGTGAGCAGCCCGAACAGGGCGGGCCCGGCCGCCGGGTGGGTCAGCACGGCCGCCGTCGCCCCGGGATCGGCACGGGTGGCGGCGGCGAACAGCTCCCAGGCGCGTGCCGCCTCCTCGGCCACCGGGCCACCGGCCTCCCGGGCCGCGGTCGTGACCGCGTACGCGCCGGCCAGACGGCGGCCGTGTTCGGCGCGGGCCAGGAACCGCAGGGCCTCGGCTCCGCCGCCACCCGCGGCGACCGCGTCGAACAGCGCGCCCGGCATCCGGTGCGGCGACGGCGTCATGCCGCTCCCGCGCCGGGCGCGCACGAGGTGCCGGTGGCCGCCAGGTCGGTCCGCAGCCGGTGCCTCACGCGGCCGATCAGTTCGGTCAGTTCGGCGCAGTACACGCTCGGGTTGGCGAATCCCGTGTCGCGCCGGTAACGCGTCGCGTAGTGGCCGCCGCCGCACACGCGGTGCAGCGGGCAGGCCCGGCACCGGGCGCACAGTCCGGCGGCCCCCCACTGGCGCGCCGCGACGCCCGGATGGCGCAGGAGGTCGTCGAAGGAGTGGTGCCGGACGTCGAGCCCGGTGCGGGTGGCGCCCTCGTACGCGGTGCGCAGGGTGTCGTCCTGGGCGAGGGAGCCGTCCGTCTCCACCACCGCGTAGCGCACCGGGGACAGACCGAGCGACTCCGTCTGCGGGGTGGCGCCGAGCAGCAGCGCGAGCAGGTCGTCCAGGATCCGCACCCGGGTCTCCTCGACCGGGGCGCCGTACCAGCGCTCGAAGACGGCCCACAGCCAGTCCGCGTACGGGGTGCGCCGCCCGGTGGGATCCAGTCCCGGGGGAGGGGTGTGCCAGTTGCCCAGCGGGAGAAGGAAGTCGACGGCGGGCGGCCGGTGGGCGAGGAGGTCCTCGTAGGTGCGCACCGGGTCGTTGCGCAGGTCGATCGTGCACAACAGCGCGCCGAACAGCGGGCGGTAGGTGTCCTCGGCGAGCAGCCGCAGTGCCGCTCGGACCCGGCCGTGGCTGCCGCGGCCGTCCGCGCCGCGCCGGTGCCGGTCGTGCGCGGCCCGCCCCCCGTCGGTGCTCACGCCGATGCGCAGTCCCAACTCGCCGCACAGGTCGAGACGTTGCCGGGTGAGTCGGATCCCGTTCGTCTGCAACGACAGGTGCAGGCGTATTCCCTCACCGAGCGTCTCGCGCAACACTCTTACGGTGCGGGCGAGTTCGGCGTCCCCGACGAGCAGTGGCTCGCCGCCGTGCAGCACCACACCCGCCTCCGTCGTGCCGTGCGCGGACAGGTGGGCGGCGATGCGTTCGGCGGTGCGGGCCAGCGTCGCCGGGGTCATGCTGCGCGGCTGGGCGCGCCAACTCTGGTCGTGCGAGCGGTACATGTAGCAGTAGTCGCAGGCGAGGTCGCAGCGGCTGTGCACCTTCAGGACGAAGGAGTGGAACGGATACGGCACCCAGCCCGCGGCCCGCGAGGCCGCCACGTCGGCGTCCCTCGGCCAGGGCGGCTCGGCATGGAGCAGTGGCGGTCGACTCATCCGCTTCCCCCCGAAGGCGTACGCCGCGGACCAGGCCCGGCACGGTCGGCGGCGCACTCTGTTCGACCAGTATTCGTTCGCGGTGCGGTCAGCGTCAACATCACGAATGAGTCAACGGGGCTCCTGCGGAGCGCAGTTGTTGCCCTCCGGCCCGCCCCGGCCGCTGCCGCCGGAGCGGGCCTCGGCGTTACGCTGAAAAGGCATTCCCGTAGCCAGCCGGAGCGGCCGGCGCCCGGAGGACCGCCGCGGCGGTCCACGAGACCTCATGGAGCGGACACCATGGCAGCAGCCGAAGGCGTCACCCCCGGTGAGGCCGGGGCCGGCGGGGGCGCCGCACCGGTGCCCGACGTGGAGTCCGTCGTGCTGGACCTGGCCGCGCTCGCGCCCGACGACCTCGCCGCCCTGCCGGACTCCGTGCTCGGCGCGGTGGTGCGCCGGGTGAAGGCGGGCTGCGCCGAGGGCGATCCGTTCGTCACCGGGCACAAAGAAACCGCATGACCGCCCGGTGTGTGGAGCAGCCCTATACTGACATCCACGCGTGTCCGTTTTGTTGGCATTTCCGATTGGTTCCGTCCGCTTCGGCCACCGTCCACGCTGTTCCATCCGCCGCCGCACCAGTCGCTCTTGCCTTCGTACCCGCCGTATCTGCCGTATCTGCCGTATCTGCCGTATCTGCCGTACCTGCCGTCGTACCTGCCGTATCTGCCGTATCTGCCGTCGTACCTGCCGTATCTGCCGTACCTGCCGTCGTACCTGCCGTACCTGTCGTTCCTGCCGCCGTCCCTGTAGCGCCGCGCCGAGCGGAGAGGTCATGTCAGACGTCAACCCCCTCGACCGCCCAGGTCCTTTCGCCGTCTTCCTCGCGACCTCGGAGAACCTCGGTCTGAGCACCACCCTGCGCAACGCCGCCGACATCCTCGCCGAGGCCAACCGCAGCGTCCTGCTCGTCAACGGCCGCCGCACCGCCGACGGCCCCTCCGTCCCGCTGCTCCCGCCCGAACCGGGCATGGTCCGGGCGGTCAGGGTCGGCGGCCCCGCGCTCCTGGCCCTCGCCGCCGACCCCGTCGCCGCGTCCTACGACCATGTCCTGATCGAGGCGCCGGTCCCCGACACGCCGGAGGCGGTGGAGGCGACCCGGCCGGCCGCGTACGCCGACGCGCTCGTCGTCTGCTTCGCGATGACCGCCTGGTCCATCGACGGAGCCGCCGCCCTCGCCGAGGTCCTGACGGTGCGCCGGACCGGCGGCCGCGCCGCACGACTGCTGACCCTCGGCCTCAAGAGCGACGTCGCCGTCCACGACCGGCTGCGCAACGCGCGCGAGCGGGTGCGCCGCAAGTTCGGCCCGATCGCCCGCAACCTCGGCGGCGGCGACATCCCCTTCCTGGAGATTCCGTACAACCCGATGTACCAGGACAGCCGCAGCCTCGCCGTCGAGGCCGAGGACGCCGGGACCGTCACCGGGCTGCGCCCCTACTACGAGCGGCTCGCCGACTGGCTGCGCGACCGCCGTACCGAACGGCTGACCGATGTCACCGTCGTGCACTCCACCCGGCACGCGCCCTGGGCGGCCTGGCTGCGCGACCGGCTCGCCGCGCAGGGCGTGCGCACCGAACTGCGGCGCGCCGACACCTACACGGGTGAACGCCCCGACCCCGGCGGCGCCCTGCTGTTCGTGTCGCCCGACGACGCCGACGACACGCTCCTCGCCCAGATCGGGGCGCTCTCCCACACGGACGTGCGCATCGTGCTGGTCGACGAGCCGTTCCCGCACACCGAGGCCGCCCACCACGAGCGGATCGACCTGCGCGGCACCACCGAGGAAGAAGCGCTGCGGCTGCTGTACACCGGTCTCGGACTCGGTGCAGCCGAGCACGCCGCCCCCCGTGCCGCGGCGCGTTTCCCACGCCTGCCGGAGACCACCAACGTCGCCGCGCGCGGCGTCGGCTCCGTCGACCGCGGCGAACTGCTCGCCCGGATCGACTCCTCGCTGCGCGACGCCGGCGCCGACGGGGCCTGCCTGGTGCTGCACGGGCCCAGTGGCTGGGGCAAGAGCGAGGCCGCGCACGAGCTGTGCCACCGCTACGGCGCCGGCTACGACGTGGTGTGGTGGGTGCGCTCCTGGGAACGGCAGCGCGTCGAGCGCGGCCTCGCCCGGCTGGCCGTCCGCCTGGGCAGCACCGAGGAGCGGCTCGCCACCGGCGGCGACGACGCCGGTGTCTCCCGGCTGCTGACCCGACTGTCGCGCCCCGACGACGAACTGGGCAGCTGGCTGCTCGTCTACGACGGAGTCACCGACCCCACCTCCCTGCACGGGCTGCTGCCCGTACCGCACGAGCGCGGACACGTCCTGATCACCAGCCGGCAGCCACCGCGGCCCGAGCCGGGCGCCGAGACCTCTGTCCCCGGCCCGGCCGCCGAGCATGCGGACGATTCGCCGCGCGGGACTCCGGCCGATCCGTCCGCCGCCGGCCCCCACGCCCTCACCGGCCCCGAACC
>NZ_VJZD01000064.1 GCF_009377175.1 Streptomyces adustus
GGTGGGGGGCGTGCGTGAGGTGCGCCAGGCCGGGGCCGGGGCACCCGGTCAGGCTCGCAGGAACGCGAGGACCGCCAGTACCCTTCGATGGGTCTCGTCCGTCTGCGGCAGGTCCAGCTTGCCGAGGATGCTGCCGATGTGCTTGCCGACGGCCGCCTCCGACACCACGAGTGCACGCGCGATCGACCCGTTCGACCTGCCCTCCGCGATCAGAGCCAGGACCTCCCGCTCGCGCGGGGTGAGCCGTTGCAGCGGATCCCGGCGGCGGCGCAGCAACTGGCGTACGACCTCGGGGTCGACGACCGTGCCGCCGGCGGCGACCGCGCCCAGGGTGTCCATGAACTCCTCGACCTGGCCGACCCGGTCCTTGAGCAGGTAGCCGACCGCCGTCCCGTCCCCGGAGTCCAGCAGTTCGGCGGCGTACGTCCGCTGCACGTACTGACTGAGGACCAGCACCGGCAGCCCCGGCCGCCGCTCCCGCAGCCGAACGGCGGCGTGCAGCCCCTCGTCCTGGAACCCCGGGGGCATCCGGACGTCGGTCACGACGATGTCCGGGGCGTACTCCTCGACCGCGTCGACCAGCGCCACCGCGTCGCCGACCGCCGCGACCACCTCGTGTCCGCAGCGGTCGAGCAGTCCGACGAGCCCCTCCCGCAGCAACACACTGTCCTCCGCGAGCACTACGCGCAGCGGTCCGTCGGCTCGCAAGGAAACTCCACACACAAGAGGGTCGGTCCGCCCGGTGGACTGGACAGGGAGAGTCTGCCATCGAGCACCGACACCCGGTCCGCCAGTCCGGTCAGCCCGCTGCCGTTCCCGGCGACCGCGCCGCCCCGGCCGTCGTCGCGCACCCGCAGGAACAGGCGTCCGTCCCGGTGCTCCCCGGTCACCTCCGCGCGGTGGGCGCCACTGTGCCTGGCGATGTTGGCGAGGGCCTCGCAGACGACGAAGTACGCGGCGCTCTCGACGGTCCGGGGCAGGCGGGCGGAGAGTTCCAGGCCGACGTCCACGGGCACCGCGGAACGGTCCGCCGCGTCGGCGACCGCCGCCGGGAGGCCGTAGTCCGACAGGACCTTGGGATGGATGCCGCGGACGAGTTCCCTCAGCTCCGCCAGCGCCTCGCCCGCCTGCTGATGGGCCTTGGTCAGTTGGTCGGCGAGCGGCCCCGGCGGTGCGTCCAGGCGGGCCAGCCCCAGCGTCATGGTCAGTGCCACCAGCCGTTGCTGCGCCCCGTCGTGCAGATCGCGCTCGATGCGCCGGCGTTCCGCCTCGAAGGCGTCCACCAGCCGGACGCGGGAGCGCGTCAGCTCCACGACCCGCTCGCCCAGATCGCCCTCGCGCGGCGCGATCAGCAGCCGGGTCAGCTCCGCCCGGCCGCCGGCGACCGCGGCCAGGGCGTAGCCGCCCAGGAGGAGCAGGGCCAGCCCGAGGACGGCGAACCCGAAGGCGGCCGGCCAGCTGGTGACCGTCCAGACCTTGAGCACCTTGGTCTGCCGGCCCTCGCCGACGGTCGCCAGGAGCAGCGGGGTCGCGAGCACCGACAGGGGGACGAGCAGCCCGACCATGAGCACGAGGACGTCGACCGGCCACAGCACGACGGCGAACAGCAGCGCGTAGCCGAGCTCCCGCCAGGTGGCCCGTTCCCGCAGCCGCATGGTCAGCCAGGGCCACAGACCGCCCGCGGCGGGCGCCCGGTGGCGGCCGGTGACCGGGGCGCGGTCGATCAGCCGCAGCCGGTGCCGCTCCGCCCACGCCACCGGAATCCCGGCGAGGGCCACGCAGCCGAGCAGGGGGAGTCCCACGAGTACGGGAGCGAGGGCACAGCCGGCCGCCGTCGTGCTCACGATCCCCGCCAAAGCGACCATCCCGGCCGGTATGCCGGTGAGCAGATAGGCGGCCGACCGCCACGGCCAGGGCGAGAGCAGGAAGCCCGGTCCGGCCATGGCCTGCCATACGTTCCGAGGGCGCATGCGATCACCGTAGAAGCTCCGGCCCGGCCGGTGCCATCGGCCCAGGCGGAGCTCCCGGGGTAGTGCCTGCCCTACCCCAGGTCTCGCCCCTGCCGCACTGCGCGGGCCTGCCGTCACACGGTTTCGTGGGGTCACCGAGCAGCACGGACACCGAGAACGGCGGGGACAGATGAACGAGGACGCCATCCGACTGCACTCCGTCAGCAGGCGGTACGGGGCGGGGGACAGCGAGGTGACGGCGCTCGACCAGGTCTCGCTCGCCGTGCCGCAGGGCACGTTCACCGCCGTCATGGGTCCCTCCGGCTCGGGCAAGTCGACCCTGTTGCAGTGCGCCGCCGGGCTGGACCGCCCCACCTCGGGTTCGGTCGTCGTGGGCGGGACCGACCTGACGAGGTTGTCCGAGACCCGGCTGACCCTACTGCGCCGCGAACGCATCGGGTTCGTGTTCCAGTCGTTCAACCTGCTGCCGTCCCTGACCGCCGAGCAGAACGTGGCGCTGCCCCTGCGGCTCGCCCGCCGCCGCCCGTCCCGGGCCCGGGTGCGGGAGGTGCTCGAACAGGTCGGCCTGGGGGACCGGGCGCGGCACCGGCCGACCGAGCTGTCCGGCGGCCAGCAACAGCGTGTCGCCCTGGCCCGGGCCCTGATCACCCGCCCCGAGGTGCTCTTCGGCGACGAGCCGACCGGCGCCCTCGACACGCACACCGGCCGTGAGGTGCTGAACCTGCTGCGCGCCATGGTCGACGCCGAGGGTCGCACGGTCGTCATGGTCACGCACGACCCGGTCGCCGCCTCGTACGCCGACCGCGTCGTCTTCCTCGTCGACGGACGGATCGAGAGCGACCTGGCCGGGGCGCGCGCCGACGACATCGCCACCCGTATGACGAAGCTGGAGGCCGCACCGTGCTGACCGTCGCCCTGTGCACCCTGCGGAGCCGCTGGGTCACCTTCGTCGGCAGCTTCGTCGCCCTCGCGCTCGGCGTCGCGCTGACCACCGTGATGGGGCTGGCCCTCGCCTCGACGCTGCACGCGCCCGACCGTGCCCCGCAGCGGTTCGCCGCCGCGCCCGTCGTGGTGAAGGGGTCGGACACGCTGCGGGTGTCCACCCCGCACGGCGACCGGGTGCGCAGGCTCGACCGGCCGCGCGCCCTGCCCGCCGCCGTCCTCGTACGGCTGCGGCGGCTCGGCACCGTCGTCGAGGACCGGTCGTTCGCCGTACGGGCCCGGGGCGGACCCGGCGACCTGGTGGGCCATCCCTGGTCCACCGCCGTCTTCGCCCCGTACGAGCTCGACGCCGGACGCGCGCCCACCGCGGACGACGAGGTCGTCGTCGGTGGCGCCTGGGCCCGGCCCGGCGAGCGCGTACGGACCGATCGCGGCACCGTGCGCGTGGTCGGCACCGTCGCCGGACACGGCTTCGAGAACGCCGTGTTCTACACCGACCGGCGCGCGGCCCGGATGTGCCCGACCAGCACCCAGGCGGTGGTGGACGTCGAGGCGTCGGCCGTGCGCACCGCGGTGGGCGGCACCGGTGCCCAGGTACTCACGGGCGACGCGCGCCGCTTGGCCGACGCCGACCCCGACCGGGACGGCGAGGCCCTCACCGCGACGAACGCCCTGTTCGGCACCGCCGGCGGGGTGACCGCCTTCGTGTCGGTGTTCGTGGTGGCGTCCACCTTCGCGTTCTCGGTCGCCCAACGGCGTCGCGAGTTCGGGCTGCTGCGCACGGCCGGGGCGACCCCGTGGCAGATCCGCCGGACGGTCTTTCTGGAGGCCCTCCTGGTCAGTGTGCTCGCCTCTGCCGCCGGCTGTCTGCTCGGCGGTCACGAGGCCCCCCGGCTGGCCGCCCGGGTGGTCGACGCGGGCCTGGCCCCGGACTGGTTCACCCTGGGCGACGCCGACTGGCCGTACGGCGCGGCCTTCGCGACCGGTCTGTTCGTCGCGCTGTCCGGCGTGACGGCCGCGTCCTGGCGCGCGGGCCGCACCGGTCCCGCCCAGGCGCTGCGCGAGGCCTCCGTCGACACCCGGACGATGACCTGGGGCCGATGGGCGTCCGGCGCGGCCCTGCTGCTGACCGCCGCGGTGACCTGCGCCGTCGCCCTGCTCACCGACCCGGCCGACCTGTTGCACCGCAAGACCTACGTGAGCCGGCCGATGCTGCTGATCAGCGCGGTGGCGCTGCTCGCCCCGGCCGTGGTGCGCCCGCTGACCCGGCTGCTCGCCTGGCTCCCGGCCCGGCTGCCCGGCGCGGGCGGCATGCTCGTACGGGAGAACGCCGCCGCGGGCGTGCGCCGTACCGCCGCGATCGCCGCACCGGTCCTGGTGACGGTCGCCCTCACCGGTTCGCTCCTCGGGGCCACCGCCACCCTGGACCGGGCGAAGGCCGCCGAGATCGGGGAGCGCACGACCGCCGCCTTCGTCGTCGTCCCCGCGAGCGACGCGGGTTTCGACGCGACGACGCTGCGCAGGCTGCGCGGGGTGTCCGGGGCCGAGGTGTCCGCGACCTCCGCGAGCGCCGTGCACGTCCTGGAGGACGGTGTGTCGCTCAGAAGGGACGAGGCCCGCGCCGCCGACCCCCAGCTGCTGGCCGCCACCACCGAACTGCCGGTCGTGGCCGGGAGCGTGCGCGCCCTCGACGACGACTCGATCGTCGTCGACGAGGAGTGGGAACGGCACACCGTGGGGCAGCGGGTGCGGATCTGGCTCGGTGACGGCACGCCCAGGACCCTGCGGATCGTCGCGGTGCTGCGGCAGGGCACGGGCGGCGACGGCGTCTACGTCACCCCGCGCAACGCCCCGGGCGCGAGCGTCGACCGGGTCGACGTCGCCCTCGCGGACGGCGCCGACCCGGCCGCCGTGGCCGAAGGGCTGCGGACGGCGGTGCGCTCCTCGGACGGTCGGGTCCTCACCGGGTCGCAATGGGTGCGGGCGAGCCTCCCGAGGACCGACCGGACGACCCGGACCGGCCTCCTGCTGGTCCTCGGCATCGCCCTGCTCTACACCGGCGTCTCGCTGGCCAACACGATGGTCATGGCGACCTCCGATCGGGTCCGCGAGCTGGCCGTGCTGAGGCTCGCCGGAGCGACCCGGTGGCAGGTGCTGCGCCTGGTGGCGGCCGAGTCGCTGCTGGTCGTCGCGGTCGGCGCCGTGCTGGGACTGCTGGTCGCGGGCGTCGACCTGGCGGGCATGTGGGGCGCCCTGCGCGTGCTGTCGGTGCGGGCCACGGTCGAGCTTCCCTGGACGGCCCTCGGCCGGGCCGTCGGCGCGTGCGCGGCGCTCGCCGTGGTCGCGTCCGTCACCCCCGCCTGGATCGCGCTGCGCCGGGCGGCGGTGGGCCCTACGGGGGTCCGGCAGTGAGGCCGCGCGGCGCCGAGTCCGTCGGGTGGTGACGGTCTTCGGGTGGTGACGATCGCGCGGGGTTCACTCGTGGTGTCCGTAGATCTCCGCCGTGATCCCGGCGCGGGCGCAGGCCTCGGCCGCGCGCTCGCGGGCCGTTGCCGCTTCGTCGTGCAAGCCCGCGGTCCGCAGGGCGAGAGCGAGGTTGTTCCAGGTCTGCCCGGTGGCGTACCAGTTGTCGTACTTCTCGCGGATGCGTACGGAGCCCCGTAGCGCGGTGAGGGCTTCGGCGGTCCGGCCGGATCGGTGCAAGGCGCAGCCGAGACTGTTGAGCGAGTCGCCGTACAGCACGTGGTCGGTGGTCCGGTGCAGGGCGCAGGCCTGCTCGAAGGCGGCGGCGGCCTCCGGGTGGCGGTCGGCGGCCGCCAGCGCGAGCCCGCAGTTGTGCCAGGCCCTGCCCTCGTGGGACGCGTACCCGGTGGCGCGGAAGCGGTCGCGGGCCCGCAGGTGATTGGCGAGGGACTGCTCGACACGGCCCGATCTGCGCTGTGCGAGGCCGAGGTTGTTCCACGCCCTGCCCTCGCCGGCCGCGTCCTCGATCAGGTGATACAGGCGGGCGGCGCGGTCGAGCGGTTCGAGCGCCTCGTCGGGGCGTTGCGCACGCAGCAGCGCGCCGCCCAGGTTGTTGCAGACGGTCGCCTCCGCCGACCGGTCCCGCAGCCGGTGCGCGATGTCCCGGGCGGTGCGGCTGACGGTGACCCAGTCCTCGAAGTAGCGGCGCCAGCGCAGATACTCGGCCAGGTGCAGGGCGATGCCGACGCAGAAGTCCGCGTCGTCCTCCGTGGGCCACTGAGGGGCGGCGACGAGGTTCGCCCGCTCGGTGTCGAACCAGGCCAGCGCGGCGGCCTGGTCGGCGAGCGTCCGGGGCAGCGGGTCGTGGGTACGGACCTGGAGGCGCCGGTCCGCGTCGGCGGCCAGGGCGTGGAAGTGACGCCGGGTGCGGGCCCGTGACTCCCGTCCGGCCGCGGCGAGCCGGGGGTCGCCGGCGGCGCGGGCGGCCGCGTAGTCGCGGACCAGGTCGTGGATGCGCCAGCGTTCCGGCAGGTCGTCCGCGAGCCGTTCCCCGGTGACGAGGTGGGCGGACGCCAGGTCGTCGAGCACGTCCAGCACCGCCGACTCGTCGAGCCCGGTGACGACCGCCGCCGTGTCGGTGCCGTAGTCCACGCAGGGGACCTGGGCCAGCAGACAAAGCGCCCGTGCCCGGTCCGGTGCCAGGCGCCGTAAGGAGACCTCGAAGACCGGCGCCAGGGCCAGCGTCCTGCCGTACTGGTCGACGCCCCGGCTGGAGAGGGCGTCGGTACGGTCGGCGCAGGTGCGCAACTCCTCGACGAGCGAGGCGACCGGGCGCCGCGGCCGACGGCGGCGCAGCAGGGCGGCGGCGATCTGGAGGGCGAGCGGCAGATGACCGCACAGACCGGTCAGTTCGTCCACGGACGAGGCCTCGCGCAGCGGCCGGTCGTCGTCCGGGTCGCGCAGCCGCAGCGCCCTGGCGACCAGCGCGGCGGAGTCGCCGGGGCTCATCGGTTCCAGGGGGAGTTCGCGGGCGGGCAGCGAGTCGTGCGACTCGCGGGACGTGAACAGGACCCGGTGCAGGTCGCTGCCCGGCAGCAGGGGCAGGAGCTGGGAGGGGTCGCACACATTGTCCAGGAGCAGCAGCACCCGCTCCCCGCGGTCGGCGAGCCCGGCCAGCCGGCTGCGGTACACATTGCGGTACAGCGTGTACTGGTCGATCTCGTCGGCGGGCAGCTGGATGCCTCCGACGCCGAGGGCGTGCAGCAGCGAGGTGACGGCGTGCGCGGGTGTCACGGGGGTGTCGTCGTAGCCGGCGAGGTCGAGGAAGAGGGTGCCGCCGGTGAACCAGCCCCGCTTGCGCGCGAGGTGCGCGGCGCGCAGCGCGAGCGCCGTCTTGCCGATGCCGCCCAGCCCGGTCACGGCCCACATGACCGGCGGGTCGGCGGGCGCCGACGCGTCGGGCGGACGCAGTCCGTCGAGCAGCACGGCGAGCTCCGCCTCCCGGCCCGCGAACCCCGCAGGGGCGGCCGGTAGGGCGGACAGCGCGCTGGGCACGGGAGGGGAGCAGCCGTTCACGATCACCTTGCCGGCCACGGGACCGTGGAACGTGCCGGACCGGAAGTCGATGTGCTGCGGCTCGGATCCCCGGTCCTGCCCGCGCACTTGTTCGGGGCCTGGTCCGCGGTCCTGCCCCGGGTCACCGACGAGGTCACGGACGGGGCCGGGTGCCGGGGCGTGGCTGTGGCCGGGTGCCGGGTCCGGAGGGCGGTCCCCGTCTCGTGTCTCCACCCGTCCTCCTGTGTGCACCCGCACCTTCCACCCGCGCCCGCCACCCCGATGAGCCGGGTCCGGCAGGCGCGCTCGGGAGCGATTCACGGTAGGGCATCACCGGACGCCCCCGGTGCGGAATCGGGCGATTCGCCTACGAAGTCCCGGCGCGCCGCACGTCCGGGGCGGGAACGTGCCGGGAATGCCCCGGCAGGGTCCGCTGTTGTAGGCCTCGTGACTGGCATGCACCGATCAGTGGGTGCGATGCCGGTGAGAGGAGAGCCCATGGCCCGCAACGAGGTCCGTCCCGTCGTGACGCTGAAGTCGACGGCCGGGACCGGAGTGACCTACGTGA
Source organism: Streptomyces adustus (assembly GCF_009377175.1). Taxonomy (GTDB): domain Bacteria; phylum Actinomycetota; class Actinomycetes; order Streptomycetales; family Streptomycetaceae; genus Streptomyces; species Streptomyces adustus. Next base: position 7,999 of record NZ_VJZD01000064.1, read on the forward strand.
CGCGCAAGAACCGCCGCAACGATCCCGACCGGCTGGTCCTGCGCAAGTACGACCCGGTGGCGGGGGCGCACGTCCCCTTCCGCGAGGAGCGATGACCACGGTCTTCGCTCCGGCGCGCCGCTGACCGCGGCCACCGACGCCCGACCGAACCGAAGGAGAACGCAGCCATGAAGGTGCGTACGTCGTTGCGCGCGCTCAAGTCCAAGCCGGGGGCGCAGGTCGTCCGGCGACGGGGCGTGACGTTCGTCGTCAACAAGAAGAACCCCCGTTTCAAGGCCCGCCAGGGCTGACCCGGTCTCACCTCCGGGTGTTCGTGGGGGCCGCCGCCGCGGTCCGCCTGCGGGCCATGCGTTCGTCGTGCACGAACAGCGCCAGGCCGCAGGTCAGCACGGCGGCGGCGGCCCACACCGCGCGCACGCCCACGGCCACCGTGAGGGCCGCGCCGCCGAGCGCGCCGGCCAGGAACGCCAGGATGACGGCCGTGAACTGCGCGGCCCGGCGCGCCGCTTCCCTGTCTCCGGTGACGAGCGCCTCGTACGCGCTCTGCGTCGCGGTACGGAGGTTCCCCGTCGTCATCGTGCTGTTGTAGGCGGTGTCCACGAGCTTGCGGAACGCGGTGATCTGCACGGACGCGGTGAACGAGATCAGTACGACGACCAGCGCGTCCGGAGCGCCGGCGGGCAGCAGTCCGACGCCCGCCAGCACCACGATCTCCAGCAACAGCGCCGCCACCGGGGGCCACCGCACGACGCCGGCCAGCCGCGGACGCTTGAGCGTCTCCGCCGTCACGACACCCGCGACGAACGCCAGGATCGGCGGAACGTGGCGCCACGCCTGCACCCACTGCCCGTGGGCCGCCTCGATGCCGAGCAGCACCACGTTCCCCGTCTGCGCGTTGGCGAAGACACCGTCCAGGCTCACGAAGGTGTAGGCGTCGAGCGCCCCGCCGACCATCGCCAGGAGCACACCCAGTCGCACCGACTGCGACGTCGGCAGCGGTTCCGGGACGCTCACCTTCCACCTCCGGCGGCCGGCTGCGCAGCGGCCTTCGCGTTCTACGCTCTCACCCACCCCGTGCCGCCACGGCGCACGACACGAGCGCCGGGCGTACGGCGTGAGCGGGTGGCGTACGGCACTAGCGCTGGGCGTACGGCGTGAGCGGGTGGCGTACGACAGAAGCGCCGGGCGTACGGCGCGGGCGGGTGGCGTACGGTCCCCGCTGCGGCCCGCTCAGGCGCGGAGCGCGCCCAGGGCCGTGAGCAGCCGGTCGACGTCGTTCTCGTCGGAGTACGGCGCCAGGCCGACCCGCACCGCCCCTTCACTGCCCAGCCCGAGGCGCACCGAGGCCTCCAGCGCGTAGAAGGAGCCGGCCGGGGCGTCGACGCCGTGGTCCGCGAGATGGCGCGAGACGTCCGCCGACCGGTGGCCGGCCACGGAGAACAGCAGGGTCGGGGTGCGGTGCGCGGCGCGGGAGTACACCGTCACACCGCCGAGCTCCGCAAGGCCGCGCTCGATCCGGGCCCGCAGGGCGTCCTCGTGGGCCTCGACGGCGGTGAAGGCGGCGCGCAGGCGCTCCCGCCGGGTGCCCTGCGCACCGGGCGCCAGGTCGGCGAGCAGGTCCACCGCGGCCCGGGCTCCCGCCAGCAACTCGTAGGGCAGCGTGCCCAGTTCGAAGCGCTCCGGCACCGCGTCCGAGGACGGCAGCAGCTTGTCGGGCCGCAGTGTCTCCAGCAGTTCGGGCCGGCTCACCAGCACACCCAGGTGCGGTCCGAGGAACTTGTACGGGGAGCACACCAGGGTGTCCGCGCCGAGCTCGGCGAGGTCCACGGTCGCGTGGGCCGCGAAGTGCACCGCGTCCACGTGCAGGAGCGCCCCGGCGTCGTGTGCCAGCCGGGCCACGGCGGGGAGGTCGGGCCGGGTGCCGATCAGGTTGGACGCGGCGGTCACGGCGACCAGCCGGGTGCGCGACGACAGCACCGCCTCGATGTGCTCGGGTCGCAGTTCGCCCGTGGCCGGGTCGAAGTCCGCCTCCCGGACCCGCGCGCCCACCGCCTCCGCCGCCTGGATCCAGGGGCGGATGTTGGAGTCGTGGTCGAGCCGGGTGACGACCACCTCGTCGCCCGGGTTCCAGGTCTTGGCGAGGGTACGGGCCAGGTCGTAGGTGAGCTGGGTGGCGCTGCGGCCGAAGACGACCCCGCGCGCCGGGACGCCGGTCAGGTCGGCCAGCGCGGCGCGGGCGGCACCGACGACCGCCTCCGCGTTGCGCTCGCCCTCCGTGGTCTGCCCCCGATTGGCCAGGGGCGCGGTCAGTGTCTCCACCATGGCGTCGATGACGGGCTGTGGCGTCTGGGTACCGCCGGGAGCGTCGAATCGGGCGGATCCGGACTTCAGGGCGGGGATCCGGGCGCGGAGCGCTGCGACGTCGAAGGCCATGCCAACTCCCTGGGACAAGGGGGTGAGTGCGTGCATCCCGCCCGTATGGGACGGTTACCGCACATGATCGCAGTTCGGGTGCCTCGCCTCGGGGCCGGGTCCGCCTCACGCGCCGCCTGGGCGCTTCCAGGATGTGAGACCCGCTATCAGGTACTCCCTGTGACGACGTCGGTACGCGATAAGAAAACGCTGTGAATTCCTGAGGCGTCTGAACGCACCAGGGCCCGGCTCCGTATGGGACGAGGGGTTTCCATACCCGGAGCCTGGTCACGACGCGTAGGAGTTTTCCGTGGGACGCAACACGCGCAGACGCCCAACAGGCGCACGACGCGCGACCTTTGCCGCAGCCGCTCTGATCCTGGGCGGCGGAGGACTGGTCGTGGCGAACGTGTACGCCTCCGCGTCCGAGAGCGGTCAGGGCGGCGACACGCAGCAGTCGGGCGGGGCGTGGGGTCCCGGCACGATCGACTGCCCCGACGTCGGCGACAAGTTGACGGACGTCCCCGACGCGGCTCGCGCGGACGTCGACAAGGAACTCGCGCTGCTCGACCAGCAGATCGCCGAGGCCTACAAGAAGCTCCAGGAGTCGGCGCAGGCCGTCCAGGACGACAGCGGCTTCGCCGACAGCGAGATCATGAACCCGCTGAAGGAGACGCGGACCGCGACGATCGAGCGCATCGCGGTCGCCATCGACCAGGCCGGGGACCGCCCGGAGGGGCTGGAGGCGCTGGCCGCCTGCACGCTGCGCCAGCAGACGCAGGATCCGGGTCAGAGCCAGGACCCGAGCCAGGACCCGAGCCAGGGTCAGCAGAACCAGGGGCAGAACCAGGGCCAGGGTCAGGGTCAGACCGGAAACGGCGGGCAGGCCGGAAACGGCCCGGTCGCCGCCGACTACGCGGACATCAACTCGGTCCAGCCCAACGCGCAGAGCCCCGCGCTCCAGGCGGACGCCTCCCGAGGCACCTTCGCCACCAGCTGCGGCGTGAACGCCAACGGTCTGTTCAACTCCGACAACGTCATCGTCGCCCCGGGTGTCAGCAACGGCGCCCACCACTTCCACGACTACGTCGGCAACCAGTCCAACACCGGGTTCGCCAGCGACAACGACCTGGCGAACGCCCAGACCAGCTGCCAGGACCAGGGCGACAAGTCGTCGTACTTCTGGCCCGTGCTGCGCCTCCAGAACGGCACCCAGGAGCGGGACGCCGGATCGCCCGGCGGCGGCACCGAGGGCAACGCCGGTCAGATCGTCACGCCCAAGCAGGTGACGATGACGTTCGTGGGCAACCCCCGCAGCAAGGTCACCGCCATGCCGCGACTGCTGCGCATCATCACCGGCGACGCCAAGGCGTTCGTCAACGGCCCCGCCAACGCCAACGCGTCCTGGAGCTGCACGGGCCTGGAGGACCGGCAGTTGAAGGACAAGTACCCGCTCTGCCCGAGCGGCAGCGACGTCGTGCGCACGTTCAAGTTCCAGAGCTGCTGGGACGGTCGGAACATCGACAGCGCCAACCACCGTACGCACGTGGCGTTCGCCGCCGCCGACGGCTCCTGCCCGAGCGGTTTCCAGGCCATCCCGCAGCTGGTGCAGCGCATCGTGTACGACGTGGACGCGCCGAGCCTCCAGGACGGTGGCCGCACGACCCCGCTGTTCGCGGTGGACTCCTTCCCCGAGAACCTGCACAAGCCGATCACGGACCACGGCGACTTCATCAACGTCTTCGACGAGAAGCTGATGAACGAGATGGTCGACTGCATCAACGGCGGCCGGCAGTGCGGCGTGGGCGCCGCGCCGGGCAACGGCGGCGGCGACAACGGAGCCGGTAACGGCGGCGGCAACGGCACGGGCAACGGCGGCGGCAACGGCGGCGGCAACGGCGACCAGGGCCAGCAGACGCAGACCCCCGAGCCCCCGAAGGACGGGAACGGCGCGCAGGGCCAGACCGGAGGCAACACCGGTAACGGAGGCAACGCGGGCAACGGTGGCAACGGTGGCAACGGAGGCCAGGCGACCACGGAGCCGCCCGCCGCCACGGCCACCGCCACCCGTCCCGGCAACGCCCAGCCCAAGCCCTACTCCTCCCCCTCGGCGACCAACCGCCCGAAGGACGATTCGGGACAGCAGGGTTCGGGCGGCAACGGCTCCGGACTGGTCACCACCGCCCCCGAGGCCGACGACACGGCAGCCGCCGGATCCGGCACGGCGGCCGGTGCCGAGCAGACCCAGGCCGCGGACGACGGCGGGCAGGCGACCTCCGCCGCGCAGCCGGCTCCCCAGACCGTGCCGCAGACCGAACCGCAGGCGGTCCAGGGCGGTCTCGCCGAGACCGGCGCGCAGCTGTGGCCCGCGGCGCTCGGCGGTGTGCTCGCGGTCGCCGGTGTCGTTCTGCTGATCCGCACCAGGCGACGCCCCGTGTGACGTCGCTCGGGTGAGACCCCACGGCGCGGCGCCCGGACCGGTACCCACGGTCCGGGCGCCGCGCCGTTTCCTGCCGTCGTACCGTGTCGCCCCGCAATGTGAACTGCCCGGACGGAATGATCCGTCCGGGCAGTTCGCGGGTCAGCTTCGGGTGGGTCCTCGGTGGGTGCTCCGAGGGTCAGGCGGGCCGTGCGGCGCTGTGGATCGCCGCCTGCCCGGCGAAGAAGATCGACTCCTCGCGGATCAGGGCCCCCGGCCCCGGAGCGTGGATCATCGTGCCGGGTCCGGCGCAGACACCGACGTGGCTGGTGTCGCCGTGGAAGAAGATGAGATCGCCGGGCTGGAGGTCGGTGAGCGGGATCGCCGAGACCGCGCGGGCCTGGTCGGCTGCCGCGCGGGGGAGCGCGACCCCGGCGGCCCGCCAGGCGGCCTGGGTGAGGCTGGCGCAGTCGTACGACTCGGGGCCGGTCGCGCCCCACAGGCACGGCCTGCCGATCTGGGCACGCGCGAACTCGAGGGCCTTCGCGGCCTTGCCGCCGTACCCCGCCGCTTCCGGCACGCCGACCGCGGCGGGCGCGGCAGCCATGGCGGGCATGGCGGGCATGGCGGGCATGGCGGGTACCGCGGGCGCGGCGGGCATGGCGGGTGCGGCCGCCATCGCAGGCATGACAGGCATGGCGGGTGCTGTGGGCATGGCGGGCATGGCAGGCATGGCGGGCATCGCAGGCATGGCGAACTGGCCGGTGTCCATCGGGGCGAACTGGCCCGTGTCGAAGGGGGCGCCGGGGTAGACGGCGCCCGCGGGAGCGCTCGGGTAGCCGGGGCTCGCCGGGGCACTCGGGTACGCGGCGGTCATGGGGTCGCTCGGGTAGGCCGTATCGGCGGGGGCACCCGGGTAGCCGACGTTCCCGACAACGCCGGCGGTGGGAGGCGCCGCGGGAGCGCCCGGGTAGGCAGGGCCGGCCGGGGCGCTCGGATAGGCAGGGTCCGTGGGAGCGCCGGCGTAGGCAGGGCTCGCGGGGGCGCTCGGGTAACCGGGGGTCATCGGGGTGCTCGGGTAGGCCGCCATGTTCGGGACGGCGCTGAACTGCCCGGTGTCCGCGGGAGGGTTGGTGAGACCGACGTCGACGGGAAGGCTGAACTGCCCCGTGTCGACCGGGGTGTTCGGGTAGGCGGCGACGCTCGGGATGGCGCTGAACTGCCCGGTGTCGGCCGGCGGGTTCGTGACGGCGACATCGAGGGGAAGGCTGAACTGCCCGGTGTCGATGGGAGTGTTCGGGTATCCCGCGACACTGGGTACGGTGCCGAACTGCCCGGTGGCGCCGGGAGCGCTCAGGTAGGCGGCGCCCCCGGCGAGCGGGTCGGGGCCGGGCGACGGCTGGCTGAGCCATCCGGTGCCCTCGCCGAACAGCGGATCCTGCTCCGGGACCGGCCAGCGTGGCGCGGCCGCCGGCGCGCTCTCCGGGGCCGGCGGGGCGCCGCGCAGGGCGACCTGCCGGGTCAGCAGTCTTCGGGCCTGGGTGAGCTTCTCCTGGTTCTGCCCCTTGGCCGACCGCCGCGCGGTCTGCCGTGCGGCGGCGTCGGCCACGGGCGTCGCCGCGGGCGCGGGCGCTGGTACGACCGCGGGTACAGGTACAGGTACGGGCGCTGGCGCGGCCGCGGTCGGTCCCGCCGGGAGCGCGGAGGGGGCGGGCAGCGCCGGGAAGGCGTCCCGTCGGCTCTCCGGCGCGGCCGGGAGTGCGGCCACGGGCCCGGCGGTGAGCTCCGGGACGCGTCGGGCGGGCGCCTCCAGTTCGGGGCGGGGGGCCGGAATGGCGGCCGGGAGCTCCGGCACGGGCGCCGGTGCGGGGCGGCCCGCGGCCGGCGGGGCGGGCATCCGGTCGGCGGGCAGCACGGCCGCTACGGTCGGGCCTATCTTGGAGCGCGCGTCGTCGAACCACTTCCGGGCGACGGCGTCGAGGGCGGGGTCGGACGGCTTGCGCTGGGCGGGACGCGCAGAGCGGCCGGTCCTGCGGTCGCTGCCTGACATCGCGCGGGTGGCGTTGTAGGTCCCCGAGTCGGTCTCCGCGCGGTCGTAGAGGGTGTTGATCCGCTGCCGGATCTCCTCGCCGCTGACCGCGTCCGACATACCGGGGAGGCCGAGACCTTCGGGGCGCTTGTCGCGTCCTGGCGCCATCGGCGACGTACTCCTTCCGTGCTCCGCCTACCGAGTTAGCTGTCGGGTTCGGGCGGAGGTTCCGGAAGGCGTGCCCTACGGCCCTTGCCCCGCAGGACGGTTGGGCCGATTCACCCCAGAGGATCGGTTGGGTCCCCGGCTCCGGCGGCCGCAGTGGTGCACCGGACTCGGCGGAGGCAGCGCGGCCCGGCGGGATTCGCCGGAGGAACCGAGCGGCCTGGCGCCAACTTAGCTAATTTGTGCGGCTCGTGTGAAGGTTGAAGTGCGGTATGTCCGATACGTAATTGTGACCTTCATTTCCCTCCGTGGTTCCCGGGGTCGGAGGCGGGAGGGGTGCGAGCGGGGCGACTGTCGCTCCCAGCCCCGTCGGCACGGCAGGCACGCGTGAATCGATCGTCACGGCAATTGATTCAATTGTCGAAGCTTGAGTTTGCGTACGATTCGGTCGTACTCTCTGTGCATTCATCCGCCATCGCTCTGCGAGGTAGTCATGGACCGCACCCGCCTTCAGCACCTCCTGGCCCGCGAGAGCGCCGAGGCCGACCGCCGCAACCCCCGCTCGAAGGCCGCCTACGCGCGCTCGGAGCACCTTTTCGGCCGAGTTCCGATGACCTGGATGAACAAGACCGCCGGCGCCTTCCCGCGCTATCTGGACACCGCGCGCGGCGCCAGGGTGACCGACATCGACGGGCACGAGTACATCGACTTCTGCCTCGGTGACACGGGCGCGATGGCCGGCCACTCCCCGGCGGTGGTGGCCGAAGCCGTCCGGCACCGGTTCGCCGAACTGGGCGGGGCGACCGCGATGCTGCCCACCGAGGACGCCGAATGGGTCGGCGCGGAGCTGACCCGTCGCTTCGGGCTCACCCGGTGGAGCTTCTCGCTGACGGCGACGGACGCCAACCGCTGGGCCATCCGGCTGGCCCGCGCCGTCACCGGGCGCTCCAAGATCCTCGTGAACGGCTACAGCTACCACGGCAGCGTCGACGAGTCGCTCATCGTCGTCGGACCCGACGGCCTGGGCGCCGCCCGGCCCGGGAACGTCGGTGCGCCCTGCGACGTCACACTGACCAGCCGGGTCGCCGAGTTCAACGACCTGGAGCGGCTGGAGCGCGAACTCGCCCACGGCGACGTGGCCGCCGTCCTGATGGAGCCCGCGCTGACCAACATCGGCATCGTGCTCCCCGAACCCGGCTACCTGGCCGGGGTACGCGCCCTGACCCGGCAGTACGGCACCCTCCTCATCAACGACGAGACGCACACCTTCTCCGCCGGTCCGGGCGGCTGCACTGCGGCCTGGGACCTGGAGCCGGACGTCCTGACCATCGGCAAGGCGATCGGCGGCGGCATCCCCGCGGGCGCCTACGGACTCTCCGCCGACCTGGCCGACCGGCTGCTGTCCCGCGCCGATCTCGACCTGGTGGACATGGGCGGCGTCGGCGGCACCCTCGCGGGCAACGCGCTGTCCGTCGCGGCGATGCGCGCCACCCTGGAACACGTCCTCACCGACGACGCCTTCACCCACATGTCGAAACTGTCCGAGCGTTTCGAGGCGGGGGTGCGCGCGGGCATCGCCGCCCACGGCCTGCCCTGGTCGGTCAGCCGCCTCGGGGCGCGCACCGAGTACCGCTTCGCCGACCCCGCCCCGCGTACCGGCGCCGAGTCCGCGGCGGTCGGCGACACCGAGCTGGAGGACTTCCTCCACCTCTATCTCGCCAACCGCGGCATCCTGCTGACCCCGTTCCACAACATGGCGCTCATGTGCCCCGACACCACGGAACAGGACGTGGACACCCACACCGGGCTGTTCGCCGCCGCCCTCGCCGAACTCGTCGGCTGACGTACGCCGATAGGGTGGGCGCGAGCCACCGGGCAGGAAAGGGAACCAGCGGACGTGGACGAGATCGACCGGGCCATCCTGCGGGAACTCCAGACCGACGGGCGTATCGCGTACGCCGACCTCGGCCCCAAGGTCGGCCTGTCCGCCTCCGCCGCCCGGCAGCGGCTGCAACGCCTGCTGGACTCCCGGGCCGTCCAGGTCGTCGGTGTGACCGATCCGATGGCCATGGGCGGCCAGGCCATGGCACTGCTCGGCATCGGGGTGGACGGCGACCCGCGCGGGGTCGCGGACACGCTCGCGGAACGCCCGGAGGTGGTCTACTCCGTACTCACCTCGGGCGGGTTCGACCTGTTCGCCGAGGTGGTCACGCCCGGCCCGAAGGACCTCCTGGACTTCGTCAACGACGTCGTCAGACCGATCGACGGAGTCCGGCAGGTGCAGTCCTTCCCGTACTTCGGGATCCACACCCACCGGTTCCTGTGGGACGTCGGCTGACCGACCGCCGCGCGGTCGTCCGCCTAGCTCAGATACGACGCACGGTGTGCAGCTTCGTGGCGTACGTGCCCGTGCCGTCGAGCAGTGACGCCCCGCCCAGGTCGGACATGGTGGGCCCGCCGACCGTCTTGCGGCTGGAGAGGAAACGGCGCTTTCCGGCCGCGTCCTTGCCGAGGTAGATCCCGACGTGGTCGACGGTCACGGGGCCCGAGGGGGCGTCGTCGCCCGAGTCGGCGTTGAACAGCACCAGGTCGCCGGGCTGGAGCAGGGCCGCGGCGGGCGGACTGGTGCCGTCGGTGCGGTCGACCATCACCCCGGGCGCGTAGTCGGCGATGTCCCGCGACTTGCGCGGGATCCGCTGTCCCGAGGTGTCCGCGCCGGCGGCCAGCGGAACGCCCAGGTGGTAGCCGTAGACCATCCGCGTGTAGCCCGAGCAGTCGAGGTTGCCCACCTGCTTGCTGGACGGCTTGACGTAGGTGCCGTCCGGGAAGGTCCAGCCCGTGTTCATGTACTCGTGGAAGTCGGCGCCTTCGAGGCGGTAGCCCTGCGGGTCCAGGTAGCCGTACCCGGCCTCGCCCAGCACTTGCCTGCCCTGGGCCGGTCCGGCCCCGGCCGTGACCGCGGGCGCGCCGCCGAGGAACATCGCGGCGTGGGCCAGGACGTCGGGAGCGCAGGAACCGGCCCAGCCGCCGATCGTCTGCTCCAACTGCGTCGTCCAGGTGCCGTCGAACGGCTCCGGCAGCACCCGCACCCAGTCCCCGTGGGTGACGGTCGGCGGCGTCTCCCAGTTCGCGGCGTCCACCTCGTAGCGGCTGACGGACAGGGTGACCGGCAGGTTCGTACAGCCGGTGTTGGCCAGGGCGCGCAGGCCCACCCGGCCCTTGCCGAAGGTGGAGTCGACGACGTCGGCGGACCACGCGGCCGGCTCGGCCGAGGCCGAACGCCATGCCTTGGCCCGGATCCGGGTGCCCTCCCGGCGCACCCAGATCGTCCAGTCGGTCCCCGCGGGCACGCCCGTGCCGAGGGTGACGGCGGTGACCAGCTGGGTCACCGTGTCGTCGACCTCCTTCTCGACGCGCAGCTCGACCGCGCCCGAGGTCAGGAAGGACAGCCGGGCCCGGTAGTTGTTGTGGGTGGTCTGGTAGCCGAACGTCAGACCGGCGGAACAGGCCTGGCCGGTGGGCACCTTGTCGAACCGGACCGTGCAGCGGACGTCGACGTCGGTGATCTCCTCGTCGTGCAGGCTGGCGTGCCGGCTGGCGCCGTCGGTGGTGAGGCTGATGAGGCCGCTGCCCGGCACCACCGCGTAGTCGGTGTCCACCGGTCCCAGCGTGTACCAGCTGCCGCCGCCGGGCGACGTGCCCCAGTACTTGCGGTTCGCCGGGTCCAGCGACAGATCGGGCAGGGTGCGCTGGAAGTCGTCCGCGAAGGGCCGCTTGTTCTCCGCGAACGTGCGCTGCGGGCCGGGCAGGACGACCGTCCGCGCGCCCTGGGTGAGCAGCGCGACCCGCCTGCCGCCGGAGGTGACCTCGGTGCGGGCAGGAGTGCCCGCGAGCACCGTCGTGGTGAGCGGGGCGGTGAGCGTCGCCGCGGTGAAGTAGGAGGCGTCCAGCGGGGCGAGGGTCACCGAGGAGCGGGCCGAGGACAGCCCGGCCGGACCCGCGAACGGCTCGACGTCCGCGAGGGTGCCGCTGCCTGCGGCCCGTGCCGGGGCCGCGACCGCTCCGGCGAGCGGTACGGAGGCGGCGGAGGCCGCGAGGACGGCGAGGAGTCTTCGTCGAGAGGTGTGAGACATGGGGATCATGATCCCGTGCGGCCCCGACACCCGTACAGCGCAACCCTGTTGACGTCCGCGTCCCCCGCCGGGATGTCCGTCACGTACGCCGGCCTCACGCGCGCCGCTGCCGCGGCGGCGCCCGCCTCACGCCCGCCGCTGCCGCAGCCAAGCCTCGTAGTGCTCCAGCAGCGTCTCCTCGATCGGGCGGTAGACGATGCCCAGTTCGCGCACGCTGCGGCTGTTGTCGACCCGGAACCGGATGCCGAGGTGCTTGCGGATGTAGTCCTGCGTCAGCCCGAACGCCGGGCCCAGGATGCGCACCGGCCAGTGCGGCAGCGCCGTGCGCGGCAGCCGGAGACTGCGCGGATGACGGGTGCGGATGATGCGGGACATCTCGTGGAACGACGTCATCGTCTCCGCGGCGACGATGTAGCGGCCCTTCGCATCGGGGTTCTCCGCCGCGGCGATATGGGCGTCGGCCACGTCGCGCACATCGGCGGTGGTGAAGCTGAAGTCCGGTGCGCCGTAACAGAAGTAGCCCTTGAACAGCTCGTCGAGCAGGAACAGGCTGCCGGAGCTCGACGCCGGGGTGAGGGAGGGGCCGAGCACCAGACCCGGGTTGACCGACACCATGCGCCAGCGGTCCTGCGCCGCCTCCGCGTCCCAGGCCGCCCGCTCGGCGAGGGTCTTGGCGTAGTGGTACGGGTTGTTGTCCACGGTGCTCGTGGTGTTGAAGTACTTCTCCGTCAGCACCTCGTCGTCCATGTCCCGTACATCGGCGTAGTCACCGAAGATCGCGCCGACGGTGGAGGTGAACACGAACCGCTCGACCTCCGCGGTCCGCTCGACGCTCCCGAGCACATTGCGCGTCCCCAGCAGGGCCGGGTCGACCATGTCCCGGCGGCCGTCCCTGATCTTCTCCGGCATGAGGAACGGCGAGGCCACATGGAAGACCACCCGGCAGCCGCGCATCGCCTCGTCGAAGGAGTTCTCCACGAGCAGATCCGCCTCGAACAGTTCCAGCCGCCCGGGGAAGGCCTCCCGCAGCTGCGCGAGCGGCCCCACCTTGGCGGCGTTCGCGGTGCTGCGGACCGTGGCGTGCACCCGGTAGCCGCGTTCGAGGAGCCGCCGCACCAGATGGCTGCCCACGAACCCGGTTCCGCCGGTGACCAGAACGCTCGCCGCCGCCTCTGTGCCCACGTGCCGTCTCCTCGCTCCAGGTTCCCGGTGCGTGCCGGGAGACGGAACGGATCATCGCGCGACACGTGCCGCCGCAACAGGGGTGCGACCGATCACGTCTCCCGCAGCGGCGCGTACGCCTCGGCCTCGAGACCGAACGTCCACGCCACGCCCTCCCTGGCCTCCCGGGTCGTCGGCGGCACCCGCAGCCAGTACGTGCGGTGCGTACCGTCCGGCTCCGGGGTGGAGTTGACGACCTCCACCATCACGACCGGCTCGTCGCCCTCGAGCTCGACCCGCCACAGCGTGCCCGTCTCGTCGCTGTGCACCGGACGGGCCCCGGAGTCGCTCAGATAGCGGTCGTAGCCGTAGTACTCCAGCATGACCCGGCGCAGCTCGGCGTTCTCCTCGGCACGGATCCGCTCCGGCGTCAGCGTGCGCAGCTCCTGGAGGAAGGCGGCCGGCACCGGCATGCCACGCCAGGCGTGCAGGGCGAAACCGTCCGGGAACGCGAGGGCCGGGCCGTCGCCCCGGTCGAGTCGGCCCGCCTCGTCGCGGTGCAGGGCGACGGGGCGCTCGCACACCACCACGACCTTCTCGAACGGCCACCACCAGCCGGCGTTGCGGCACACCCGGGCCGGCCCGTCCAGCGCCGGTCCGTCCGCGCTCAGGGCGGCGAGCCACGGCGCGTCGTGCTGGCCGAGCAGCGCGTCCAGCAGGATCAGCCGGATCTCCGTCTCCGCCTGCCGGTCCGCACCGGCGAGGTCGTCCAGCACACCCCCGCGGATCCGTTCGACGAGCATCTGCGTGGTCTCCCACAGACGGCCTCCGGTCGCCGACCAGTGGGCCGACCACCCCGCCGCCCCCATCCGCTCGTGCGCGGCACGGCGTGCGGCCGCCCAGGGCGCGCTGCGCACCGCCTCCCGCACACTCGCCCCCCGCTCCGCGTCGGACAGGGCCCGCACCAGGGTCACGCCCTCGCGCGGGGAACCCGCCCACACCACCCGCTCCGGCGCGGCCAGTCCGGCCTGCCGGTACGCCAGCAGGATGCCCGCCTCCGCCTCGGCACGGTCCGCGGGCTCGGCCGCCGCGGCGCACGCACGCCAGTCCTGGAGGGCGTCCACCGGCGCCCCGTCCGTCCCGGCCACGTCCCCCGCCACCAGCTGTGCCGTCACTGCCGTCTCCTCCATCACGTCCACCACGTCCACCACGCGCCCGCCCGTCATCGCTTCCCTCGTCCCGCTCACCCGGCCCACCGCGTAGCTCAGTCGGCCACGATCCGCACGGAACCCGGTACGTACTCCCGCTGCCGGATCACCCGGAACCACCCCTTGGGCAGCGTGATCGCCGCATGTTCCTCGTGCACGACCCGGCCGCCCTCCGGCAGATGCAGCAGCAGCGGCCCGAACGGTCCAGGCTCACGCACCAGTTCGCCAGGACCGACCACCGCGTGGGCATGGCCGGTCACCTCGCCCAGGGCCAGCACGAGCCGCCCCCGCGTGTCCCGCGCCTCCTTCGGCGCGTGCGGGACATGGGTCGGCACGGCCCCCTCCGCGACGGGCACGATCAGCACGTCTCCCTGCCGGTACATGGCTCTCCCCTCCGTCCTGGTGCTCGGCGCACCGGACTCCACGCACAGACCGTACGGACCACCACTGACAACCGGCCGCGACCGACCCTGCCGAGGCGTGCTGTCAGTGCCTGTTGGTAGAACTGCTGCGCACCGCCCACCGCATCCGTTGCACGTCAGGAGCAGCCCGCATGACCATCGGCCAGCACTTGCAGGAGTTTCACGGTCTGCCCGCCTTCGACTTCCCCGAGGCCGACGCGACGACGGCGCTGCCCGAACCCGACGCCGTGGCCTGGCGGGTCGCCGGCAGCGTCTACGACGCCGAGGAGGAGTGGACGGCCGCCTTCGAGCGCTTCTGTGCCGCGGTGGACACGACCCGGGTGCGCGCACTGATCGTCGGTGCCTGGACGGAGGCGTACGACAGCGCCTCCACCGAGGTCGTGGCGGCGCTGCTGGCCGCCCGTGACCGGCTGCCCGCCCTGCGGGGCCTGTTCCTCGGTGACATCGTCTACGAGGAGTGCGAGATCTCCTGGATCAACCAGACCGACGTGACCGGGCTGTTGACCGGCTTCCCCGACCTGGAGGAGTTCGGCGTACGCGGCGGGACGGGCCTGCGGCTGGAGGCGTTCGGCCACACCGCGCTGCGCAGACTGACCGTGCAGACCGGCGGACTCCCCGTCCGCGTGGTGCGCGGCATCGGCGGCAGCGAACTGCCCGCGCTGGAGCACCTCGACCTCTGGCTGGGCACCTCCTGGTACGGGGCCGACACCGAGGCCGCCGACCTGGAGCCGATCCTGTCCGGGGCCCGGCTGCCGCGCCTGCGGCACCTGGCGCTGCGCAACAGCGAGATCCAGGACGAGGTCGCCGCGGCCGTGGCGTCCGCCCCGGTGGTGGCCCGCCTCGAGGTGCTGGACCTGTCCATGGGCACCCTGGGCGACGACGGCGCGGCCGCGCTGCTCGGCGGGCAGCCGCTCACCCATCTGAAGCGGCTCGACCTGCACCACCACTACCTGAGCGAGCCCGTCCAGCAGCGGATACGGGAGACGCTCGAACCCGCGGGCGTCGAGCTCGACCTGGACAGCCGCAACCCCGACGAGGACCGCGACGAGGACGGCACGGTGCACCGCTATGTCGCCGTCGGTGAGTGACCGCGCGAAGCCATGGTCTACTACCCCACACACCTGACGCGCTTTCGCAATCTGCCCGTCCACACCTTCGCCCCGGCCGGCGACGCCCGTCCCGCCCCCCTGCCTGAAGCGGACACGGTCGCCTGGAAGCTGGCCGCCGACTGGGACACGCCGTTCGAGAAGATCTGGCGCGGCTTCCTCGACGAGGTCCGCACCGAGGACGTCCTCGCCGTCGTCGTCGGACCCTGGTGGACGGAGTGGGACGAGGACGGCATCGACCCGGTCCTCGAACTGCTCGCGGCCGAGTCCCACCGGTTCCCGCGGCTGCGGGCGCTGTTCCTCGCGGACGTGGAGTCCGAGGAGCTGGAGATCTCCTGGATCAAGCAGGGCACCGTCACCCGGGTGCTGCGCGCCTGGCCCCAGCTGGAGGAGCTGGGCGTGCGCGGCGCCGAGGACCTGGTGATCGAACCGCTGCGCCACGACGCGCTGCGCACCCTGCGGATCGAGTCCGGCGGCCTCGCCCCGGATCCCGTACGCGCCCTGGGCGGCTGCGAGTTCCCGGCCCTGCGTCACCTCGAACTCTGGCTCGGCACCACCTGGTACGGCGGCGACTGCGAGGTGGCGGACGTCGAACCGCTCCTGGCCGCCCTCGGGCGCTGCCCGGACCTGCGTCACCTGGGCCTTCAGAACAGCGACATCCAGGACGGGATAGCGGCGGCGGTGTCGGCCGCGCCGGTCGTCGCCGGACTCGACTCCCTCGACCTCAGCATGGGCGCACTCGGCGACGAGGGCGGTGCCGCCCTGCTGTCCGGGCAGCCGCTCACCCACCTGCGCTCGCTCGGCCTCCGCCACCACTTCATGAGCGAGGAACTGGTCCAGCGGCTGCGCGAGTCGCTGGAGCCGCACGTCACGGACCTCGACCTCACCCCGGCCCCCAGCCGTGGCCGCAGCGCGAGGACACGGTATGTCGCCGTCGGCGAATGAGGCGGACCCGGCGCACCGCGCCGGTCCCCGCCTCGCGGTCGTCGGCAACCCGGAGAACCGCCGGGTCGCGCTGTTCGGCGCGGCGGTGCGCGGGTTCGGGCTGCCCGAGCCGCGCGTCGTGTCCTGGGAGGAGGTACTGCGTTCGGGCGGGGCCGACTTCGCCGCCGACGAGGTGGTCCGCATCGACTCGCCCGGCGAGAACCCGGCCGTCGACCGTCTGCTCCGGGGTACCGGGGACCCGACCCGGGTCGAGGGCTCGGCACGCTGGTACACGGGCCTGATGAGCGCGGTGCGCACGCTGCGCGGCGGTCGCCGCCTCGACGACCCGGACGAACTGGCGGTCCTGTTCGACAAGCGGCGCTGCCACGCCGTCCTGACCGCGGGCGGAGTCCCGGTCCCCGCTTCACCCACCTCGGCGGCGGAGGAAGCGGCGGGGGAGCGGGGGACGGAACCGGCGTCGGTACGCGGCTGGGACGACGTACGGGCTCTGATGCGCGCACACCGGATGCACCGGCTCTTCGTCAAGCCCGCGCACGGCTCGTCGGCGTCCGGAGTGCTCGCCGTCGAGACGTCCGGCGCCGGGCGGATCAGGGCCACCACCTCCGTCGAACTGACCCCGGACGGGCGGCTGTTCAACTCCCTCAGGGTGCGCCGCTACGAACGGGAGCAGGACATCGCGGCGATCGTGGACGCACTGGCCCCGGACGGCCTGCACCTCGAACGCTGGCTGCCCAAGGCCTCCCAGCGGGGCCGGGCCGCCGATCTGCGGGTCGTCGTCGTGGGCGGCCGGGCCACCCACGCCGTGGTCCGCACCAGCGCCTCGCCGCTGACCAATCTGCACCTCGGCGGCAGCCGCGGCGACCTCGACGAGGCCCGTGCGGCCGTCGAGGCGGCCGGAGCCCGCTGGTCGGAGGTCCTCGACGTGTGCGAACGGGCCGCGGCCTGCTTCCCGAACACCCTGTGCGTGGGCGTCGACCTCCTGCCGGCGGTCGGCTGGCGGCGGTTCGCGGTCGGCGAGGTCAACGCCTTCGGCGACCTGCTGCCCCGGCTGACCGGCCTGCCGGGCAGCGGAGCGGAGGGCCGCGACACCTACGCGACCCAGGTGGCCGCGATCCTGCGCCACCCGTCCCTCGCGCGCCCGGCCGTCCCGCGTCCTGCCCGTACCGCCACCTCGGCTCCCACGGCCACCACGGCCCCGGCCCGGCCCCCGAGGCGGGCCGCACCGCAAGACCCGCAAGACCCGCAAGACCCGCTCGACCTGCACGACCCGCAAGACCCGCTCGACCCGTACAGAACAGGAACCACCGATGTCAGCGACTGAACCGACGCCCCAGCCGCAGCGCACGGCCGCGAGCGACCCCGACATGAACGAGATCGTCGGCAGCCACGACATCCTGCTCGTCACGCTGGACACCCTGCGCCACGACGTCGCCGCCGAACTGGCCGCGGCCGGCCGCATCCCGAATCTGGCCCGCCATCTCCCCGACGGCCGCTGGCAGCGCCGACACGCTCCGGGAAGCTTCACCTACGCCTCCCACCAGGCGATGTTCGCCGGTTTCCTGCCGACGCCCGCCGAACCCGGCCCGCACCCAAGGCTGTTCGCGGCGAGCTTCGCGGGCAGCGAGACCACCGCCGAGCGCACCTTCGTCTACGACACCCCGGACTTCGTCTCCGGCCTGGCCGAGGCCGGGTACCACACGGCGTGCGTCGGGGGAGTCGGCTTCTTCAACAAGCAGGGCCCGCTGGGCTCGGTGCTGCCCGGACTCTTCCAGGAGTCCCACTGGGAACCGGAGTTCGGCGTCGCGTCACCCACGTCCTTCGAGCACCAGGTGGCCCGCGCCGAACGGCTGATCCGCGAACTGCCCCACGAACAGCGACTGTTCCTGTTCGTCAACGTGGCCGCCCTGCACCAGCCCAACTGGTTCCACCTGCCCGGCGCCACCAAGGAGGCGGGCGACTCCCGCGAGACCCACGCCGCCGCCCTGGAGTACGTGGACCGGCACATCGGCCGCCTGTTCGCCGCCGCGAGCAGCAGACGCCCCTGCTTCGCGATCGTCTGCTCCGACCACGGCACCGCGTACGGCGAGGACGGCTACACCGGTCACCGCATCGGCCACCCGTCCGTCTGGACCGTGCCCTACGCCCACTTCCGGCTCGACCGGACGCTCGACCAGACCGCCCCGACGCCCGACCGGACGCCCGCCCCTGCGACGTCCGCCCCTGCGACGTCCGCCCCGACGGAGGCCACCCGATGACCGCCGTGACCGGCCCCCTCCCGCGCACCGAACCCGCGCGGCACGTCAGCCCCTACCAGAGCTACGTCTACGCCTACCCGCACAAGACGGCCTACCGGAAAATGGCCGACCGCCCCCGGCTGCGCACGCTCTGGGCGACGGAGCCGAAGGACACCCTCTCGCTCTACCTCCACATACCGTTCTGCGAGGTCCGCTGCGGGTTCTGCAACCTGTTCACCCGCATCGGCGCCCCGGACGGTCTGACCGGCGCCTACCTGGACGCCCTGGAGCGGCAGGCGACCGCCGTGCGGGACGCGCTCGGCGACTCGGAGCCCGTCCGGTTCGCCACCGCGGCCTTCGGCGGCGGCACCCCCACCTTCCTCACCGCCGCCGAGCTGGAGCGGCTGTGCGACATCGCCGAGCACCGCATGGGCGCCGACCTGCGGGCCGTACCGCTCTCGGTGGAGGCCTCGCCCGCCACGGCGAGCGCCGACCGGCTGGAGGTACTGGCCGCCCGCGGCACCACCCGGCTGAGCCTGGGTGTGCAGAGCTTCGACGACACCGAGGCCCGGGCCGCCGTACGCCCTCAGCGCCGGGCCGACGTCGAGGCGGCACTCGGCCGCGTCCGCGACGCCCGGATACCCGTGCTCAACATCGACCTGATCTACGGCATCGACGGCCAGACGGACGCCTCCTGGCTGCGCTCCCTGGACGCGGCCCTGGCCTGGCGGCCGGAGGAGCTGTACCTCTACCCGCTCTACATCCGCCCGCTCACCGGCCTCGGCCGCCGCGCGGGCGACGCCGACCCGGCCTGGGACGCACAGCGCCTGCGGCTGTACCGGGTGGGCCGCGACCACCTTCTCGCACACGGGTACGAGCAGCAGTCGATGCGCATGTTCCGGCGCGCGGACGCCCCGCCCCAGGGCACGGACGACTACGCCTGCCAGACCGACGGCATGATCGGCCTGGGTTGCGGCGCCCGCTCCTACACCGCGGGCCTGCACTACTCCTTCGACTACGCCGTCGGCATGCACGAGATCCGCTCCATCATCGACGACTACGTCTCGCGGCCCGCCGCCGACTTCGCCCACGCCGAGTACGGCCGCCCGATGGACGCCGACGAGGCCCGCAGGCGCCACCTGCTCCAGTCCCTGCTCCAGGCGGAAGGACTGCCGCTCGCCGACTACGCGGGCCGATTCGACGGACGCGCCCCCGCCGACGACTTCGGACCCGAGCTGGCGCGCTTCGCGTCCCTGGGCTGGCTGGAACCCGTCGAACCGGGCGCGTCCGCGACGTTGCGCCTGACCCCCGAGGGCCTGGCCCACTCCGACGCGATCGGCCCCGAGCTGTTCTCCCCGGCCGTCCGGGCCGCCATGGCCGCCTACGAGAGGAAGTGAGCGCGCCCCGATGGACCTGACCCTGCTCTACCGCGGCCCGCTGGCCTCCTGCGACTACGACTGCCCGTACTGCCCCTTCGCCAAGCGACGCGACAGCCGCGAGCAGCTGCGCGCGGACCGGGCCGCCCTGGAACGGTTCGCCGCCTGGGCCGCGGAGCGCACCACCGACCGCCTCTCGCTGCTGTTCACCCCGTGGGGCGAGGGCCTGGTCCGGTCCTGGTACCGGCGCACCCTGACCGAGCTCTCCCACCAGTCGCACATCCGCCGCGTGGCCATCCAGACCAACCTCAGCTGCCGCACCGACTGGCTGGCGGACGCCGACCCCGACACCCTCGCCCTGTGGTGCACCTACCACCCCGGCCAGACCCCGTACGACCGCTTTCTGGCCAAGTGCCGTGAACTGGTCCGGCTCGGCGTGCGCTTCAGCGTCGGCATCGTCGGGCTGCCCGAGCATCTGGAGGCCGCCCGGCGGCTGCGCGCCGAGCTGCCCCCGCACGTGTACCTGTGGGTCAACGCCGCGGAGGGCCACACCTACGACGACGCGCAGGCAGACCTGTGGACCGAACTGGACCCGCTCTTCCCCTACAGCCGCCGTCCGCACGCCAGCGCGGGCCTGCCCTGCCGCACCGGGGAGTCCGTGATCTCCGTCGACGGCGACGGCACCGTCCGCCGCTGCCACTTCGTCCGCGCCGAACTGGGCAACCTCTACGACGGCTCCTACCGTACGGCCCTGCGCCCGCGCCCCTGCCCCCTCACCGCCTGCGACTGCCACATCGGCTACGTCCACCTGGAGACCCTGCCGCTGTACGACGTGTTCGCGGGCGGCGTCCTGGAACGCATCCCGGCAGGTACCGCCACCGCCACCGCCACCGCCACTACTGGTTAGCACTCGGGGCGTGCGCGCCCCGGGCGGTCCGGCTTGCGGTCCGGGCCGCCCGGACGGCAGGGTTCGGGAGTGTGCCCACCTTGCTGATCGTGCATCACACGCCCTCGCCCCACTGCCAGGCCATGTTCGAGGCCGTCGTCTCCGGCGCGAGCGACCCGGAGATCGAGAACGTCGACGTCGTACGGCGGCCGGCGCTGTCCGCCACGGCCTCCGACGTGCTGGCCGCCGACGGGTTCCTGCTGGGCACCCCGGCGAACCTCGGGTACATGTCCGGCGCGCTGAAGCACTTCTTCGACCAGGTCTACTACCCCTGCCTGGACGCCACCCGGGGCCGGCCGTTCGGCTTCTACGTGCACGGCGGCAACGACGTCACGGGAGCGGTGCGCGGCATCGAGACGATCACGACGGGCCTCGGCTGGCGCCGTGCCGCCGAACCGGTCGCCGTGACCGGCGAGCCGGCCAAGGCCGATGTGCGGGCGTGCTGGGAACTCGGCGCGACCCTGGCCGCGGGACTGATGGAGTGACGCCCGTACGGACCGCTGACGGCGCACTCCGGCCGGTGCCCCGGGCGTCGGCTCCCTCCGCAGCCCGACGCCGTGCCGTGTTCCGGCGGCGCGCGGGGAGCGGGGGTGCCAGACTTCTCGTGGGGCCAGACTCCCAGGCCGGGCGAGAGGGCCCGGAGGGACCCGCCACGGGAGGTATTGCGCGGTGACGGAGGAACGGGTCGGTCCGGCGGACGACACCGATGCGCTCACCGGTGTGTTCCTCTTCCGGGTGCCCGAGGAGGCCTGGTGGTGGTCCGACGACATGTGCCGCCTGCTGGGCTACGACTCCGACGAGACCCCGGCCGACGACGCCATGCTGGACCGGCACGTGCACCCCGACGACCGGGAGGGCATCCGCCGGGTGTGGGACCGCGGACTGCGCACGGGGACGCCGTTCAGCACGTACTACCGGCTGCTGACCCGTGACGGGCAGGAGCGGCACGCCGTGCTCGTGGGCGACGGCCGGGTCGACGACGACTCCGTGGTCGTACTGCGGGGATTCGTCGTGGACGTCACCGAGCCGGTCCAGCGGCACGCCCAGGAGTCGGCGGACGTGGACATCGCGCGCGCCCGCGCCTCGCAGGAGGACGTGGACGTGGCCCGCGGTGTCCTCATGGCGCTGTACGGCGTGCACGAGGACGTGGCCTTCCGGGTGCTGCGCCGGCACAGCCAGCAGACGAACGTGAAACTCCGCACCGTCGCCCGCGCCGTCGTCGAGGCCACCCCCACCCCGCCCGGGGAGGGGCAGCACGATCTCCACCTGCGCATCGCGCAGGCCCTCTACCCGGAGGACTGACGACGGTCAGGGAGCGGTGCCGAGGGCCGTTGTCAGTGGTGGCCCGTATGTTCTGCCGTGTCCCGCCGATCCGGGGTGACAGTCCCCTGGGCGCAAAGGAGATGGCGCGTTGTCAGATTGGGAGAGGTCGAGCACGGCACGGGTGATCCCACCCGCCATGCCACGCAAGCTCGCCAAGGTCCCGTTCGTCGAACTGGCCGACGGACGCCTCCAGGGAGTGGTGTCGAGCGGCTCGGACATCGAGCGGGTCTACGTCTCGTCGATCGCGGCCCGGACCTACGCGTTCGCGTGCAGCACCAACAACAACCGGCCCTGCGGCGGCGCGCGCGGTTCGTTCTGCAACCACATACGGGCCCTGGTCAACGAGGCGGTGCTCCAGTACGGCGCCGAGCGCGTCGCCCGCTATCTGCGGATCGAGTCCGCCGGGTCCGCCGCACAGCCCAGCGCGCAGAGCATCACCGCCGACATGATCGGCACCCGTCCCGCGCAGGCGGACGCCACGGCCGCGGCCCCGGTCTTCAGCCGGTTCCTGCGCCACCTGACCTACCTCGAACTCGCCCACACCAGCAGCCCGTTGCCGGAGATGCAGTGGTTCCCGCCGACCAGGCGGACCGCGCCGGGAGGGCCCGCGCACACCTTCCGTCCCGGCCCGGCGGAGGGCGCCGGCCCGCTCGTCGAGGAGATCACCGGGCTCGACGAGGCACTGGCCGCCGTGGACGCGTTCGACCGGGCCCTGGTCGGCGGGCTGCTGCGTCCCCGGCCCGACCAGGCCGCGGCCCTCACGGAGTTCGCGCAGGCCGTCGCGGGTTCCCCGCTGGCCGCCAGGGTCGCCGAAGCCGCCGAGAAGGCAGCGGCCGGAGCCGCGGCCGAGGACCACCTCGTCGCCCTCGCGGCGGCCCGCACCGCACTGCTGGGTTCCGTGCACGACGCCCTCGTGGTCCGCGTGGAGGAGCTGACCGGCCGGCCGCACGGCGGGGAGACGGCCCCGGCGTCCGCCGGAGCGCAGGCAGCGAACCTGCTCGCCGCCGCCCGTTCCTGGCTGGCCGACCTGGCGCGCACCGGATGGCAGGGCATCGACCACGACGTGGTCGCCGGATCCGCACAGGTCGTCTCCGCGATGCTCCCCGAGCCGTCCCTGCGCCGCCTGGCGACGCTCCTCGACGGCTTCGCCGCCGAACTCGCGGCGTCCTGCCCCGGAGCGGCCCTGGAGAACGTCCCGGTCCGCCGCTGGGCCGACCTGTGGTCACGGGCGATGCTCCTGACCCTGCCCGGCGCCACCGACACGCCCGCCGTCGCCACGGTCACCGGACGTCTGCTGCCTCTCGGCGTCGACGTGCACGAACACGCCACCGCCGCGCAGGCCCAGGTCCACGCCGTGCTCGAACCCGCCGACGGGACCCCGCCGCGCCTGGTGCGGGCCGGTGTGGCGGTCCCCAAGCCGGACACGGTCGTCGGCGCCGGTGTGTGGCAACTGCTGCGGCCGCACATGTCGCTGCTGGCCGCCGTCGGCGAGGGCCGCTCGATGGACATCACCGACATGCCGCTCACCGTCGAGGGCGACCTGATCTGGAGCGACGAGCACGCCCGGCCGGGCGAGCCCGCCGACGCCTTCGCCACCGCCCGCGTCGCGCTGCCGACCGCGACGGCCTCGGCGACGGTGCCGCTGGACCGGCATCCGGCCCGGATCGCCGTCCCCGTGTTCCTGGAGGGGTACACCGTCCGCAAGGCCGAACCGCAGACGGCGCCCACGGACGCGCCGGAGCAGTCCCCGCAGGACGGCGGACCCGGCGGCGACGTGCTGACCTTCACCGTCGCCGGGCAGCCGCTGGTCGTCGACACCGACCGCATCCCGGTCGCCGGACCGCTCACGCCCGAGGCCGTCGAGGCCTCCGGCGCGTGCATCGGGCTGCTGCGCTGGGACGCCGGGACGTTCGGGGTCCAGCCGCTCGCCGTCGAGACGACCGTACGGAAGAAGGCCGTCGCGATCCACGCCGGCGGCTGGGTCGGCGGCACGGCCGACAAGGCGGGCGCCAGGGCGGAGAAGGCCGCCGCCGACGCCGTGGTGGTGCTGCGCGAGCGCGCCGGAAGGCTGCTGCGCAAATGACCGAGCGGACGAACGGGCACCACCCGGAAGCGAACCCGTACGACAACCGTCGCCAAGTGCTGTACTGGCGGCTGCTCGCCCGGCTGTTCGACCACGAGGAGCAGCCGGCCCTGGAGTCGTCGAGCCTCGCCGTCGTCGAGGACATCGGCCTGCCGCCCGCGCTGCTGGACCCGCAGACCTCCGTCGACTCGATCGTGCAGCGCCACCCCGAACTGGTCGCCGAACTGGACGGACTGATGGTCCCTCGGCCGGAAGCCCGGAGCGAGGGCGAACCGGCGACCACCACTGATGCCGATGCCGACGCCGCCACCGATGCCGATGCCGACGCCGCCACCGATGCCGAGGTCGAGACGGAGGCCGAAGCCGAGGACGCCGGGCGGGACCGGGACGCCGAGGTCCGCCGTGCCGCGCTGGTGTCGAAGGTGCTGCTCAACGTGTTCGCCTCCCCTTCCGCCACGGTCACCGCGGGACAGCTGTCGCGCTGGCAGTCCGACGCGGGCTGGCTGGAGCGCGCCCTCGGCTGCCGCCCCGGCGACCTGCGCGGTGGCCGGACCGGGCGAGGCACCGCGATGCCGGGCGGTGTCGCCCCGACCGGTACCGGAGTCGGCTTCGGCACGCCCGACCTCGGCAAGCTGATACCGGCCATCGGGCCGGAACTCGGCGCCATCGAGGCCGAACTCGTCAGGCGGATGCGGCTGCGCGAGGTGCTGGCCGATCCTCGACTGGCGGCCCAGCTGACCCCGAGCATGTCGCTGATAGAGCAGTTGCTGCGGGACAAGGACAACCTGTCAGGGGTGGCCCTCGCCAACGCCAAGGATTTGATCCGGCGCTTCGTCGAGGAGGTCTCCGAGGTCCTGCGGACCCAGGTGGAGAAGGCGTCGGTCGGCGCCCTGGACCGCTCGGTGCCGCCCAAGCGGGTGTTCCGCAACCTCGACCTCGACCGCACCATCTGGAAGAACCTCACCAACTGGAGCCCGGAGGAGGAGCGGCTGTACGTCGACCGCCTCTACTACCGGCACACCGCCCGCAGGACGACGCCCCAACGGCTGATCGTGGTCGTGGACCAGTCGGGCTCGATGGTCGACTCGATGGTGAACTGCACCATCCTCGCGTCGATCTTCGCCGGACTGCCGAAGGTCGACGTCCACCTCATCGCGTACGACACCCAGGCACTCGACCTCACCCCCTGGGTGCACGACCCCTTCGAGACCCTGCTGCGCACCAACCTGGGCGGCGGCACCGACGGAACGGTCGCGATGACGCTGGCCCAGCCGAAGATCGCCGAGCCCCGCAACACCGTCGTGGTGTGGATCTCCGACTTCTACGAATGGCGCACCGAGCAGCTGTTCGCGAGCATGGTCGCCATCCACCGCTCCGGCGCGAAGTTCATTCCCGTCGGCTCGGTCACCAGCTCCGGCCGCGCCAGCGTCAACCCCTGGTTCCGGGAACGCTTCAAGGATCTCGGCACACCGGTCATCTCCGGCCACATCCGCAAGCTCGTCCAGGAGCTCAAGACGTTCCTGGCCTGAGGCGCCTGCGTACATCGAGCGTTCCGCCCTCGCGGGCTCCCAGCCCCGGGCTGCCCCCTCCTTTTCTTCTTTTCCTGCTGAGACCTGCCCAGAAAGGCACCGATATGTCCGAGCTGTTGCGCGCCCCCGCCGAGATGAAGTACGCCGAGGAGCTGGACTGGCTGGAGTCGATCGACGACGGCCCCAAGCCCTTCGCCTGGCGGCTGTCGCCGAAGATGGTGCGTCTGTTCATCCTCGGCTCCGAGCGCGCCGACGGACTCGACCGGCCGGTCGCGCAGAAGTGGTTCGGCGACCGCAGCTTCGTCGAGCGCTCCATCGTCACCCTGGCCTCCGACCGCGGCCTGCTGCTCATCGGCGACCCCGGCACCGGCAAGAGCTGGCTCGCCGAGCTGCTGTCCGCCGCGATCAGCCGCAACTCCACGCTCGTGGTGCAGGGCACGGCCGGTACCACCGAGGACCACATCAAGTACTCGTGGAACGTGTCCATGGTGATCGCCAAGGGCCAGTCGAGGGAGTCGATGATCCCCTCGCCCATCATGACCGCGATGGAGGCCGGCGCGATCGGCCGCTTCGAGGAGCTCACCCGCTCCACCAGCGACGTCCAGGACGCGCTGATCTCGATCCTGTCCGAGAAGTACATCTCCGTACCGGAACTGGCCGGCGACGACAACGGCAACATCGTCTTCGCCAAGCCCGGGTTCTCGGTCATCGCCACCGCCAACAGCCGCGACCGGGGCGTCAACGACCTGTCCTCGGCGCTCAAGCGCCGCTTCAACTTCGTCCGCATCCCGGTGGTCACCAACAAGAAGAGCGAGGCGGAGATCGTCCGCTTCCGCACCGAGGAACTGCTGCGCAGGCACCAGATCGAGCTGGACGTCCCGCCGACCCTGCTGGACGTGCTGCTCCAGAGCTTCGCCGACCTGCGCGCCTCCGCGGCCGCGGCCGGCAGCGACGACGAGAAGCTGGAGTCGGCCCTGTCCACCGCCGAGCAGATCGGTGTGCTGGAGGACGCGATCCTGCACGGCAACTTCTTCGGCGAGCGCGCGCTGACCGCGCACACCCTCGCCTCCTCGCTCGTCGGGTCGCTGGCCCGGCGCGATCCGGAGGACCTGGCCATCCTCAACAAGTACCTGCACGGTGTCGTGGAGCCGCGCAGCAAGGAGGAGGGCGGTTCCTGGACGGAGTTCCTGGAGGGCGGCCGCGACGCGATCGCCACCCTGTCATGAGCGGCACCGACGAGAGCGCGTTCGGCGCGCTGCGCGGACAACTCCAGGAAGCCGCCCAGGCGTTCGCGGACGGGCCGGGGGCCCTGGAGGGCATCCTCCTCGGCATCGTCGACGACGTCGACCGCGCGGTGCGCGAGCCGCTGGAGATCTTCCCGGTCTGCCACCACTCGCCCGCCTCGGCGACCGCGATGGCCCGCAGACTGCGCGAGAAGCGGCCGAAGGTCGTGTACCTCGAACTGTGCGAGGACATGGCGCCGCTGCTGACCGAACTGCGCAACTGCCGGCTCCCGGTGGCGGTACAGGCCTTCGCGACCGAGACCGAGGGCTTCCCGGCCGAGTGGGCGCCGCTGTCCGTGGTCGCGCCGATCACCGAGGCGTCGGCCGAGTACCAGGCCATCGCCTACGCCCTCGACACCCCCGGGGTGGAACTGGTCCTCGTCGACCGTTCCTCGGACCACGTGTACCAGTGGGACGAGCGAGCACCGCAGGCCGCCGCGGCGGCCGACCCGGACGCCCCGCCGGCCGAGGAGGAGGCCGCGCTGCACGGCGACGCCGTCGGCGTCGAGATCGGTGACCTGCGGCCCCGCTTCGCCGAGCTGGAGGAGCACCTGCTGCGCCACGGCCGGGTGCGGCACTGGTCGGAGTGGTGGCACCAGTACGTCGAACTGCCGCTCGGCGACAGCGACCACGACACCTACCGGCAGGTCATGCTGCTGATCGGCAGCCTCTTCCGGCGCCTGGCCCCCGGCGACGAGCACCGGGTGCGCGTGGACGAGGACCGCGAGCGCTACATGTGGACCAGGATGCGCGAGCACCTGACCGCGACCGGCACGGACCCGGCCGACTGCCTGTACGTCTGCGGCGCGTTCCACGCGGCCAGCCGGGTGGCCGAGTTCGGCGTGCGGGGGGCCGACACGTTCGAGATCGGTCCGCGCACCGCGACCAAGTGGCAGCACGGGCTGATCCCGTCCAGCCATGCGGCGATCGAGGCGCAGTTCGGTCTCGCCGCCGGTTCGGTCTCGATCGCCGCCACCGTGTGGGCGAAGAACCTGCGGCGCACCAAGGTGCAGCCGTTCCGCCTCGCCGGACAGAACGGCGCGAAGAGCGGCCGGGCCACGAAGGCCGTGGCGGCCGCGGCGCAGGCCGCTCAGGACCCGACCGGATCGGTGGCGTCGAGCGGGGAGAGCGGCGCGGCCGCGGACCGGCTGTCCGGCTTCCTGCGGAGGCCGCCCGTCCTCGACCCGCTCGACGAGGCGGAACTGCTCGGCTGGTCGGTGGAGATCGTGCGGGCCGCGCGCCGCAACGGCTACCTCGCCTCCACCGCCGACGCCATCGCGGTGTTCGAGACGTCGATCCTGCTCGCGGGCATGCGCGACCGGGCCAAGCCGACGCCGTACGACTTCCAGGACGCGGCCGTCACCTGCATCGAGAAGGACAGCGTGCCGGGCCGGCGCGACGTGCGCCGCCTCGTCGAGATCATGATGGGCGGCGACCGGATCGGCCAGGTCGGCTACGACGCCCTGCCGCCCCTGGCCCGCGACGTGCACGACCGGCTGAAACCGCTCGCGCTGCGCCTCGAACAGCGCGGTGTGCAGCGGGCGCTGCTGGACATCGCCTCCCGGCCGGAACTGGAGCGCTGCTCCGATGTGCTCTGGATGCTGCGCCGGTTGCTGCCGCAGGGCGCCGCACGCCCGATCATGGGGGAGCGGCGCCTGGGCGAGCGGTCGATCCAGGAGTCCTGGGACCTGGCGCTGGGCACCCACCAGCGCGCCCTCATCGAGCTCGGCTACGAGGGCATCAGCATCGAGCAGGTCCTGGAACAGCGCCTGCGGCGCACGGCGTACGCTCCGCGGGCGACCACGGCGACCGTCCTGGAGACCGTGGAGGACGCGACCCTGTATCTGCGCAGCCGCCGGCTCGCCGACGAGCTCGGCGCCCGTGCCCTGGAGACCCTGGCGGCCGAGCGCAGCGTCGACGGCGCGCCGGAGGTGTTGCGCCGGGTCCGCCGGCTCCTGGCGTTCTACCGCACCAGCGAGCCGGTGCTGCCGCCGTGGATCGAGCGCTTCGTCAAGACGGGCTACGCGCACTACTGCACCCTGCTGCCGACGGCGTTCACCGACGAGGACGCCGGTGTCCGCCAGGTCGCCGCGATGCTCGGCTTCCTGTTCAGCATGGAGAGCCTGGCGCTGTCGCTGGGCTGTGACCGCACCCAGCTGGAACTGGCGGTCGCGCAGTCCCACCCGGAGGACCCGCCGAAGACCGCGCTGCTGTGGGCGGCCCGGACCCAGCTCGGCCACCTCACCCGCGCGGACCTGCGGGCGCGGTGCGACGAACTGCTGGACAACCCGCTGGTGGTGCCCGCCTACCCGCGCTACCTCAGCGGCTTCGTCCAGGCCCTGGAACCGGTGCCGGGCCTCACCGACTTCGTCGTGGAAGCGGTGTCGAACGCGTTCGCGCGGCTGCCGGATCCCGTGCTGCTGCCCTGGCTGCCGACCCTGATCACCACCCTGCGGGACGGCGGCGGCGAACTGGCGCCCCTGCTGATCCGCGAGGCGGGGCGGATCTTCCCGGGCCGGCTGACGGCGCTGGACGCGTGGGTGCCGCCCTGGCGGGAGGCGCCGGACCCGGGTGTCCCGGCGTCGGCACGCCGGGCGGAGGCCGGCCGGGGCGTGGCGCTGCTCGCCGCCCACCCCGCGGCCTGCGACGCGGTGGCCGGCCTGCTGGGCTGCGACGGGGCCTGGGAGACGGCGGCCGCGGGACCGCGCGGGGCGGCGCTGGTGGACCGTCACCCCGACACGGCGACGGCACTGGCGGTGCTGCTGGCGGCCGGCTGAGTCCGGCCGGGCCCGGCGGCCGGGAGCGGGCCGACCGAACCGGTGCCGGGCCGGTCGGCAACCGGAAGGCGGCCGGACGGGGCGCAGGGTAACCCGACTGAGCGCCCCGGATGGTGCGATGCAGTGGTGTGGCTGACGGTAGATCACGTCAAGGCCGGGTCACTTCAGCTGACAAAGCCCAGCTGCCCGGCTGCGACGGAAGGACCCTCACATGCGATCAGCCCGCATGTTGCTCGCCACGGCAGCGGCCTCGGCCGCTCTCGCGATCGCCACCCCCGGCGCTCACGCGACCGGCGACGACTCGAACAACGATCAGGACTCGTCCTACAGCAGAGAGCAGGGCAAGGACAGTGGCCGGGACTCGTCCTCCGGCCGGGAACGCGACGACGGCGGCGGCTACGAATCGCCGCGCGGTGGAATCCACGCCGGTGGCGGCGCGCTGGCCGCCGTGAGGGCGGACGACTGGGTTCCCAAGGTGGACCCGAAGCAGGACCCGGAGACCTACCGGAACGACAACAACAACGACGGCGGCGGCCGTGGCAACAATGACGGGGGCGGGCGCGGCAACAACGACGGCGGCGGCGGCCGTGGCAACAACGACGGGGGCGGGCGCGGCAACAACGACGACGGCGGCGGCCGTGGCAACAATGACGGCGGCGGCCGTGGCAACAATGACGGCGGTGGGCGCGGCAACAACGACGGCGGCGGCGGTCGTGGCAACGACTTCGGGAACGACGAGCGCGACCGGCCCAGCGGCGGCATGCACACCGGTGGGGGCGCACTGGCCTCGCAGAATGTCTCCACGGGCGGCCTGGCCGTCCTGGGCATCGGGGCGGCAGGCATGTACGCGTGGCGACGGAAGAAGGCGGCCGAGGGCGCAGCCTGACCGTGTCTGACGCGGACGGCAGCCGGGTCGCCACCGGTTGCGTCCCGTGGCGGCCCGGCCCGCGGTCCGTGTGCCGTTCCCGCTCAGCTGCCCAGCCGTAGTGAGGTGGTATCCGATGGCAGCCGCTCCTTCCTCGTCCGGGAACCGTTCGACGAGCACGTGGCTGTGGGGCACGGCCTTCTTGGTGCTGGCGATGATCCTGGCCGGCGGCCGGCACGCGCCGGCCGATTCCGCGTATCCGCCGCGCACCCTCCAGGGCGGGGCGGCGGCCTCGGCGGTCGCGGCTCCGGTGGGCAAGCATCTGCCGCGAGCCAGGCCCGAGCGGCTGCTCATCCCCAAGATCTCCGTCGACGCGCCCTTCTCCGACCTCGTCATCGGTCCCACGGGGCACTTGCAGCCTCCGGACGCGGACGACACCAACCTCGTCGGCTGGTACGCCCACGGAGCCTCCCCGGGTGAGCCCGGCACCGCGATCATCGCCGGGCACGTCGACACGATGACGTCCGCGGCCGTGTTCGCCGACCTTTCCGCCCTCGAGAAGGGCGACAAGTTCTACGTCACCCGCGCCGACGGGCGCAAGGCGTCCTTCGTGGTGGACGACACCGAGAAGTTCGCGAAGGACGACTTCCCCGACCAGCGCGTCTACGCCGACACCGCGCAGGCCCAGGCGCGCCTGATCACCTGTGCCGGGGACTACGACCACACGGCCAAGGACTACACCGAGAACCTGGTCGTCTTCGCCCACCTCGTCTGACCGACGGCGCGGCGGCCGACCGGAGGGGGAGCCGGTCCCGGTACGGGGGAGTCGGCGCCGACGGTGCCCGGGTGCCCACCCGTCGGGTTCCGGACGTCGTGGTACGTCTCGCGGCCCGGTTCGGCGACGCGCAGCTGCGGGAGATCGTCCCCGCGCCCGGCCGCCGCAACCGCCACACCACCGAGAAGGCCGCGCGGCCCCTGGACCGGCGGCCGCGGCCCGCCGGGGAGACGGTGCTGGACTGCGCGCGGAGCCTGATCGGGCACGGGGCGGTCCGGGGCGTCGGCGCGTGACCGGAACGAGGCGGCCGGCGGTTCCGGCCTGCATCACCGACGCGGGGTCCGGGTCCTCTCGGTAGGGGCGTGTCCGAGAGGCCGGGGGGTCGTGCTCATGACCAGCACCAGCGAAGAGCCGTACGGCGGCGGATCGTGGCCCGGGGCGCACCGCCCCGGCGGGGTCCTGAGGCGACGGGTGTGGGGAGCGCTCGCCGTGCTCGTCGGAGTCGTGCTCATGGTGTTCGGGGCGGTGACCCTGCACAGACCGGGGGACCTTCCGGAGCTCTCCGTCGGCGTCGCGCTCGCCCTGCTGGCCCCGGGTGTCTACGGCGTGTGCGCGGGCGCGGTCGTCGTGCGCCGCGCCCGGGAGCGGCTGCCCGAGTCGCTCAGCATGTGGGGATTGATGACCTGGTTCGCCATGGTCGCCGCGATCCCGGCGGTCGCCTACGGCTCCACGGTGGGCGGGCCCGCCCTGGTGGCGGCCGTGTGGGGAGCGCTGGTGCTCCTCGGCTGCTGGTTCGTGCGCCACGAGAGCGACGACTGACCGCGGGGCCCCGGCTCGGGCGGGACGGGCG
>NZ_VJZD01000065.1 GCF_009377175.1 Streptomyces adustus
GGGCATGCTTTCCGTCAACCCGGCCGCGGTGCGCGGGTGATCCAGACTGATCTCGCCGGCCTGGATCAGCTCACCGATCCGGACCGCTGTGCTCTCGGCGGACGTGGACGTCTCCAGCGACCGCCAGGTGCGGTTCTGTCCGGGGGCGACGGTGTTCAACGCGGTGGTCAGTTCCGGCCAGGCGTTGAAGTCGAAGACGGGGGCCGGTCCGGTCGGGACGTAGCGGTTGCCCTTCATGACCGGCGGGGTCTGCGATACCTCGGGCGGGAGCGGCGGGTCCACCTGCCGGCCCTCGGCGGCCTCGCTGCCGGTGAACCGGAGCGTCACCCGGGCGGGCACGACGGCCGAGCGGGCGGGGCGGTCGCCGAGCGTGCGGCTGATCCAGTCGCCGACCCCGGATGCCGATCCTGTGTCCGTCTCGCCGGCCGACGGCAGGAACCAGCCCTGCACCATGCCGCCCAGCACGTTCGGCGGCCAGTCCGCGACCAGCTCGGAACGGACCCCGACCTGGTAGTCGTACTCCAGATCGAAGTCGGCGACGCTGTCGGTGCGCAGCCAGAACCGGTCCTCGGCGGTGGCGGCGGACTTCGTGCCGTGGCTGCGGGCGGTGGCGGCGCTCAGCGCCGGGCCGCTGCGGTCGGTACGGGTGTCGTGGCCGGGCTGCGGATAGCGGGTGGTGGGGTGGAAGGCGAGCGCGTGCTGGGCGGTGTCCGTCGTCCCGGTGGCGACCCCCGCCGGCTGGTGCGCGTGATACTGCTCGAGTCCGGTGCCCGCACCGGCGTTCCGCCCGCGGATGGTGCGCCGTTCCTCGGCGCCGGCGCGCGGGCCGGCGGACAGGGTGACCTCGACCAGCCGGGCGCCGCCCTTGGCCAGATGCCGGAAGTGGAAGCGCTGCACGCCCCTCGGGCCGCGTCCGGGCAGGGCGCGCAGACCGGTGGGGGAGGTGTAGTCGGCGATCCGGGACGCCACACCGGGAAGGTAGGAGGAGTGCCCCGGCTGGGTGACACCGGGGGCCTCCGCCTCGACCAGCGCGATCAGCTCGTCGTGGAGGCGGTTGCGGCGTTCCACCGGCTGCGGTGGGGCCGTGTGGTCGCCGGACTCCGCGGGACCGGGGTCGCCCGTGGCTGCGGGGGCGTCGAAGGGCGCGTCGGTCGGGGGTGTCGCGGTCGTGCCTGCCGTGGTGTCCGCCGCCTGCGTGGGGCCCGTCGGCTCGTCGCCCGAGGCGTTCTGCGGGGCGCCGAGCTGGGTGACGGACAGCACGCCGGCC
This sequence comes from Streptomyces adustus, assembly GCF_009377175.1. Taxonomy (GTDB): domain Bacteria; phylum Actinomycetota; class Actinomycetes; order Streptomycetales; family Streptomycetaceae; genus Streptomyces; species Streptomyces adustus. The sequence continues at coordinate 1,268 of NZ_VJZD01000065.1, forward strand.
AGGCCCGCCTCTCCCGTGCGGGCGAAGCGGCCGGGCAGCGGCACGTCCTCCTCCGCCTGCCGCGGGCGGGGAAGGCCTTCGACGCCGGTGAACCACTCCTGATGCCGGGCGAGTTGGCCGTCCGTCATCAGGAACTGCACGGCCTGCGGCAGTTCCACGGCAAGGGTGACAGGCTGCCCGCTGCCCAGGCCGAGGGCGTTGCCGACCACGTTGCGGGTGCCGCCACGCACGGTGATCAGGAGCAACGCGTCGGCGCTGATGCGGTGTTCGTCGCCGCTCTCGGTGCTCGTGCGGTTCACGGCGGTCGCGGTGGACAGGGTGGCCGAGTCCTCCGACTTCTTGGTGTACGTGTACTTCGCGGACGGCCCGAAGACGTCGGGCCGCTTCGGCGGGGCGACGGCGGGGTCGGCCGACTTGGCCACCGCGGGCGTCCTGGTGCCGGTCAGGGCCGCCCCGCCCTGGTGGGAGCCGACGACGGACTTCTGCTGGGCGGCGGTGTCGGACGAGGAGACGCCGGTCTCCAGATACTGCTTGGCGCTGTGCATCAGCCGGGGGTTGCGCAGCACGCCGCTGATTTCCAGGGAGTACTCCTGGTCGGCTCCGAGGCCGGGCAGGGTGACCCCCTCGATCACATAGCTGCCCTTGAAGATCTGGTGCCCGCGCGCGGTGAGGTTCGCCGGGGAGAGGGCCGCCTGCCGCACCTCGGCGGCGAGCGTGGTCGGGTCGGCGGCGCTCCGGCCCGCCGCGGCCACGGCCACCAGGGACGCCGCCGACTTCAGGACCTCCGGGCTCATACCGCTGACGGCGGCGCCCAGGCCGGTCGCCCAGCCGGGCTGCGGACGGCCGGGATGGGTGCCCGCCGCTATCTGGCGTACTGCCTCCTGGAGGTCGCCCGAGCCGTGGAACACGTCCAGGACCGCGTCGTCCGGGAGTTTGACGATCCCCTCCAGCGGGCTGCCGTCGGGCCCGGTCGTGGCCAGCGCCGCCCGGTCGTCCGCGGTCGCCTCGCGGATCTGCGCGTCCTGCGGGCGCGGGGCGGCTTCCGCGGCGGCCGCGAGGGTCCGGTGATGCGGTACGGCGACCCTGACCGTGCCGGTCACGGCCGTCGGCGGAGGACCGGCCGGGGGCGGGGTCTCGCCCGGTGCGACGTACGAGGTGGCGGCGGTGTGCTCGGCGAAGCGCACGGTGGGCTCCGCGCCCGGTCCGTCGTACAGGTCGAGCGTGAACCGCGCCGGGATGTCGAAGACTTCGCTGCCCTGGTTCGAGCCGATGAAGAGCTGGTCGTGGCTGAGGCCCGCGCCGGCGGTGCCGGTGTGGGAGATCTGGCCGGCGTAGGAGTAGTCGGCACCCGTGCCGAGGGTGCCCGAGCCGCCGTCGGGGGAGCCCACGGGGCCGCTGACGGCGCCGCCGAGACCGGCGGTCCAGCCGTAGCCGGAGGACTGCGCTTCCGTGCCGCTCATGCCGAAGGAGGTCAGGCCGATGTGCTGGACGGCGGGCAGGGTGCGCACATGCCGTGCGGGCGGCGGGCCCGAGGGGCGAGCCGGCGCCTCGGCCGGGCCGGGGTCCGCGGGGGCCGACTGCGGCGTCGTGTCACGGGTGGCGTTCAGGTCCAGTCGGATACGACGGGTCCCGGTCGGGGTGGGCTTGTCCATCCACAGGGCGTGACCGCCGTCGACCATCGCGTCGGCGGCGGCCCGCAGCCCGACGTCCGAGCGGGCCTGCTCGAACCGGCGCAGGTTGTTCAACTGGGCCTGGGCCAGGGCTTCGTCGGGCAGCACCGTGGTGCGGCTCGTCGTGGTCGTGGACGCCGGCAGGAACCCGTTCGCCCGCAACCAGACCTCGGCGTGTGCGAACAACTGCTGCGGACCGTCGACGGCCAGCGGGGCCGCGGTGATGCCGATGCTCTGGAGATGCTCCAACTCCGGCGGCAGCGAACGGAGTTCCTCGCCCTCCGGGACCTTCCCCGCGGCATCGGACTTGGCCAGCAGACGCAGCTGCATGCCCTCGGCCCAGGGCCCGAACTCCTGAGGGCTCTCCCCGCCGCCGGGGCGCACCAGGGTGACGGTGTGCCGCACCTCCGCGGGCGTCAGCAGGTGGCTGCGGTTGCTGCGCAGGGCGTGCAGGACGGACGCGCTGCCCCCGTTGTTGAGGGTGTCGCTGGTCTGCCAGCGCACCCCGCCCTTGCCCATGACGGAACCCGCGACCTTGCCGGAGGCGTCGGGATGTCCCGCCGCGCGGCTGCCGGTGAACGCCGGTCCCACGCCGAGGTCGACGCCCACGGCGTTGGTGACCTTGGCCTGCCCGTCCACCTTGACCGTGCTGACGAGATGACTCTCCAGGTTGATCCTGGTGTCCTGGCTCTGGTGTGTGGGCGTGCCCGGGGTGACCTCCGTGGTCACCTTCAGCATGCCGACGGCCCGCCCGCGCGAGTCCAGCAGCAGCGGCGAGAAGATGCCGCCCGACCGCTGCATGGGCAGCGTGCCGCGCAGCACCGGCTCGGAGAGGAACGCCTCCAGCGCCTCCGCGGACGAGTCGGAGAGGGTGGCGAGATCGTCGTGGAAGGCGCTGTTCACCATCTCCAGGAGCTGGTGCGGCTCCTTGACGGTGTCCACGCCCCACACCGGCAGTTCGTCCAGATCGGCGGGGTGCGGCAGCGGATCGTCGGACTGCCGCTGCGCGGCCAGATGCTCCGGGAACCAGACGGTGACCGGCCCGAGTTCGGACGCGGGGCCCCAGTTGTCGGTCGGCGCCATGCGGGGGGTGTCGATGCGCGCCTGCCAGCTCGATCCGTAACTGAAGGCGTGCGACAGCTCGTTGCTGCGCTGGGCCGTCGTCGTCTGCACGGTCTGGGTGACCGACGTCGACAGCGACAGCTGATTGTGCGTCAGAGCCAGGGACGGGCCGAAGTCCACCCCGCGCACCGGCCCGGCGGCCGGGATCGGCAACGTCGCCGACCAGGGCACCGACAGCGTCCGGACGGTCCCCGAGGACTCCGTGTCGCCCGACTCCTGCGCGCCGACCCCGCGCCGTTCGACGCGCACGTCCGGGTCCGAGGGGTCCCGCGTGCCCTGGCGGGGCGAGGGCATCGGATCGTGCAGGGACAGCCGTACGTCGACGGTCCGCCGCCGCCCGTCGACGTCCACGGTCAGGCGGTGCCCCATGCTGCTCAGCAGATAGGGCAGGTTCAGCACCAGCTGCTCGCCGCCGAGGTCACGGCGCAACTGCTCGCGCACGGGGTGCGTCGCCTGCTGTTCCGCCGGAATGCCCAGCAGGTTCAGCACATGCTGGTGCAGGCCCTCCACGATCCGCGCCGGCAGCGGCTCCACCTGAACCAGTCCCACATTGCCGTCGCGCCGGCTGCCGTAGGTCTGGACGAACGACGACGGGACGACCGGCGCCAGCGGGTCGGCGCCCTGGGACCGGGCGCGCCGGGGCATCGAGCCGACCGGGTCGTCGGGGCCGCCGACGAGGGCGCTGAGCAGGGAGAGATGGCGGGGGCGCAGACCGCCCTGGGCGTAACTTCCCTGCTGCTCATCGGGGATGGTCTCGGCGACGGGGCGCTGGTAGACGCCCATCAGGCTGCCGTCGACGTGGGGGCGCTGCGGCGCGGTGGCGTCGCGGTTCTCGTCGCGCAGACCGAGCTGGTGGCCGATCTCGTGGGCGAGGTCCTGTGCGGTGGCGTCGGAGCGCCAGGTGTGCTGCGAGGTGCGCGGCCCGGGGCCGGAGCCCGTCAACTCGACCGTCAGATGCGGCTGTCGGCCGGCGACCGCGGGCACCACGGTGACGTGCAGACGCTCTCCGGTGGAGAGGCGGTGGCCCGGATCGTTGAACGTCAGCTGCACTCCGGCCGTCATCCGGTCCCACAGCGCCCGGCTTTCGGCGTCGGTCACCGTGTCGGCGCCGGTGAGGGCGAGCTCGACGGTGAGGTCCACGACCGTCTCGCCGTCATGGGTGAAGCGGCGGACGTCGAATGAGGAGTCGACGGTGTAGCGGGTGGGCCGGTCGTCGGCCGTCAAGGGCGTGGAGACCGGGTCCGTCCAGGTGTGACTGCGGGTGACGGGCGGTACGGCGGACCGTGCGGCGTCCCAATCCGGCGTCTTCGGAGCGGACTTGGTCGGTACGGGGGAGGCCGGGGCGGACTCGGTCGACACGGACCGCGTTGTCGCCGGGCTCTTCGGCGCGGGGCTCTTCGGCGCGGGACTCTCGGGCGCCGACCGCTCCGGTGCGGATGTGGTCGCGAGGGGCGTCGGTGGAGCGATGGACGAGGACGTCGTCACCGGGGGCGCGGCGGTGTCGGACGTCGTCGGTGAACTCTCCCTTTCGGACGACGTGGTGACCGTGTCCGTGGCAGCCGGTCCTTCGGCGGGCGCGGCCGTTTCGGACTGTGTGCGGACCGGTGTGGGGGCGGCGGTGGGGGCGGAGTCCTCGCCGGGGTCGCCCTCGGTCGCGGAACGGCGTGGTCCGGCGCCGGGGCGTGCCGGCTGGGGGGTGGTCCGGGACGGCTCCGGCGAGGGCGCGGCCGAACGCGGCATGTCCCGGCCCTCGGTACCGGTCGTCGGCGAAGCGGTGGCCGGCCCGGGCTCCGTCTCCTGGACGCCGTCCGCGGCGCCGTTCGTGTCGATGTTCGTGTCGACGTTCGTGTCGACGTTCGGGCCGGCCCCGCTGATCTCCGACGGGGACACGGTCGTGGTTGTGGACGTCGTCTCCGGCCGGGCCGCGGACTCGGCGGAGGAGTCGGGCGTGGACCCGGCCGCCGACTCGGTGTCGGAGGCGTCCGTCGTGCCCTTGTTCGCGCGCTGTGGCGAGGCCGTCCCGCTCGCCGGACCTCCCTGCCCCGTTCCGTGCCCCTGCGCCGAGCCGGCGCTGCCGGGCGCGTGGGAAGCCGTGGCGAGGGGCGGGGCGGCAGCCGTTCCGACAGTCGGTATCGCCCCGTCGCTTCCCGCGGAGGTCTGCCCGTCCACCGCCGGGGAGGCGGCCTCCTGGGTGCCGGTGCCGGTGCCGGTGCCGGTGCCGGTGGCTGTGCCTTGCCGGCCGGAGCCGGCGTCCCCGCCGGTCGTCTGCTGCGTCGGGGCGGTCTGGCCCGTGCTCGCGTCCGCGCTCTCGTCCGTGCCGGAGGCCGCCGGATCTTCCCGTACGGCGTCGGAGTCGTCGTTGCGCTGCCGGCCGTCGGTGGTCGTGCCGGGCCGGGCGCCGCCGCTCTGCGGAGTACCGCTGCCGCTGCCGGTCGTCGGGGGTGCGGAGGTGGAGGAGGAGGTGGGGACCGTGCCGGTGCCCGTGCCGCCGCGGGGAGCGGTGATGGTTGAAGTCGAGAGGTTCGGCGTGCCCGTTCCCGACGGGTCGGCGGAGGACGTCGTGGGCACCGTCTCCCGTGCGCGGTCGTCGTCGCTCTCGTCCCGCCCGGCGTTCTGTTTGCCGGTCGCGGAGCCGTCGTCTCCGGTGACCGGCAGGACGTTGACACTGCCGAAGTCGAACCCGGACCCGAAGGCGCCGCCGAACTTCCCGGCCGCCGCGAACAGCGCCGCGCCGACCACGGAGCTGACGCCCGCACCGATGAACGTGTCCGCGCTGCCCTCCCACTTGCCGTGCAGGACGCCGTTGACGACGATCTCGGCCACGGCCTCCGAACCGCCCTCTACCAGGAACTCGTTGGCGCCGTCGCCGGTCCCCCGGACGAACCGGTCGCCGACGGACCGCGTCGGCGGCGGATTGTCGAACTTGGAGGTGACGTCGTCGGTGAGGTTCTTGGTGTTGTTCTTGCCGAACCGGCTTCCGTCCGGCCCGTCCAGCATGTTGCGGAAGCCCTTGCCGAGGTTCTTGGTCAGGGACTCGAACGCGCCGTGGAACATGCCGGTCACGGCGCCGAAGAAGCCGTCCTCGACGATCTGCTTCCAGTCGAAGCCGCCGGGCCTGCGGCCGGCCGGGGCCAGGGTCATCATGGCGAGCCGGACCACGAAGGTCTGGAACGCCTCGTCGAACGCCTCCGACAGGCTCGGCAGCAGATGCGTCCGCTTGAGCAGCTGGTCCAGGGTGGAGAGGATCGTCACCCGGCTGCGGGCCTTGGCGGTCGCGGTCTGGCTGGACGAGGCCCCGCCGGTGAAGAACGACAGGGCCGCGATGATGGCCAACTCGATGAGCAGGCGAACCAGTTCGGCGATGATCGACCACTTGGCCTCCATGATGTCCATGGAGATCTTGACCCGGCCGTCGCCGACGTCGTCCAACTGCTTGGCGAACTCCCGCAGGTAGTTCGTTCCGCCGTTGTCCACGAACAGCCGCATGGCCCGGACGTACTGGTGGCCGACCTGCGGGGGCAGCGCCTGACCCACGCCGAAGACCGACTGCTCGATCAGATCGGACAGTTCCCGGACGTTCTTGCCGAGCCGCTTGTAGGGCTGGTGGCTCCGGTAGGCCAGGTCCTCGTCCGCTTGCAGCATCTTCTCGCCGATGAGCACGAAGAGCAGGTTGTTGAGTTGGGGCGAGACGATGATGCTCATCGCAGTGTCAGTGCTTTCCGCGGCGGGCCGAGTTGATCGAGTCGAGCACGCCGCTCTGGGTGGTGCGGATATTGTCCAGGTTGGCCAGCGTGCCGTCGGCGACCCCGGTCACCGCCTCGACCAGCGAGGTCCCGGTGTCCACCGCCATCGTGCGCTCGCGCTTCTCCTGCGGGATCACCTCCTCGGCGAAGCTGTCGTCGTGGCCGGGCCAGCCGACCGTGGCGTTGAGGCCCATGGTGAAGTCGCGGAGCATCTCGTGGGCGAGCGTGCTGATCTGGTCGATCTGGCGCACACCGGCCGCCAGTCGGTCGGGCTCGGCGTAGTACGCGTTTCCCTCGCTCATCGGTGATCAGTCCTCCTGGTCCTCGTGGATCTCGTCGAGCAGCCGGCGCGACGAGGCATGGCGGTCCCCGCCCGAGGGGCCGTCGAGGACCCCCGGACCGAAGATCTTGTTCCAGTCGATGTTCAGGCCCGGCAGTTCGGGCACGGACTCGTGCGGCCGGGTGAACGGCTCGAAGGTCTCCATCACCCGGCGGGCCATGACCGCCCGCGCCTCCTGGGCGGCCTCCAGCACGCTCGCGGCCAGTTGTCCGGCCGGCATGGTGCGGTACTTGCCCTCCAGGAAGCGCACGTCGGTCAGATCGCCCCGCGCGCTGACGGTCACCTCGACCGACCGGTCCTGCGAGCGGATCGTGCAGCTGGCGTGGCTCAGCTCGGCCTCCGCCTCCGCCACCGCCGCCGTGGTGGTCTCCAGGTCCGCCATGGCGCGGGCGAGCCGCTGCTCGATCGTCTCCTTCATGTCGCTCATGTCTGTGCCGTCCTTCCCGTCCGCCGCACCGCGCTCAGCGCCCGATCACGGCGGGCGCGCCGCCCTCGTCGGTTCCCCACACGTCCTCGTCCTCCTCCGTCCAGCTGACGCGGGCCCGGTCGCCGCTCTCGGTGGAGCGGCCGTTCTGGCCCGCGCCCGCGCCCGCCGGGTAGACGGATCCGGCGGTGCCGGTCGTCGCGGTCCGGCCCCGCGTCACCACCACGTCCTCGTCCTCGTCCGCGGCCTTCCGGGTCCGGGACCGGCCACGGCCGGCCGCCGGTCCCGCGTCGGTCAGCACGTTGCGGACGCGTTCCCCGTTGTTGCCGTTGCCGCCGCCGGCCCCCGATCCCATGCCGCCCATGCCGCCCATGCCCGGGAACAGCGGGCTGCCGCTCGCGCCGGCCGCCGAGCCCGACTCGTCGGTCGCCGCGGACGTGCCGGCCGACAGATCGGTGCTCCCGGGTGCGCGCACCGTCCCGCCGGACAGCAGTTCCGCCGAACTGGCGTCGTCGTAGTCGGCGTAGCCGGCGTCCCCGTACCCGCCGCTGTCGAGGAGGGAGGAGCCGCTGCCCAGGGTGAGGCCGCCGCCGAGACCGCCGCCGGAGGAGAGGTTCGACGTCAGGCCGTCCAGGTCCAGGCTGCTGCTCGTGGTCGGCGTCGTGGAGGGGTCGGCGAGGTGGAGGTCGCCCAGGGAGTCGCCGAGACCGCTGCCGATGTTCCCCGTGGTGACCGTGCCGTCGGGGGCGCGGGTGGTGAGCTGTCCGGTCTCCGGGTCGATGGTGGTGGTCGTCCCGTCCGGGAACGTGGTGGTGAGGGTGCCGTCCGGGTTGAGCGTGGTGGTGCTGCCGTCGGGGTTGCGGTACCCGCCGGGGACGGTCAGGTCGCCGGTGGTGACGGTTCCGTCGGGGGACGTCGTCTTGACGATGCCCGTCTCCGGGTCGAGGAGCTGGGTGGTGCCGTCCGGGTAGCGGGTGGTGAGGGTGCCGTCCGGGTTGAGCGTGGTGGTGCTGCCGTCGGGGTTGGTGAGCGTGGACCCCTTGGTCTTGTCGTTGCCGTCGTCGTTGCCGTTCAGCAGGTTGCCGAGACCGGCGCCCAGGCCGATGCTCCCGGTGTCGCCCAGTCCGTCGCCGAGATTGCCGAGGCTGTTGCCGAGTCCGTCGCTGAGATTGCTGAAGCTGTTGCCGAGTCCGTCGCCGAGATTGCTGAGGCTGTCGCCGAGTCCGTCCCCGAGGCTGCTGAAGTTGTCGCCGAGCCCGTCGCCCAGGTTGTTCAGCCCGTCGCCCAGATTGTCGCCGAGGTTGTTCAGCCCGTCGCCGAGGTTGTCGCCCAGGTTGTTGATGTTGTTGCCGAGGTTGTTCAGGGCGTTGTTGTACTCCTCCTGCTGCCGGTTCGCCTCGTCCTCGGCGATCTGGCGCCGGTCGTCCTCGTACGACTCCGTCAGCGTCGAGGTGTCCTTGGTGCGGATCTCGCTGAAGGCGTCCGAGACATCGCTCCACGCCGTCTTGAGCGTGGTGAGCGAGACCTGGGCCTTGGCGACGAGAACGTCCTCCACGTGCTTGTTCCACCGGGTCACGGCCTCGTCGCCGATCTTCACCCAGGTGGCCATGTCGCGGAGGTTGCCGTAGGTGGGATGGTGCTGGATGAACCCGGCGTCGGTGTTGTAGTCCTTCGCCGCCCCGTTGCTCGTCACCCGGGTGTGCTTGATCTGGTTCTCCAGCACCCACACGGAGACCTCCTGGAGGACCTCCATCAGGATCCGGTGCGGATCGTGCCTGCCGTCGGTCGCCCAGGTGTCCCAGGCGTCGCTGAGCGCCTTCGCCTCCGTCATGAGGGCCGTCTGGGCGGTCGCCAGCGCCCGGGCGAGCTTCGACTTCGGCACATGACCGTTGAGCATGGCCGCCGCGGTCCCCGCGCTGTCCTCGGTGAGCTGTTCGACATAGCTGTCGTAGTTCTTGTTGAGCTGGTGGACCAGCTGCCAGAACAGGCCGGCCGCCTGGCCGCGCCAGGCGGCGTTCTCCTCCCCGAGGGACGTCTCCCACTGCTTCAGGATCGCCGCGTGGTCCTCGAAGAACTTCAGCCCCCGGTCGTAGGCCTGTGCGGTGCGCTCGAAGGAGTCGACGTCGACGGCCTCGGTGTCCTGCACGCTCAGGCCGCTGAACTCGAAGTGCCGGGTGGTGTGGTCGGCGCGCAGCGCGTTGATCGCCGCCTTCGATCCGCTCTGGTACTGCTGGAGCAGGCTCAGGTCCCACTCGTTGCCCAGGACGCCGGTGAACTTTCCGGCGCTCCACAGCTCGCCCGGGTCGAGCAGCCGCCCGGTGCCGTCGGTGGTGGGTATGCCGATGAAGACGATGGTCGCCTGGTACAGGGTGCCGCCGTCGTGCTTGCCGTCGCCGCCCGCCTCGACGAACGCCAGGTCGTAGTCCTCGCCGTGCTGGGTGTGCCAGCCCACCAGGGCGGTGAAGTTGTTCACGGTCAGTTCGGTCGACGCCAGGACCTCGAAGCCCAGCCGCATCAGCGGCACGCCCTCACTGCTCTTGAGGGTGTCGAACAGCTTCTTGCGACTGGGGACGTTGTACCCGGTGTAGAGGGTGACCGCCTGACCCCAGTAGTCGCCGGGATCCGAGGTGACTGGCATGACGGGACTCCGCTGGATGGAGGGAGGTGGGCGTGCACGAGCGGGGGGCGCCGGCGGCGCCGGCTGTGCTGGGCGAGGCCGCGGCTCAGTCGGCGGAGTCCGACGAGCCTTCGAGGTCTTCGTCGACCCCGGACCAGACGTCCAGGAACTTCTGCCCGCTGATGTTCTCCAGGGAGGAGCCCTGGGTGTTCAGCAGGGTGGTGATGGTGGTCTCCAGGCTGTCGTCGATGTCGCCGAAGAGGAAGCCCTGGTCGCCGAAGACGTCGTCGATCGACTTCGCCGACTTGAGCGCGGCGTCCACCAGCGTCTTGCCGTACACCGTGTCGTCGCCCGTCATCAGACCGATGCCGAGCACCGAGTTCTCCCCGATGTACTGCGAGGGGATCGTGCCCCTGACGATGCTGTGCAGCGCGAGGACCCCGTTGGGATCGTCCTTGACGATGCTCTTCAGATCGGTGATGAACGTCGCCAGGTCGTGCTCACGGAACTGCTTGAGCTGCTGTCCGTTCAGATGGGTCAGGTCCGCCATGGCGTGGTCCTCGTGGGTGCTCGGTCGGCGAAGGGACGGGGAGAGGGGCTGGGGGCGGAGGCGCGCGGTGGCAGGGGAACCGGACGGGCGGCGCCCTGGTGGCCGTCTGCCCGGTTCACCAAAGGCTCCGTTCCGCGACGCCCCTCGGTCAGCGGCCGATGCGTACTTCGGACCACATCTGGGAGAGCGAGTTCTCGCTGTAGCGGTAGTTGTCGGAGATGTCCGTCAGCAGCGCGGAGTGCGAGGTCAGCAGGTTCTCCATGTTCTTCACCGCCTGGTCCCACGCCGCCTGCTTCTGGCGGTAGACGTCGGCGTCCTCGCCGTACCAGGACTTGACCAGCTCGTTCAGCTCCGCCTCCAGCGACGCCAGCGTGTTCGCTATCGCCTTGGTCTGCTGGACCATGTCGTCGGCGGCGTTGTTCATGTGGTTGTAGTCGACGTAGATGTAACCGTCGGTCAGGTTGTCGGGCATGAGGCCTCCTGCTCGATGGGTACCGCGCCATGGGGACGGCGCGGTAGGGATCCGGACTCAGGGGAAGCGGCTCGCTCAGCCGATGAGCTGGTCGTAGGCCGCCTGCGACTGGCTGTAGGCCGAGTTGATCGCCTCGTTCGAGGAGCCCTGCGCCTTGCCGTGCTGGGTGAGGCTCTGGTTCAGCTTGTCGACCATGTCCTCCAGACTGCGCAGAATGCCGTCGCACTGCTCGTCCCACTGCTTGAGGAGACCGCCGAACTGGCCGCCGTCACTGCCCTGGTAGCCCGTGGACAGGGTGGCGCGGGTGTTGTCCACGTCCTGCCGGGACTTCAGGATGCCGCTGAAAGCGCTCTCCAGGGCCTGGATCCCGTTCCGAGTGGACTGTTCGTTTGACTGCTGACCTGTTCCTGCCATGGGTCCGCCTTTCGAAATCTGGGTGCCGACACAACTGCGGCACCGACGAGCCTAGGCTCGCCGGGGAAAAGGGTGCAATGCGAAGCGATCGGCGTGTCAAACTGTTGATGAATCGTCAACTTTCTTAACCTGCTTGCAACTTGTCGCCACCGGCGGCGGATGTCCCGGTCTGTGCGCCGGGTCCGACCGAGGTGTCGGCAATGGTCCCCGCGCAGGTTCGCGCCGACGACGCGGGCGCCGCGCCGGTCGCCGCCTGCGGGCTCAGGTCCGGGCCGGTCGGCACCATCGCCAGCAGCGGGGAGGGCAGCCCCTGCACGTCGGACTCCGTCCAACCGAGCGCTGCGAGCGCCTCCTTCGAGCCGACCCGGTACTTCACCCCGTCGTCGGCCACGAAGTACGTGGTGGCGCCGACCGTCCCGCCGCCCGCGCCGAGCGCTCGCGCCAGCACGCCGTGACCGGGCCGGATCACCACCGCGTCCACCGGCAGACAGGCTTGCGTCACCGCGTCGCCGCTGTGCTGGGCGACCGGGGTCAGCGCGTCGGCGGGCACCAGCACCGAGCTGACGCGGACGCCGTCGGCGCCGGGCTGTACCCGGGCGCATGCCGCCCGGCCGTCGGGCACCCGGGCCGCCCGGGGCGGCCTGTCCGGCAGCCCGGCCACCGAGGGGTCACGACCGGTGCCGCCCGGCGCCTGGTGGTCCTTGAGCAGGTCCGTCCCGATGGGCAGCGCCTTCGGCGACGCGCCGCCGTACGCCTTCGACCGCACGGCCGGATCGCCCAGCAGCAGCGCCACCGCGGTCGGGGTCACCGGGACCAGGCCGGAGTGCTGCAGCAGGAAGTACTGGACGTCGTCCGGCTCGCCGGAGCCCGTCGCCGTGCCGCCCGGCACCGTCACCTGGAAGACCTGGCCGATCCTGGTCGCCGTGCCGCCCAGCGAAGGGCCCTGCGCGCCCAGCCCCGTCACCGACGGCGGCGTCAGGGCCGGACCGGGCACGAACGCGTCCAGGAACGCGGCCGACACCGGGCGGGGCGCCACCGAGCTGTAGCCCAGCGAGAGCAGCGCCCCGGACGCGGTGTCGAGCGGCAGCCGACTGCCCTGCCAGATCAGGTACTTCTTCTTGTCCGGGCCGCTGACCAGCAGCGCCTCGTCCGCCCCGAGCGCGGTCGAATCCAGGGGCGTGCCCGCGGCCAGCGCGGTCAGCGCCCGCGTCGTCGCCCCGTCGCTCCCGGCGTCGCCGGACGTCGTGGCCGTCGCCGAGCAGACCGCCCACGCGTCCGACTCCAGGTCGCCCGAGGAGGGCACCGAGTCCGGCGCTCCCGGGATGCCGACCGCGGCGCCCACCGGGGTGCCCCGCAGCGAGGCCGTCCCCACGTCCGTGGTCTCCAGGTCCGCGCCGCCGATGAGCAGCGCGGAGGAGTAGTTGCGGACCGGCCGCAACCGTCCGTCGAGGTAGAGGTAGCGGGCCCCGGTGTCCCGGTTGACGATCAGGTTCTTCCCGCTGCGCCAGGAGTCGTTGCCGCCCGGCGAGATCAGCCCGAACACCACCGCCCCCGCGCAGACCAGCACCGCGATCACCACGCCGATGCCCGCCCCGCGCGTGGTGCGCCCCAGCGGGCTCTCGGGGGCGTCCGGGTCGGCGAGCAGCATGCCCGAGGTGAGGCGGCCCATGACGAAGGCGTGCGCCTGCACCTGGTCGCGCTTGGATTGCATGAACCGCGGTCCTTCCGGTCAGCCGGTCCGCACCGGCCCCCGCAGCGCGGGGCCGTTCGCGTCGAAGTGGTCCTGCACGTCGTTCCCGTGGCCCGGGTCAGCCGTTGATGGCGCGCAGCACGGCGAAGACGCCGAGCACCCACAGCGCCAGCGGCAGCAGGGCGATGGCCAGCAGCGACTGCAGCAGCTCCGCCGCCCTGCCCCAGTAGGGCAGCATCCGCCGGCCCGGCACCGTCCAGGAGGCGACCGCCAGGAGGGTGGCCGACGCCAGCAGCCCGGCCACCACCGCGGGCCGGTCGGCCGCGGCGGTCTCGGACGTCAGGGCGAACACCAGCAGGGCCACCCCCCAGGCGCCGGGCAGCACCAGCGCCAGCCGCTGCCACACGTTGACCATGCCCCGACCGTGCACCAGCAGCAGCAGAGCGAGCACCGCGGCGGTCAGCGCCTCCGGAAGCACCGGGTTGCGGGCCAGCGGCGCCAGGCAGCCCGCGCACACGATGCCCGAGGCGGCGTAGAGGGCGGTCATCCAGCCGCTCGCCAGCTCGGTGCGGGTCGTCACGTCCTCGCCCTGGTAGGGCTCGATGCCCTCCTGGAGCTGCTGCGGGTTGGTCGGCAGGGCCGGCATCCGCATCCCGGCCAGCCGGAACGACAGGGCGGGCACGAAGCCGCCCAGCAGCACGACCAGCGAGGCCACGGCGGCCGCCGCACCGTCCACGCTGAGGTCGAACAGGCTCATCAGGGCGCCGGCCACCACCCCGGCCAGCGACACCAGCGCCGAGGCCACGAACAGCGGTGTGCGCACGGCGGTCAGGGCGAGGGCGAGCACCGCTCCGCCCGCACAGGCGGCCGCCGCGGCCAGCAGCCGGGCGCCCAGCACCTGGTGGGCCTGGGCGCCCGCGATCTCGCCGCCCGGCTGCAGCCAGCCGGCCAGCGCCAGGAAGGGGCCGGCCATGAACCCGAGCGCGGCGCCGGCCGCCGCGTCGCCCACCGCGCGGCTCGCGGAGGCGGCCCCGGCGAGCAGCAGCAGCCCCGCCACTCCCGCGGTGGCGATCCGCGGCCCGGCCGGACCGCCGGGCCACGCCAGCACCGCCAGGGCCAGCGTCAGGGCGGCCACCGCCATGCCGAGCAGCAGTCGCCGGCCGGCCGCCGCGTCCCAACTGTGCAGCCGGTCCCGGGTCACCGTCGCCATGCCGTCCACCAGGTCGTCGAGCCGGACCTCCGGCAGCGAATCGGTCTGCGGACGCAGATACAGGACCTCGCCGTCCTTGAGGTCCAGCGCGGCCAGGGTGGCCTCGTCGTCCAGCGCGGCCCCGCCCAGACGTTGCAGCACCCAGCCGTCGTGCTCCAGACCGTTCTCCTCGACCTCCTCGCCCGCGTACTGCAGGACGGTGGGCAGCAGATCGGCCACGGGCACGTCCGAGGGCACGGCCAGGTCGATGGTCCTGGCCGGGGCCCGGACGGTGAGGCGGCACAGGCCCGCAACGGAGCTGTCGGTCATCGTGGGTCTCACGTCTCCATGAGTCGAGCCGGGCGAGGCCGGAGTTCGGGCGCCGAACTGGCACGGATCCGGGGGGAGTTAGGGCGGTGGCTGTTTGGACCTATGTGTCGTCGCCATGCAGACTACCGATGGGCAGTCGAACAGAATTATGGGTCCCGAACCGACGGCGTGTCACAACGCCGGGGGATCAGTGCCCCGTTGTGCGGCGCGAAGCCCCGATCCCTCTAAGGAGAAGTCGCGTTGAGTGTGGTTCTCTTTCGCAGGCCGGCCCGTCGCCGAGGCCCCGACATGCCCGAGGGCGAGCTGAGCCTGCAGGAACCCCCGACGCTCCCGGAGACCGTGCCGGACAGCTCGGCGGTCTGGACGTACCTGCCGATGGCCATGATGTCCGTGTCCATGATGATGATGTTCATCAGGCCGGGCGGCCGCAACAGCTCCTTCACCTACATCGCGCTGGGCATGATGGTGCTGGCCTCCGCGGCCATGATGGTCGGTCAGGTCATGCGCAAGTCCGGAGAGCGCAAGCAGCGGCTGCGCGGCGAGCGCCGGGACTATCTGCGCTATCTCACCCAGATCAGACGCCAGGTCCACCGGGCCGTCGTCGAACAGCAACTGGCCCTCGCCTGGCGGCATCCGCACCCCCGGACGCTGCGCTCGATGGTCCGCACCACCCGGCTGTGGGAACGGCGGGTCAAGGACGAGGACTTCGGCGAGGTCCGGATAGCCGTCGGCGAACAGCAGTTCGCGATGCGGCTCAACTCGCTGTCCACCAAGCCCGTCGAGGACCTGGAGCCGCTCAGCGCGCACGCCCTGCGCCGCTTCATCCGCGCCTACAGCACCGTCCCCGGCCAGCCCATCGCGCTCTATCTGCGGTCCTGGTCGCGGGTGCTGACCCGCGGTGACGAGCCCGCCACCCGCGCCATGGTCCGCGCGGCGCTGTGCCAGCTCGCGGTGTTCCACCCGCCGGAGGAGCTGTGGATCGCGCTGTGCGTCTCGGACGAGCGGCGCGCGGACTGGGAATGGGTCAAGTGGCTGCCCCACAACCTGCATCCGCAGGAACAGGACGGCGCCGGCGCGGCCCGCATGGTGGCCGGCACCTTCAACGACCTGGAAGACCTGCTGGGCGCCGAGTTCACCGAGCGCCCGGTCTTCGACCCGGACGCGGCGCCGGGCCGGGACGAGCCCTACACCGTGATCGTGGTCGACGGCGTCACCGTGCCCGCCGGTCACCGCCTGGACGGCCCCGGCTTGCGCAACACCGTCGTGCTGGACCTCTCCGGAGCCTTGGCCTGGCGTCCGGGCCGCACCACCCTGCGCCTCGACGTGACCCCGGCGGCGGTCCGCCTGGTGCGCACCGACCGCAGCCGCAAGGAGCAGACCACCCTCCTCGGCCGCCCCGACCAGGTCGGACCCGTCGCAGCCGAGGCGCTGGCCCGGCTGCTCGCCCCGTACCGCATGAGCCTGGCCGTGGACGTCGCCGAACCCCTCAGCGCCGACGTGCAGCTGACCACCCTGCTCGGCATCCCCGACCTCCACCGGCACACTCCCGACACCCTCTGGAAGCGCCACACGGGGGCCGCCCGGCTACGGGTCCCCGTGGCGGTCGGCGCCGACGGCACACCCGTGGAACTCGACATCAAGGAGTCCGCGCAGGGCGGCATGGGCCCGCACGGCATGCTCATCGGCGCCACCGGCTCCGGCAAGAGCGAGCTGCTGCGCACCCTGGTCCTCGGACTGGCCCTCACCAACTCCTCCGAGACGCTGAACTTCATCCTGGTCGACTTCAAGGGCGGCGCGACCTTCCTCGGCCTGGACGAACTCCCGCACACCTCCGCCGTCATCACCAACCTCGCGGACGAAGTCGCCCTGGTGGAACGCATGCAGGACGCCCTGCACGGCGAACTCATGCGACGCCAGGAGCTGCTGCGGGCGGCCGGCAACTACACCTCCGCCCTGGAGTACGAGAAGGCCCGCACCTCCGGCACCCCGCTGGCGCCGCTGCCCAGCCTCTTCGTCGTCGTCGACGAGTTCAGCGAACTCCTGGCCGCACACCGGGAGTTCATGGACCTCTTCGTGATGATCGGCCGCCTCGGCCGGTCGCTGGGCGTGCATCTGCTGCTCGCCTCCCAGCGCCTGGACGAAGGGCGCATGCACCAGCTGGAGAGCCATCTGTCCTACCGGATCGGCCTGCGCACCTTCTCCGCCATGGAGAGCCGTGGAGTGCTCGGCGTCCCCGACGCCTACCAGCTGCCCTCGCAGCCCGGCGCCGGCTATCTCAAGAGTGGGGTGGAGGCGCTGACCCGGTTCCGCGCCGCCTACGTCTCGGGGCCCTACCGGCGCCGCCGCGGCGCGGCCGTGCAGGCCAGGGTCGCCAGCCAGGTCGTGCCGTGGACGGCCGGCTGGGTGGTCCCGCGGACCTCCGCCGCCCCCGCCCCCCAGCCGGAGGAGGAGACGGAGTCCGCCGAGAGCCTGCTGGCCGTGGCCGTCGACCGGCTGCGCGACTCCGGCCCCGAAGCCCACCAGGTCTGGCTGCCGCCGCTCGACGAGCCGCCCACCCTGGACGCCCTGCTCCCCGGCCTCGAACCCACCGCCGACCGTGGCCTGAGCGCCACCCGCTGGCCCGGCGCCGGCCGGCTCCGGGTCCCCGTCGGCCTGGTCGACAAGCCCTTCGACCAGCGACGCGAGCCGCTGGTGCTGGACCTGTCCGCGGGCGGCGGCCATGTCGCGATCGCCGGCGGCTCGCAGAGCGGCAAGTCCACCGTGCTGCGCGCTCTCCTCGCCTCCCTGGCCCTCACCCACACCCCGGCCGAAGTGCAGTTCTACTGCCTCGACTTCGGTGGCGGCACCCTCTCCTCGCTCGCCGGGCTGCCGCACGTCGGCGGGGTCGCCTCCCGGCTCGACAGCGAGCGGATCAGCCGCACGGTGGCCGAGGTCACCGCCGTCCTCAACCACCGCGAGCAGTTCTTCCTCGACCACGGGATCGACTCCATGGCCGGCTACCGGCGGCGGCGCGCGGCCGGGGAGTTCGCCGACGAGGCGCACGGGGACGTCTTCCTGGTGGTGGACGGCTGGGCACAGGTCAAGCAGAACTTCGACCATCTACTGCCCACCTTCAACCAGCTCGCCACCGGCGGTCTCAACTACGGCATCCACCTGGTCGTCACCACCACCCGCTGGGTGGAACTGAGTGCGCAGGTCCGCGACCAGAGTGCGACCCGGCTGGAGCTACGGCTCGGCGACCCCATGGACTCCGTGGTGGACGTGCGCAAGGCCGCCGTCGTGCCCCGGCTGCCGGGACGCGGCCTCACGGTCGACGGCAAACTCCACTTCCTGACCGCGCTGCCCCGGCTCGACGGCGCCAGCACCACGGAGGACCTCGTCGACGGCGTCACTGCCCTGGTGGAGAGGACCGCCGCGCACTGGTCGGGCGAGCCCGCGCCCGCCGTCCGGATGCTGCCGCACCGGCTGCCGGCCCCGACGCTGCCCGCCCCCGAGCTGGGCGACGGGCTGCGGCTGCCGCTGGGCCAGGACGAGGAGAAGCTCTCCCCGGTGTGGCACGACTTCAGCCGTACCCCGCACCTGGTGGCGGTCGGCGACACCGAGAGCGGCAAGACCAACCTGCTGCGGCTCGTCGCGCAGGCCGTCACCGCCCGCTACGCTCCCAGCGAGGCGCGGGTCCTGGTCGTCGACTACCGGCGCGAGCTCGTGGACGCCGTCCCGCCGGAGTACCAGCTCGGCCACGCCGTCTCCGTCGACGCCCTCAAGGAACTCGTCGCCGGCTCGGCGCGCGCGCTCAAGACCCGGCTGCCGGGGCCGGACATCACCCCCGCCCGGATGCGTCTCGCCGACTGGTGGCAGGGGCCCCGGCTGTTCGTGCTGGTCGACGACTACGACATGGTGGTCGGCAGCAACAACTTCGACCACCCCTTCGCCCCGCTCTTCGACCACCTGGCCCTGGGGCACGAGCTCGGACTGCACGTCGTCGCGGTCCGCTCCGCCACCGGCGCCGGCCGCGGCCTCAACGACCAGTTGCTGCGCCGTCTCGACGAGGTCAACACCCCGGGGGTGCTGCTGTCCTGCCCGCCGTCGGAGGGCTATGTCTTCGGCAACATCAAGCCGCGCAACCTGCCGGCGGGCCGTGCGCAGTACATCGCCCGGCGCAAGGCGAACCTGATCCAGACGGCGCTGGCGCAGCCGGTGGAGCCCGCCGGGGAAGGGGATGGGAAGGGCGGGAGCGCCTGACGGAGGGCGCCTGGTGGGCCGGGCGGTCCGCCCTCGACTCCGGGCGTCCGGGTGTCGGCTCCGCCCCTCAACTCGTTGCGCCGCCGGGTTCGTCGGCGGCCGGAGCGCCGGCCGGCCGCCAGTTGCGGGTACGGGCTCGGGGGAGGGCCAGGGCGGCCCAGATCACCAGAAGGACCAGGGCCGCGCTCGCCGCCGCGAACAGCCCGGCCCGCCGGATCGGCCGGGCCGCGTCGTCCCCGGGCAGCTGCACCGGGGCCTGTGGCGCGGGGGCCGCAGCCCGGACGGGCGTCTCCGGGACCACCCCGGTCACGGCCGCGAACGGGTCGAGCCGGGGGACGTCGTCCGGGTAGGCGCTCGCGGTGAGGCGGGCGGCCGTCTCCGCGGCCGTCAGCTCCGGGTGGGAGGAGCGAACCAGGGCCGCGGCCCCGCTCGCGTACGCGGCGGCGAAGGAGGCTCCCGAGCCGATGAAGTGCCCGCTGCCGCGCGGGCCGATCCCGACCACCCCGTCGCCGGGGGCCGCCAGGTCGGCGGCGCGCGGCAGCAGGGCGCCGTCCGTACGCTGTCCCTGCGCGTCCACGTCCAGCACCGACAGCACACCGGACTGCGCGGCGGGCCAGTACGCCTGCGGGGTCGGCTCCTTGTCCTGGGCCGAGGATCCGGTCGGCGGGTCGGGCACGGCCGCCGCCACCACCAGGACGTCCTTCGCCAGGGCCGCCTCGACGGCCTTCGTCAGCCCGGTCGACCCCTGCGTCAGAGCCGACGAGACGGTGATCACGTCGGCGCCGGCCGCCGTCGCCTCGGCGATCCCCGACGCGACGCTCTGAGCCGTGGCCGCGCCCCGTGCGTCCGTGCCGCGCACCGCGAGGATCCTCGCCCGCTGGGCGACCCCCGCGAACCGCACGCCGTCGACCGTGGCCGCCGCGACCAGCCCCGCGACGAACGTCCCGTGCCCCACGCAGTCCTGGCCCGCCGCACCCACCGCGGTGACCCGGCCGGACAGGGCGGGCGCCGTCGTGGACACCCCGGTGTCCACCACCGCAACCGTCACCCCGGAGCCGTCCGAGAACGGCCAGGTGCCCGTCAGCTGGAGGCTCCCCTGCTCCCAGGGCACGGTGGTGGCCCGCTGGGCGGAGGCCCCGGTGCAGGCGGCGTCCGCGTTCAGTCGTGCGGGCATCACGGGCAGCCGTACCGGGGCGCCGTCCGCGGCGGCGGCCTCGGGCCCGCCCACCAGCGGAAGCAGGGTTCCCAGGCACAGGGAGACGGTCAACATCCTTGCCGTGCGGGGGAGATGGGCCAGTCGAGGGCGGCGAGACATGTCCCGCATCCTACGGGCAGCCGTCACCCGCCAGCGGCTCTCCCCTCAGTCCTCCCCGCAGCCTTCCGGTCAGCTCTCCGGGGTCGGCGTCCGCATCCCCGGCACGTCGTCGGGCAGCAGGAGCCGCAGGTCGTCCAGGCCCGGTGCGGCCATGGCGCTGACCCGGCCCGCCTGCCGGGTCATCATGGACTCCAGCACCTGCCGGGCCAGCCGCCCGTTGCCGAAGAAACGGTCGCGCGGCAGGGAGTCGAAGTACTGGCGCAGCAGCGCGCCGACCCCGGGCCCGCACTCGTAGCCCGAACCGTCCGCGTGCATCCGGACGATGGTGACCAGCTCGTCGGAGGTGTAGTCGGCGAACTCCACGCGTCGTGAGAACCGCGACGACAGGCCCGAGTTGGACGCCAGGAAGGACTCCATCTCCCGGGTGTAGCCGGCCACGATGACGACCACCTCGTCGCGGTGGTCCTCCATCAGCTTCAGCAGGGTGTCGACCGCCTCCTGGCCGAAGTCGGAGCCGGAGGAGCCGCCCGCAGGCGTGAGCGTGTAGGCCTCGTCGATGAACAGCACACCGCCGCGGGCGCGTTCGAAGACCTCGCGGGTCAACTGCGCGGTGTGGCCGACGTAGCGGCCCACCAGGTCGGCCCGTGCCACCTCGACGAGTTGGCCCTGCGGCAGCACCCCGAGCGAGACGAGCAGTTCGCCGTAGAGCCGGGCGACAGTGGTCTTGCCGGTGCCGGGCGGGCCGGTGAAGACCAGATGGTGGCTGACCCGGGGGCTCGGCAGCCCGGCGGCCTCCCGCCGTCGGGCGGTCGACAGCAGGTTGACCAGATCGGTGACGTCGCGCTTCACGGCAGCCAGCCCCACCATCGCGCCGAGCCGGGACAGGGCGTCGCCGCGCTCGGGATCGTCCGCGTCCCCGTGCGGGCCGGCCGGGACCTGCGCCCCGGTGTCCTCGGCGAGCAGCAGACTCAGGTCCCGTTCGCTCACCTCGGGCTGCGTGGCCAGCCGTACGGCCTGCCGGTCGACCATCTCCTCGAACACCTGGCGGGCGGCGCGGCCGTTGCCGAACGCGGCGTCCTTGGGCATGCGGTCGAAGTGCTGGGCGAGCGCGGCGCCGGCGCCCTCGCCCAGCTCGTACTGGTGCCGGGCGCACATGCTCTCCACGATGGCCACCAGCTCGTGCACCGCGTAGTTCTCGAACTCCACGGTCCGCGAGAAGCGGGAGGCCAGCCCGGGGTTGCTGTTGAGGAAGGACTGCATCTCCCCCGAGTAGCCGGCCGCGACGACCACCACGTCCTCGCGGTGGTCCTCCATCAGTTTCAGCAGGGTGTCCACGGCCTCCCGTCCGAAGTCGGGTCCCGAACGTCCGCCGTCGGCGGTCAGGGTGTAGGCCTCGTCGATGAACAGCACCCCGCCCAGCGCCCTGTTGAAGGTCTCGGTGGTCTTGATGGCGGTGCCGCCGATGACCTGGGCGACGAGATCGGCGCGCGAGACCTCGACCAGGTGCCCCGAGCGCAGCGCGCCCAGCTGGGCCAGGACGGTGCCGTAGAGGCGGGCGACGGTGGTCTTGCCGGTGCCGGGCGGGCCGGAGAACACCAGGTGGCGGCTCATCGGCGGTGCCGACATGCCCAACTGGGCCCGACGCTGGGCGAGTTGGGTGAGGTTGACGAGGGTGCGGACCTGCTGCTTGACGTTGGACAGTCCGATCAGCGCCTCCAGCTCGGCGAGGGGACCGCTCTGCTC
Organism: Streptomyces adustus; assembly: GCF_009377175.1. Classification (GTDB taxonomy): domain Bacteria; phylum Actinomycetota; class Actinomycetes; order Streptomycetales; family Streptomycetaceae; genus Streptomyces; species Streptomyces adustus. The sequence continues at coordinate 23,129 of NZ_VJZD01000065.1, forward strand.
GGGCGCGTCCGCGCCGTCCGGCGTGGTGCCTGCCGGGTCGGTGCCCTCGGCGTCGCCGTATCCCCAGGCGTCGCGACGGCCGTTGCCGCTGGTGGTGAGGCCTTCCACCGCCAGCCGGTCGCCGGGCTGGGACTGGACCAGGCCGCTGCCCGCGTTGTCGCGGACCGTGCAGTTGACGACGGACACCGGCAGGGTGGTCTCCACCCGCAGTCCGTCCTTGCCGCTGCCGGCCAGGGTGCACCCGTTGAGCGCGGCCCGCCCGCCCTGCCGGATCACGGCGCCGCACTCCGGGGCGCCGACGACCTGGAGCCGGGCGCCGGTCAGTTCACCGTCCGCCTCGACGACCACGCCGTCGGCACCGGCCTCGCGAATCTCGCAGTCGCGAGCCGTGACGGTCCCGTCCGTGCCCACGGACAGGCCCGCGGCGGTCGGCGCGAGCAGGGTGGTGCCGCCGACGTAGAGGTTGCCCGCGCTCTCCACATGGATACCCGCCGCGCCGGTCCGGGCGATCTCGCTGTCCTCCAGCCGGCCCCGGCCGTCCTTGACGACCTCGACGCCGTTGCCGCCCGCACCGCTGATCCGGGCACGGCGGATCATCGGGTTGGCGCCGGTCGCGATCCGGATCCCGGCGCCCGCCGCGTCGACCACCTCCACCCGGTCGAGCTCGGCGGTGGACTCCTCCTCCAGCAGCAGAGCGGCCGGGGCGGCGCAGTCCCGTACCGTCAGCGAGGCCAGCGACGGCGAGCCGGAGCCGGCCACCCGCAGCGCGGGCGCCTGGGAGGAGTCCAGCCAGCAGTCCTCGTAGGTGCCGCGCCCCCGGTCGGTGACCAGCAGGCCGTTGCCCGTCGTGCGGGCAGTGCGGCAGCGGCGCAGCAGCGGGTCGCTGCCCTGCGACACGACGAAGGCCGGACCGGTGGTCGCGGTGACCCTGATGTCCTCCAGCACGGTGCGGGAGGCACTGCTCACCAGCACCCCGATCGCCACGTCGTGGACGACCGTGCGCAGCACGCGGGTGGTGCAGAGGCCCTCCAGCGCCACGGCCGGCTGGTCGGTGGCGGAGATGTCGCAGTCCTCGACGGACCCCTGGGCGTCGCCGTTGGCCAGGATCCCGTTGGCCCGCGCGTCGCGCACGGTGCAGCCGCGCACCGTGACCCGGCCGCGCTCGCCGATGACCACGCCGGACGTGCCCAGATGCTCCACGGTGCAGGACTCGAGCGAGCTCTCCACGGCCGAGGTGACGACCACCCCGGCCCCCGCACCGTTGCTGATCCGGCAGTCGCGCATGGCCAGCGAACCGGTCTCCCGGGCGAGGACGGCCGTCCACGCGGAGCCGGTCACGTCGCAGCCTTCCATCGCCGCCTGGCCGCGGACCGCGTCCACGACGGGCAGGTCCTCGTCCCGGCCGCGCAGCACCAGGTCGGTGAGCATCACCGCGTCGGCGCGCAGGCTGACCACACTGCCGCGCCGGGGGCGTATCTCCACCGTGCCCCGCGACTGTTCGGCGACGATGGTCACCCGGGTGCCGACGACGAGGCTCTCCTCGTAGGTCCCGGGCCCCACGCTGATCACCGCACCGCTGCGCGCCCTCGCGAGCGCTTCACCGATCGTGCGGAAGCCGCCGGATCCGTCGGGGCGGACCGTCAGTACCTGGCGTGACACGCGCTCTCCATCTCTCGCAGCCTCTCACGGCGCTGGTCGCCCTGTGGCAGGGTGCCGACGGCCCCATCATGCCTGCCGACAAGCGGTGTTGACACTTCGGCCCGAGTTCCTCGGGGGCGGAGACAGCGGAGATGCCGGAGAGCCGAACAGCGGGTCCGCCGGAGACGGCAGGCCCGCTTTCCTTGTCGACCGGTCGTCCGACGGCGTCGGTCAGCCCTCGCTGAGGCCCATCATGATGCAGCCGCTCGTCGAGAGAACGACGCCACCTCGGGCTGCACCTGGACCCAACTCCTCCCAGGCTTCGGGCTGTCGGGAGTCACAGCCTTCCGTCGGTTCACCGAGTGGACCGAGGCCAGGGTGTGGGCCAAGCTCCACCGCCTGGTGCTGGACGAACTCGGCGCCCTGGGCGACCTGGACTGGTCAAGGTGCGCGATCGACTCCGTCAGCGTCCGGGCCCTCAAAGGGGGCAGCTGACAGGACTGAATCCGATCGACCGCGGCAAGAAGGGATCGAAAATCCACCTCATCGTCGACCGCCAGGGACTGCCCCTGCCGGTCGGCATCTCCGCCGCCGACCTCCACGACAGCAAGGCCCTGATCCCTCTGGTCCGCGGTATCCCACCCATCCGCTCGGGTCGCGGCCACGGCGCCGCAGGCCCGGCAAACCACACGGGGACACGGGATACGACTACCTGCATCTGTGGCGCTGGCTGTCTTCCCGTGGCATCCGGCACCGCCTCGCCCGCAAGGGCGTCGAGTCGTCCCAACGCCTGGGCCAGCACCGTTGGGGCGTGGAACGGACGGTGTCCCGGCTGTCCGGCTGCCGACGTCTCCACTGCCGCTACGAGCGAAAGCCGGACCACTTCCCCGCCTTCGCAGCGACCCTCAGATGTCACCGCCGGCTCACCAACGGAAATGACGTCTAGCCTCAGGCAGGGCGCTCGGCCATGACGACCAGACCCGGGCCGCTGAACTGATCTGCTGGGAGCAGGAGTTCGGCGACGGGGCGCAGTCCGGCCTGCTCGATCAGGCCGACGAACTGTTCCGGCCGCCATTTGTGCGTCGTCCAGTGGACGGGCACACCTCCGTAGGCCTCCGTGCGCACCGCGTCCTCGTCGCCGACGTGCGTTCCGGTGATGAGGTGTCCGCCCGGCTTCAGGGCCCGCGCGAACAGCCCGAGGACCTGAGGAAGGATGTTGCGCGGGAGGTTGAACAGTGACCACCACCCGAGTACGCCGACGAAGGACGCCTCTTCGAGGCTGAGGTCCGTGGCGGAGGCGACGCTGAAGCGGCAGTGCGGATACAGACGGCGGGCGTTTTCGATCATGCGGGGCGAGAGATCGACTCCGGACACGTCGAGTCCGCGTTCGGCGAGGTAGGCGGTCACCGTTCCGGGCCCGCAGCCGACGTCGAGGACGGGCCCGAGTTCGCTCACGGTGTCGGCGAAAGTGTCGATCGATGCCTTGAGCCAGGGGTGGCGACGGATGTCGCCCATTCCTGTGGTCGCCACCATTTCGGCGTAGTTGTCGGCCACCTGGTCATAGGACTCACGGACCACGTCGAGATCGGCCGGTCGGTCAATTTGGTGTGAACGCATCAGCCAACATTAGGGCGAATAGTTCGCTGGGGCAGGCCGTTAAAGAACAGCTCGGTTGGGTGGACAGAGCAGAGCTGTGTCGCGGCCGAACGTTGCGGTCAGTGGCCTGGCTGTGGCAGCGTGCTGCGCGAGTCGCCCGGGACGACCGTCCGGACGGAACAGCCCCTGACCGACGGGATGATGCCGTGTCCCCGGCCCGGGCGTGGGTGGCCGGGCCGGGGACACGGCGCGGGTCAGCCGCGCAGCGTCATGACAGGGCTGTTGTACGCCTCGGCCGTCAGCACGGGGTGCCGTGACGAGCACGCGCCCTCCGGCCAGGACAGTTGCACTGTGCGGGACTCGCCGGGCAGCAGCCACAGGTAGTTGTCGCTGTAGAGCGTGGGCAGCACCCGGCGGCCGTCGGTGTCCTCCAGCAGCGACAGCCGGACCATGGCGGCGACCGCCGAGCCATGGTTGCGGACGACCGCCGTCAGCTCCTGGCGGTGCCCGGAGCGCGACCTCTGTGTGATCGCGCCGGTCAGCTTCACCGCCTTCGCCTTGTTGAGGGCCCGCAGGTCCGAGGGGTTGCGGTAGCGCCAGTAGGTGTTCCGTGACAGATGCCTGCCGCGGGAGTCCTCCAGGGTCAGCCGCAGCAGGTGCAGGTCCGGAAGATCGTCCGTCCATGCGACAGTGAACGCCTTGGTGGTGTCCGCCCGCGACACGTCCACGCGGGCCGTCCTGGTCCCGCCGAGCCGGCGGCCGGACAGGTCGAACAGCTGCGCGGTGACGGTGGCACCGTGCAGGTCGGCCGCAGTGTGGTTCACCGCGATGACCTGCCACTCGACTGGATCGGCCTGCACATGCAGCGGCTCGCAGGCCGAACGGGCGCCGTAATAGGTGCCGTTGACGTCGAAGTCGTAGTCGTACGTCTGCCAGACCGTGCTGTGCCAGGCAGGGTGGGACATCCACAGCATCAGGCCGGACGCGTTGTCCCACAGGTTGGCGTTCCACGCCTCGAACATGGCGCGGGTGTTCTCGTAGTTGACGAACTGCGCCTTGCGGGCGAAGTCGTCCAGGTCGCCAGCCGCGTCGAGGCGGGCCTCGATGGCCGCTTTGTAATTCTGCGGCGCCTGATTCCCGCGTTCGCTCCAGTCGTGGTAATACCACGCGCCCTTGATGGGCCACTCCGGCTCGTCGCCCACGAGGTTGCGCATGCTGGCGGCGGTGGAGACGACGGGCATGCCGATCTCGGTGTGGAAGCCGAAGTCACGGCTGCCGTACGTCATGGGGTCGAAGTACTTTTCCGGCTCCACCCAGCCGTAGGGGCCCCCGCCCGTGATGATCCCGCCGGCTGAGTTGTTCTGGTACAGCAGGCCGGGCGCCTGCTGCTGCACTGCCTCGCTCATTCCCTTGTCTATGGCGGCCGGAGGGTTGCCCTCGTTGGCTCCGCACCAGACCACCACGCTCGGATGGATGCGGTAGCGCAGCACGGTGTCGCGGGCGAGCGAGTTGAACGCCGCGTGGTCTGGCGGGTCCATGCCCCACGCGTTGGGGAAGTCGTTCCACACCAGGATGCCGTGCCGGTCGCAGGCGGCGAAGAACTCCTCCCGGTCGCTGCTGCCGACCCAGTTGCGGATCATGGTGAAGTTCATGTCGCGGTGCATGCGCACGGCCGCGTCCATGCGCTCCGCCGGCATCCGGCGCAGCAGTTCGTCCCAGCCCCAGTTGCCGCCGCGGGCCAGCACGCGCACACCGTTGACGCTGATCTTCAGCGGATCCGGCGTGTTCGATACGGACTTGACGTCGGTCCACTTCTCGCCATCGTCGGACACCTGGATCGTGTACGTCTTCGGGTACGCGGTCTCCCAGACGACGGCGACACGGTCGAACTTCCGTGCAGACCCGAGATCCACCTGGATCCACTGGTGGTCCTCGTAGGCGGAGGACCAGCGGGTGCTCGGGTCGCCGTCGGTGGCGTGCGAAGCCGGGTGGCCGGACTCCTCGGTGGAAGCGGTAGCCTGCTGCCGCAGAGCGAGATCGGTGCCGGGGTCACCCCGGTCGACGACGCCGAAGGACCACAGCGAGTTTCCCCAACTGCTGTTGCGCAAGCCACAGTTGAGACGGACATAGCGCGCGGTCTGTTGGTCGAAGTCCTCGACCTGGAGGCTGGCATTGCCGTTGTTGAACGGCAATGGCACGGCGCCGTTGTCCACCGACTTCACGTCGGTCCAGTCCGAGTCGTCCGAGGAGACCTGGACCACGAAGGTCTTGGCGTACGCCTGTTCCCAGGTGAGGTCGACCCGGTCGAAGGACTGGGGGGAGCCGAGATCGATGCGGATCCACTGGTCGTCCTCGAACGAGGAGGACCAACGGGTGCCTGCGTCGCCGTCGGTGACGTTGGCCGCGCCGTTGCTGCCCTGATCGGTGCTGGACGCCTGTGCTGCCGCATGTAGCGCGAGGTCGGTGCCGGGCCGTGTGCTGTCGCCCACGGACAGGGTCCACAGGGAGCTGCCCCAGGAGGTCGCCCGGGTCAGGCATCTGATGCGGACGTACCGGGCGTGCTGCCGATCGAAGGCCACAGTCTGCGTGTAGGAGTCACCGGAGGAGGTGAACGCGAGCGGCACTTCGTACTCGTAGCCGAACTGGCGGATGCCGAAGCGAGTGGTGCGCCGGTCGCTCTCCTGGCCGCCCACCGACGCGGTGAGCGTGAGGTCGTGCAGATCGGGGTCGCCCAGGCCATTCGGCCACCACAGCTTGGGGTTGTGCAGTTTCAACTGCCGGAAGGCGTCGGGAGCGAAGACGACATCGATGCTCTCACCCGCTTTCACGTTGACGGTCTTCGAGATGCGCACGTCGTCGAAGGACGCGGTGACCGTCGCCTCACGGTCGGCGATGTCGGCGTTGCGGATCGGTACGACCACGGTCACCTCGGCCACCGACACGTCCGGCAGCGCGGACAGCACGGTGTCCACACGCGGGTCACCGATGACGACGTGCCCGGTCGACCGCAGTCGGACGTGATTCCAGATGCCTGCCGCGCGGTCACGGACGGCCGGCATCCAATCCCATCCCGAGGACGCCAGGTAGGTAGGGGAGTTGAGGTTCATCTGCTGCGCGCCGGCGTCCACCCACGACTCGCCCAGGGGACCCTTGTCACCGGGGCTGCCGGGGACCGGCATCGGCGTGATCTTCACCGCGAGTGCGTTGTCGCCGCTCGGCGCGAGCTGCCGGGTGACGTCGAACGCGGCACGGGCGAACGGGTAAGTCAGATCGCCCACCGGCTCGCCGTTGAGCCACACCTCGGCCTTGTGGTTGACGCCGTCGAACTCCAGCCAGACGTGGCGGCCTGCGCCCGTGCGCAGGCCGCGCGGCAGCGCGAAGTCCCGCTTGTACCACCAGGAGTGGCGCGACAGCGCCTCCGGGATGCGCAGATTGTTCAAGCCCGCCACCGGGTCAGGCAGTTTGCCCTGCTCCACGAGCGAGCCGAGCACGGTGCCCGGAACGGTCGCGGGCAGCCATGTGCTGGTGTCGACGGACGTCTTCGACAGAGCTGCGCCGTCCGCGCCGGCCCAGTCGTCCATGGTGAGCCGCCAGCCCGACTCCACGGGGACGGTCCCGTCATCGGCGATGGCCAGTCTGGGCGCCTCGCCGTGCTGAGTGCCCCAGTCGGTCCAGCCGGTGGCAGCGGGGCGTTTGCCCCTGGCGATGCCGTAGACCTCGAAACCGTTGAGGCCGAGGGGCAGCGGGCTGGAGCGCTTTTGGGAGGTCATGCGTACCCAGCGCGCCGCCACGGGGCTGGAGAGCTGGATGTCCACGACGCCGCCGGTGCCCGCCGTGGTGCGGTGCACGGTGATCCAGGACTTGCCGTCCAGGGACGTCTCGACCACGAAGACCAGCGAGTAGCTCGACTGGATCTCGTCACCCTTGGTGCCGCTGTGCACGTTGCCCGTGGTGGGCGGCGTGTACACCGGGTCGGAGGCGGCTGCCTCGAAAGTCAGGCTGACCCGGTTGACGTCGCAGGCCGCCTGGAGGTCGACGGCTATCCACTGCGGGTCGCCGTCCTCGGCACGCCAGCCGCTGCCCCGGACACGGGGGGAGGAGAGGCGGTCGACCACGAAGGAACCGGGTGTGGCGGCGTAGGCGGTCGAGGAGACCGAGACGGGCCTGTAGAGGGCCAGTTCGCCGACGGCGGAGGGGTGGACTGGTGCGCCGGTGGGGGCGGCAGCGGCGGTCGACACGGGCAGCGCCGAGTTGAGGCCGAATCCGGCCAGCAGGCTCGTACCCGTGGTGATGACGGTCCGACGCGACGGATGGCGCGACGAACCCGACTGATCTGGCATGTGTGACGTCCCATCAAAAATCGGTGCTAGCCGCCCGCACCGCAATCCTGTACCAAGCCGGAATGACAACGTTGCCAAAGGCTGTGTTGCGCGGCGCTGCATGTCAACCCCTGCTGTGTAGAACGGTGGTTGATCGCTTCGGGGGATTCTGCTGGATCGTGGCTATCGCGAATGAGGGAAGTCGTGCCCTCGGTTCGCGTCTCTTGGACGAGTCCGGCCACACCCACACCTTCGACGGCTACCGTCTGGTCGGCCGCGCCACGGTCCGTATCCACACCGGTGACGGCTGCGACACCTGGAGTGACCTGTGCCGGGACTGCCGCGCGTACGTGGGGAACAACGACCGCGACGCTGCGCAACGACCGCGGCGGTTTTGTCGACGATGGGTCCTGGGGTACGGCCGCCGCGCCGACCGCCACTGACCCGCACCCCGGCCAGCGGCCGGTGATCGCCGGCCGGTGATCGCAGTCGCAACAGCCCCTATTCATGGCGGCGCGCCCGGAATTGCATGCTCTTGGCGGACTGCTGCCCATGCCCCGCACCGCGTGCCGCGGGGCAGCGCAGCTGCCCCTGCAGTAGCTGCGGGGACAGTGTCCCCGGGCCTCACCTCTCGCCCATGAGGACGATCGTTCGGCTGAAGCCTCATGGAGCCTTTCGCCGCGCAGGCGACCGCCCTTCACGGCCACACCCCCTTTTCGCGAGGCTCCGGCCGGGACCGTCCCGGCCGGAGCCTCGCATGCCTACGGTGCGGGCGAACCCGGGGTTGGGCGTGACCTTGGGTCTGGTGGGTACGCTGCCCAGATCATGGACGACTACGACCCGCTCGATGGGGACTCCACCCTGTTTGCGCCACTCGCGGACACGGCGCAGCGTCTGGCTGAGCTGACGCTGGAGGAGGCGCACGATCTGCTCGCGCTGCTGGTGGCGGTCACGCAGGAGGGTGGGAGTATGTCGGTGCAGGCGGACCGGCTGGCAAGGGAGATCGCCGCGCGGATCCCGTCGGAGAACTGACGGTGCACACGGCTTGGTCGGCTGAGTCGAGGGAAGAGGCCGAGGCCCCGGTCGATGCCGTCAGGCTCTCACCCTGCCGGTTCTTACCTCTCGGCGACGCGTGGATCGGTCGAGCTCAGACGGAAGCTCCAAGTGGCACCGCGTAAACGCCTGGGTGCATGGATCCACGGGATGAGGTGGGGGGCGGGCGATTGGTCCGCCGCGCACGTAGCTTGGTGTCTGCCGGTCTTGCTCAGCAGGCACGACGCTGCCGGCTGGCGGACTCCGGAAGGACCCGCGCCCCACGCGTCTGACATGGGTGAGCACAAGACATGACTTCCAAGACCTCTGGTACACGTTCGAGGCGAGCCGGGCAGAGTGTCTGCTCGGATGTCATGCGGACTCCTCTGCGGGACTTCCTGCGCACCGAGACGGGCAGGCGGAGCACTTCGGTGATGAGTTCGGCTCGGACACCCTCTACAAGGGCGACGTCAGCGACCGACTGCTCGACCACGACCTGTCCCGCGGTCAATGGCCCCAATCGCCGTCCCACTGACTTGCGACGGCCACAAAATGGCCCTGCGGGCTGACCTACAGAGATCCCGGTTCGCCGTCGGCGACGAATCGCATCAGTGAATGCTCCAGTAGTTCCAGGAACTGACTCACTGCACCGTCTTACCTGTCGCGCGGGCGTCGTCAGTATTCGGTTGCGTGGGCAGGGCGTGGCTGGCGGACACCGATTCCACTTCGCCGATGTCCTGCGGTGTGAGGTCGAGGTCGGAGGCCTCGTCGTCGCCGGGTCCCTCTGCCGCTCTTCGGGCCTTGCGCCGGTCGTTGAGAAGCGAAAAGACAACGGCGGAGAAATAGAGCATCCAGATCGGCGCGGCCAGCGCCAGCATGGTCAGGGGGTCCGTGCTCGGCGTTGCCACAGCCGAAAAGGCCGTGATTCCCACGATCATGCCGCGCCACCTGGCGAGCATCCGCCGGCCGGACAGCACTCCGGTGAGGTTCAGCATCACCAGAAGCAGTGGCATCTCGAAGGAGAGGCCGAAGACGACCACCATGCGGGTGACGAGGTTGAGCAGATCATCCAGGGGCAGCAGATTCTGCACCCCGTGCGGGGTGAAGCCGATCAACACCTTCGCGGTCGTGGGCAGCACCTTGTAGGCGAAGAGGGCGCCGCCGAAGAACAGCGGGACGCCTGCGCCGACGAACGCGTAGGCATATTTCCGCTCGTGCTTGTGCAGGCCGGGGGCAACGAAGGCCCACAACTGGTACAGCCATACCGGCGAGGCCAGCACGACGCCGGCCATCAGGGACACCTTCAACGCCAGGGTGAAGGGCGCGAGCAGACCGTTGATCGTGATCCGCGCGCAGGCGGTGCCCGGGGTATGCCTGGCCAGATGGGCGAAGTCCGTCGGGCAGCCGACCGAGTGCAGCACCGGCCTGGTGAAGAAGTTGATGATTCCCTTGTAGTGGAAGGCCGCGGCGATGGTGACGACCAGGATGGCAAGGACGGCCTTGGCCAGCCGGTTGCGGAGCTCACGAAGGTGCTCCGCGAGCGGCATCCGTCCCTCGGGGTGCTGCTTGTTGTTGCGGGCTGGCTGGGGCACGCCGCGTCCTCATCTCGTGCGGCAGACCGGAGGCGGCCGGCCTGCGTCCGTACTTGATCGTCTCCGTCGCTCGGTGGGGAGCGAGCTCGTCACGGCGCCGGTTGCGGCCGGTCGCGCGTCCAGGAGGCAGTTGGTCCAGGTCGGCACCACTTACCGCGAGCTGATCTGCCCTGCCCGAGGGCGGGCGGCCCACGAAGGCCGTCAGGCCATCCACTGTTCCGCGCTGCGCTCGGGCCAGAAGCAGCGCTGCTCCGGCCAGGACGTCGGCCGTACCGCGGACAACGACGTGGGCGGTCCGACGGCGCGAGAGGTGAGCCGGCCGGGAGGCTTCGGGCAGCGTCTCGTGCGGGGAAGAGCCGGGGGCGCTGGACCGGGCTCGGTCTCAGTGGCTGGTCGTGCTGTCCGTGGGCGCGGTGCGGGCGGTGGCGGTGTCTTCGGGAGCGCCCGGGGCCGTCCGCGGTCCCAGTTCAGGCTCGGGCCGTGGCTCGTTCGAGGTGCTGTCGCCCTTCATGGCCTCGGTCTCGCTCTTGAGGATCCGCATGGACTTGCCCAGCGCGCGGGCCGTGTCGGGTAGTTTCTTCGATCCGAAGATCAAGACCACCACCGCGACCAGGATCAGCAGGTGCCAGGGCTCCAGGCCGTTGCGGAACATCGTCACACCACCCCTTCGAACGCGTCGGCCTTCATATCTGCCTCGGCGATCCGTGCTGTTTGTTCCTGCGTGGCGGCGCCCGGGGCGTATCGGGTCCTGCTGCCCTGAGCATGCCCTGGCCTCTCGTGCGGCGCGCGCAGAGCTCGGGCGGCTGCCCAAGGAAGCGTTCCGCTCGCGACCGCGCCGCACTCGGCCGGGACACCCCACTGGTGGAGACGGTCGATGTCCGCGACCCGGTGCGGTGCTACAGCGACGGATGGCAGGCATTCGTCGTCGCGGAAGGAGATTCGCAGGGGTTGGCCGGGCAAGCCGGCGTCCGTGCCCGCGGTCTCGTGCGCGGGCGTCCGGCAGGTGGTTTCCCGGCGTACCGAGGACGGCGGTTGCGCCGGTGTCCGCCGACCGCGCCATCGGGAGATTCCCACGACGTCGTCCAGTACGGCCTTACACGTGAGTTCGGTGCCCGTGGCCGCCGCACCCGCCGGGAGCTCGATCGGCATCAGGCGTACGGCGGGGTGCAGTTCTGCGCCTGTGACCTGCATGGCCACCGCCGTCGGCTGCCCGGCCGGCGGAGCGTGCGGGGGCGTTTGCGACGGATGGACGCCCAGCCGCTGTACTTGGGAGCAACCACGTTCGGGTACGTGGAACTGCCGATGGGGCTTCGCGTTCTGCCACGGTGCGTTCATCAACTTTCCCTGGCGTGGAGGTACTTGTCGCCGGCCCGCGTGAAGTTCACGCAGGGCTGTCGGGCATGTGAGGCGAGACGAGTGGAGCGGGTCGGCTACCGCGCGAGCGTGCCGGGTGTCGATGTCCTTGCTGGTCATGCGTCCTGCTCCTGGTCGGGTTGGGGTCGGTTCAGATTCCGGGGCGCCCGGCGGCCGTCCAGGCGGCGTACTCCTGACGGACGTAGAGGCGGTGGTCGACGGCGAGTGCGATCGCGTCCGGGGAGTGCGGACCCGCCACCAGGTCGGGGTGGCGGCGGTCGTGCTGGACGAGTTGCTCGGCGGTTTCTGCGGCGGCCGCGACCGGGCCGGGTTTGTCCAGGGCCATCCGGTCCATGAGGGCTGCGCGGCGCAGCAGCCAGACGCGTTCGGCGGTCCGCGCGTCGACCGGGGGGCCGGTGACGGGCCTGGCCGCACGGCCGTCGCGTTCGGCCCCGAGAGCGAGCACTCGGTGCATCTCGCGGCGTAGGTCTGGTGCATTCGCGTACACCTCCTGCGGGGGCGGGAAGGTGATGCCCTCGCCGCTGTCCGGGGTGACGTGCATGCCGGACACCTCTGCCGGTACGCAGGGGCCGGTGCCGCAGCGTTGACATGGCACCATGTCGTGGCGTCGGGCCGGTGGGTGTCCCGCGGACCGCATGGGTACCTGGACCAGGTCTGGGCAGCCGTCGACGGGGCAGGGCCTGTGGGTCGCGAAGGCTCGCTCGGCGAGGTCGTCGGGTGCCCCGACGCTGCACGTGCCCCTGGTGACCCGACGCTGGGCTCCGGTGCCGGCCCCAGCAGAGGGACTCGACTCGTGCGCGACGTCCGGCCCGGTCATCGCGAGCACCTGAGGCAGGCGCGGACTTCGCGGCCGCCGCGTGTCTGGTGGATCTCGGTCGACTGAGCGAGGTACTGGACGATGCCGGTGCCTCGGCCGTGTTCGTCGGGGGCCATGTCGGGGCGATGACGCTCCACGGCCATGCCGGAGTCAGTGACCACGATGTGCAGGGTGCCGTCGTCCAGGGCGAGCAGCACGGTCATGCGCTCGCGGCCGTACTGGGCGGCGTTGGCGGCGAGTTCGTCGACGATGAGAACAGCGGAGTCCCGATCGCCTGTGGGCACGCTCCAGGTCTCCAGCAGATCGCCCGCGAAGTGACGAGCGGCGGAGACGTGCGCCTTCTGCGCGGGCAGGGTGAGCAGCGCCTCGTGGCGGCAGGGCCGGTCGAGCAGTGGACTCGGGCTGCGGGAATCGGTTGCAAACATGGCCTTCTGGCTTTTCTGTGGATGTGCGGAGACCGGAACGGGGAGCCCCGCCAACGACTTCGGGACTCTGTCGGTAGGCCGGAGCCTGTATGGCGCGCTCATTCAGTTCCACGGGCGACGCACACCGAACGGTTCGAGCGATTCGACCCTTTTGTTGTACTTCTTGCGGTTCGCGTCAATGTCGGGGGCCCCGGCTGGGCTCACTCGCCTCTACCGGAGCGCGTCATGGGCAGGACCCGGGGCCCTGCGTGGTGGCCGGCTTGCCGGTGCCCGCAAGCCGGGTGACGGTCGCGGGCCTGAGCCCCGCGACCGAGCCGCAGAAAAACTGCCCTGGTGCCGACACAGTCCTCCGCTGACAGACAGTGCCGGCGAAGCACCCGCAGTACCTGACCGGCCCCGGGGACGCGTGGGACAGCCCTGGTTACGTCAGGGGCAGTGAGCGGGCGCCAAGGGTGCGCCGCGGGCGGCACTGCCGCGGACGACTCACGTTTCCCGCAGGCCGCGCCGGGACGCGAGGAGTGGGTCGGTGCGTCAGGAGTCCTCCGCGACGAAGGGGGCGCGTGGACTCTTCTCGCTTCACGCGTGGATTGTGACGAGCTTCTGGCCGCTGCCTGAGAGGATCTCGAAGTGCTTGATGGCGTCAGGGGACATGGCGACCGCCCCTGGAATCGTGGTGCCGGGAGGGTATTCGCCTGCACGCCAGGTAGCGCCGTCCGCTCTGGCTCCGCCGGGTCCGACCGCCTGGAGTCGGCAGGTGATTCCGGCGGGTGCCCCCTTGGCGGTGACCTGCACGACACTGCCCCAGGCAGAGGGCGAGACCTTCACCGAGGCGGAGACGCCGGTGGTGGTATCGCTTCCCGAGAACGTGCGCCAGGCAGTCGGCGCGGTCGGCCCGGGCGGCGTGGCCTGACTGCTCACGGAGCCGACAGCCGCCAGCCATGTGCCGCCGACCGCTGCCGCGAGGAACGTCAGCGAGGCGCCGGCGCCGGCCAGCTGCAGACGCCAGGTCCTGCGGCGCCGGGCCGCGGCCTGATGGAGCAGCCCCTCCAGTACACCCGGCTGCGGCACCGCAGACACGGCGGCCCGTGCGGGCGAGGAGCCCTGAGCGCTCTCGGCTGCCCGCGCCACCAGCCGGTCGGCCAGGTTCTCGCCGGCGGCCGGCACCCCCTGGCCTGATGCTTCGGCTTCGGTCACCGTTGCCAGCAGCGCGGGCAGTCCCGCCAGCTGGGTGTGTTCGGCCTGGCATTCGGCGCATTCCGCGAGGTGGGCGCGGACCTGTTCCATTTCGGCCGGGGGCAGCGTGCCCAGGACGTATCCTCCCAGCGCCAGCCGGAGGGCGTCGCGCTCCGTGCTCATGGTCGCCACCTCCTGCAGGCCACGGTCATGGCTCGAGGCCCCGTTCCCGCAGCGCCAGCCGCAGGGCGTGCAGCGCGTAGTACGTCCGCGACTTCACGGTGCCCAGCGGGATGCCCAGCACCCGTGCGGCCTCCGCCATGGTCCGGCCCCGGTAGTAGGTCTCCAGCAGGACGGCGCGGTGGTCCGGGGACAGCGTCCGGACAGCGTCGGCAACCGCCCAGCTCTGCAGTGCCTGTTCGATCTCGTCCCCGCCCGGAGCCTGCTCGGCGACTCGCTCCAGCGCCTCGCCGCCGACCTCGGTCGGCCTGGCCTGCCGGGCCCGGTGGGCATCGATCACCAGGTGCCGGGCGACCGTACACAGCCATGCCCGGGCCGGGCCGCGTGCGGGGTCGAACGCGCCGGGATGCTGCCACGCTCGCAGCAGCGTCTCCTGCACCACATCCTCCGCCCATTGCCAATCTCCCGAGGTCAGTCGCAGCACGTAGTGGAAGAGGGCCCCTGCGTGCTCCGCGTACAGAGTGCGGAGCAGTTCCTCATCTGCGGTCGAAAGGGTCCCTTTACCAGAGACACGGTGCGCGGAGCGATCCGGATCGGTCCTTGGACCGCGTTTTCGGAGACTCCAGGGCATAGCACGATCATTGCACACAAACTGCCTCATACCGTGACGCACGGTGCAGCCCAGGTGACGCTTCGTGGGCGTCATAGGTGATATGTCCCCACGGTCCTTACGGCATCGCCGGGTCCAGGTACGCGCGGCGCCCGGGGATGGCGGCTGATCTGCGGCGACACCAAGAGGTCTCACAAAAATGCATATCCATCGAACCGTGGGACCCCCACTGTCCGTGGAGTCGGACAAAAGCACCGCCGTAACGCAATTCCTCATCGATGCCCCGCGCGACAAGGGAGGGATCAGAGGTGCTCGAACCACGCCACGTACATGCTTCTGGCTCCGACCACGCTCACCCCGCACCGTGGATCGAAGCCGGTGCCCCCGCGCAGCCCAGCGCGTACCACGGCGACGGCTCTACGCGGCTCTCGGCGTACGGTCACCGCCGACCGGCCCCGAGTCGCTGTCGGCTCCCCGTAGGGGGAACTGCCGCATGCTGCCTGCACCTTCGCGGTGCGCAAGGGCAGTGCGCCGCCGAGGTGCGTCGAGGCGAGCGGTCGATGCGAGGCAACTCCCATGCTCGTTCGCCGAGTCCGTGAGCGGCACACGCTCGTGAACACGGCATCCACCGCACTTTCCCCGGACGCGTGCGCCCAGCCGGCGCAGCCGTCGTCTCCGCCTGATCAAAGAGAAACGGACACACCATGAACCTGAGCTTTCGCACACCCGGCCGGCGATCACGCGCTGCGGCCGGGCTGGCTGTCGCCGTCATCGCCACCGTTGGCGCGGTGGGGCTCCTCAGCGCATGCGGCCAGTCGCCGGATTCCTCGTCCACCGGAGCCGGCGCCATCACACCGGGTCCGGGTCAGCACCAGGCGGCAGGAACGCCAGGTTCCACGGAGCCGGGGAACGCGGCGGGCACCGCTCCCGGTGCCTCGCCGATGCCCAGCATGACCATGCCCATGAGTCATGCGAGCACGGGCGCATCAGCCGCGCCAGTGACCGGGAACGCCGTGGCGATCAAGAACTTCGCATTCTCCCCGGCCGCGCTGAAGGTCAAAGTGGGCACGAGGGTGACGTGGACCAACCAGGACACCGACGCCCACACCGTCACCAGCGCCGGATCGGGCGGACCGTTGCAATCGGCCGCTCTGTCCACCCACGCCACCTACAGCTACACGTTCACCAAGCCCGGCACCTACGCCTACCTCTGCACCATCCATCCGTTCATGACCGCCACCGTGGAGGTGACCCGATGACCGACTACTACGACAGCCACGACGGAGCACCGGCCGACGACACCGGTCAGTCCGATACCGAACACGGCATGACTCGACGTCAACTCATCCGGCACGCAGGGTGGTTCGGCGGAGCGGTGGTACTGACCTTGGCCGGCGGGGAGGTGATCAGCCACATCGCGGACTCCCGGGACGCCCACGCCGCGACTGCCCCGGCGGGAAGTGGCGCGCTGCGGTTCGTACAGGTCTCCGACAGCCACATCGGGTTCCAGGGGCCGGCGAACACGGACGTGGTCGGCTCATTCACCGAAGCGATCAACCAGGTCAACTCACTCGGATTCAGGCCGGACTTCGTCATGCACAGCGGCGATCTGACCCACCTGTCCACGGCCGGCCAGTTCGACCAAGTCAAGCAGATGATGGCCGGAATGGAGACAGACCGCGTCTTCACCGTACCGGGCGAGCATGACTCGATCGGCGATGCGGGCCGCGCCTACCGGCGAACCTTCGGCATGGGCACGCTCGGCGACGGCTGGTACAGCTTCGACACCCATGGCGTGCACTTCATCGCTCTGGTCAACACCATGAGCCTGGAGAAGCTCGGCCACCTCGGCAACGACCAGATCGACTTCGTTCGCAAGGACATCGCCGGACTGCCCTCGGACACCCCCATCGTGGTCTTCAGCCACATTCCGCTGTTCGCCATGTACCCGCAGTGGGGTTGGAGCACCGACGACGCCCTCAAGGTCATCGCCCTCCTGCGCCGCTTCTCCTCCGTCACCTGTCTCAACGGGCACGTCCACCAACTGTTCACCAAGACAGAGGGCAACATCACCTTCCACTCCGCCACCACCACCGCATACCCCCTGCCCAAACC
>NZ_VJZD01000066.1 GCF_009377175.1 Streptomyces adustus
GGCCACGGGAGGGGCCGTACGGGCGCTACGGGGCCGGTCGTACGACGGGCAGCGCGTGACTCTGAGACTGGGGCTCCGGGCGTGAGGGCCGGGCGTCAGGGCCGAGCGTGAGGCCCGTGTACCGGCGCCCAGGCATGAGGCCCCGGAAGCAGGGCGGCCCCGGACAGCCCGAAGGGCCGCTCCCCGGTCGGGGAGCGGCCCTTCGTGTGTCACTGCCTGTCGCTACGACCTCAGTCGTTGTTGCCGGGCATCGGGGTCGTCTTCTGGATCTGGAGCAGGAACTCGGCGTTCGACTTCGTCTGCCGCATCTTGTCCAGGAGCAGTTCGATCGCCTGCTGCTGGTCGAGCGCGTGCAGCACCCGGCGCAGCTTCCAGACGATGGCCAGCTCGTCGCTGCCGAGCAGGATCTCTTCCTTGCGGGTACCGGACGCGTCGACGTCCACCGCGGGGAAGATGCGCTTGTCGGCGAGCTTGCGGTCGAGCTTGAGCTCGGCGTTGCCGGTGCCCTTGAACTCCTCGAAGATGACCTCGTCCATGCGCGAGCCGGTGTCGACCAGCGCGGTGGCCAGGATGGTCAGCGAGCCGCCGTCCTCGATGTTGCGCGCGGCACCGAAGAAGCGCTTCGGCGGGTAGAGCGCGGTCGAGTCGACACCACCGGACAGGATGCGGCCGGAGGCCGGGGCGGCGAGGTTGTACGCACGGCCCAGACGCGTGATCGAGTCGAGCAGGACGACGACGTCGTGGCCCAGCTCCACCAGACGCTTGGCGCGCTCGATGGCGAGCTCGGCGACCGTGGTGTGGTCCTCGGCCGGACGGTCGAAGGTCGAGGAGATGACCTCGCCCTTGACCGACCGCTGCATGTCGGTGACCTCTTCCGGACGCTCGTCGACCAGGACGACCATCAGGTGGCACTCGGGGTTGTTGTGCGTGATCGCGTTGGCGATCGCCTGCATGATCATGGTCTTGCCGGTCTTCGGCGGGGCCACGATCAGACCGCGCTGGCCCTTACCGATCGGCGCGACGAGGTCGATGATACGAGTCGTCAGCACACCGGGGTCGGTCTCCAGACGGAGCCGGTCCTGCGGGTACAGCGGCGTCAGCTTGTTGAACTCCGGCCGCCCGCGCCCGGAGTCGGGGGCCATGCCGTTGGTGGAGTCGAGACGGACCAGCGCGTTGAACTTCTCGCGGCGCTCGCCGTCCTTGGGCTGACGGACCGCACCGGTGACGTGGTCGCCCTTGCGCAGGCCGTTCTTGCGGACCTGGGCGAGGGAGACGTACACGTCGTTGGGGCCCGGCAGGTAGCCCGACGTACGGATGAAGGCGTAGTTGTCGAGGATGTCCAGGATGCCGGCGACCGGGATCAGGACGTCGTCGTCGGCGAGTTGCGGCTCCGCGGTGCCGATCTCGTCGCGGCCGCGACGGCCACGACGGTCGCGGTAACGGCCGCGACGGCCACGGCGTCCGCCGTCGAAGTCGTCGTCGTCCTGGGGGCCGTTGTCGCGCTGCGGGCCGTTGTCCCGCTGCTGACGGTCCTGACGGTCCTGGCGCTCCTGACGGTCCTGTCGACCGCCGCCCTGCTGCTGACCCTGCTGACGCTGCGGCTGACCGCCCTGCTGGTCTTCCTTGCCCCGGCGGTCACGGTCACGGCCGCGCTCACGGCGGTCGCGGCGGCGGCCCTCGGCACCGTCACCGGCGTCGCCCTGCGACTGCGCGGAGGTCTCGGACCTGGGCTCGCCCTTGGCCTCGGCGGCGATCGTCTCGGTGCCGCCCGTCGCCGGGCTGCCCGCGTCGGCGGTGGCACGCCGACGGCGGCGCTCGACGGCGGTGTCGTCGGCCGCGGGCTGGCCGGGGATCTCGATCTGCTGCTGGGCCACGGCCTTCTCGGCCTGGTCCGCGGAAGCCTCGGCCTTCTTCTCGGCGGGGGCATCGTCGCCCGTACGCGCCTTCGAGGTGGCCCGGCGCTTCGGCTTGGTCTCGGCGGCGGACTCGGCGGTCTTCGCCGGAGCGGCCTGAGAGGTACCCCCTGCCTGCGCCTCCTTGATGACCTCGATCAGCTGGCTCTTGCGCATACGCGCGGTGCCCCTGATGCCGAGGCCGGATGCGACCTGCTGCAGCTCTGCCAGCACCATGCCCTCGAGGCCGGTACCGCGGCGCCGCCGGGAGCCGGCACCGGCGGCAGGCGCGGAGGCGTCCGTGGCGGGCGCGGCAGCGGTCTCCTCGACACGTGCGCCCATCAGATCGGTGGTGTCGCTCACGAAGGGTCCTTCCCTGGAGCGGACGTCGGCCTGTCTGGCTCGGCGACCGGTTGTGCTGTCCGGCAGTGGTCCCGTCTGTGTGGACCGTGCCGGGGCGGTGGTCCGCCAAAGCGGCGGAAGAGGAATTTCTGGTGATGGCGCTTCCAGGAAGCCGTGGCACGGACTGTCTGTGTCTGTGTCACGCGGCGTGGTTGCGCCGATTCCGGAGCGTGCCCTGTTATCCGCTCAGCACCCGTGTACGGCGTACTGCCCAGATACGACGTACGGAACGCAGTGCGGCTTGGGGAGCTCCCGGAAGAATGTTGGTCCCGGACGGGGACACGAAGCACCTCGCCATGGTGGGGTCGGGTGCAGACTTGAGGTTAACACTACCGGATCCAACAAACATTCCCCCTCTCGAAATCCGGCAACCGTGTCTCAGGGCGCAAGCGGCAGCACGCTCGCTCCCTGGAGATCAAGGCTCAGCCGGTTCGCAGCCCAGCCGGTACCGGCCAGCTGCTCGACCTTGTCGGCGGTCCCCGCGTCGGCCAGCGCCATGACGGTGGGTCCTGCACCGGAGATGACGGCCGGAATGCCGTCTGCACGCAGTCGTTCCACCAGTGCGGCGCTCTCCGGCATGGCGGGTGCGCGGTACTCCTGGTGGAGGCGGTCCTCGGTGGCGGGCAGCAGCAGCTCGGGGCGCCGGGTGAGGGCCTCGACGAGCAGGGCGGCACGGCCCGCGTTGGTGGCGGCGTCGACGTGCGGGACGGTGCGCGGGAGCAGACCGCGCGCGGTGGCCGTCAGGACCGGCTTCCCGGGGACGAAAACCACCGGAACGACTGAATCGGCGGGCTTCATGCGGATGGCCCGCGCGGATCCCGACTCCATCCAGGAGAGCGTGAACCCGCCGAGCAGACAGGCCGCGACGTTGTCGGGGTGCCCCTCGATCTCGGTGGCGAGTTCGAGCAGCGCGGCGTCGTCCAACTTCGCCTCGCCGCCTATGGTCACGGCTCGCGCGGCCACGATGCCGGCGCAGATGGCGGCCGAGGAGGAACCCAGGCCGCGGCCGTGCGGGATGCGGTTGGCGCACACGATCTCCAGACCGCGCGGCTGCCCGCCCAACAGGTCGAACGCGGTGCGCAGGGACCGTACGAGAAGGTGGCTCTCGTCACGCGGGAGGGTCTCGCTGCCCTCACCCGCGATGTCGATGTGCAGCCCGGAGTCGGCCACCCGGACGACGACGTCGTCGTAGAGCCCCAGCGCGAGGCCGAGGGCGTCGAAGCCCGGCCCGAGATTGGCGCTGGTGGCGGGGACGCGCACCCGGACGGCGGCGGCGCGGAACGCTGGACCGGCCATCGCTCGATGAACTCCTTGAGCTGCGGGACTGTCGAATGACATTCGATGCGAACAATGCGATACGTACGTGAGGACCCTCGGGCCGAGTGGGCGGCGCGACGCCGTGCCGAATGCGGAGGCATATGCGGCGGGCGGGTTCACTACAGCCTATCGAAGGAAGGTTCTGCCGCGACATAGGGCGCACAGGAGGCGCACGATGCGTGTCGCAAGCCCCCTGTGCACCCCCGATGGGGTTGCCCCTCGCCGCGCCGCCCCGAGACGGTAGGACCGGGGCGATCTGGCCACCGGGCGCCCCCGGTTGCGCCGGGGCCGGCCCGGTTCCTCACCGGCCGCCCCCGAGGCGGTCGGAGCGACCGGATCCGGCCATCGGCCGTCGGCCACCCCGACTGCGCCGGGATCCGGCCGAGGCGACCGTCGGGCCGGCCGATCCGTTGGAACCGGCCGGTCCGAGACGTCGGTCGGGCAGGTCGGTCAGGCCAGTCCGAGGCGCTCGGCCGCCGTCGCCGCGTCGACCGGGACGGTGACCGGCTGCGGGGCACCCGCGACGGCCCAGTCCGGGTCCTTGAGGCCGTTCCCGGTGACCGTGCACACGATGGTCTGCCCCGGGTCGACCTTGCCCTGCTCGGCGGCCTTCAGCAGACCGGCCACCGACGCGGCGGACGCGGGCTCCACGAAGACACCCTCCTGCGCGGCCAACAGCCGGTAGGCGCGCAGGATCTCACGGTCCGTCACCTCGTCGATGGCGCCGCCGGACTCGTCCCGCGCGGCCAGCGCGAACTGCCAGGACGCGGGGTTGCCGATGCGGATCGCGGTCGCGATGGTCGACGGGTCCTTGACGACCTCGCCGCGCACGATCGGGGCGGAACCGGAGGCCTGGAACCCCCACATGCGCGGAGTCCGCTTGGCGATCCCGTCGGCCGCGTACTCGGTGTACCCCTTCCAGTACGCGGTGATGTTGCCCGCGTTGCCCACCGGAAGGACGTGGATGTCGGGGGCGTCGCCCAGCATGTCCACGATCTCGAAGGCGGCGGTCTTCTGTCCCTCGATGCGCACCGGGTTGACCGAATTGACCAGCGCCACCGGGTAGTTGTCGCTCAGCGACCGGGCCAGCGTGAGGCAGTCGTCGAAGTTGCCGTCGACCTGGAGGATCTTCGCGCCGTGGACGAGGGCCTGGCCCATCTTGCCGAGCGCGATCTTTCCCTGCGGGACGAGGACGGCCGACACCATCCCGGCCCGCACGGCGTACGCGGCCGCCGACGCGGACGTGTTGCCGGTGGAGGCGCAGATGACGGCCTTCGCGCCCTCCTCCTTGGCCTTGCTGATGGCCATGGTCATACCGCGGTCCTTGAAGGACCCGGTGGGGTTCGCGCCCTCCACCTTGAGGTGGACCTCGCAGCCCGTGCGCTCGGAGAGCACCTGCGCGGGCACGAGCGGCGTGCCGCCCTCGCGGAGCGTCACGACCGGCGTGGTGTCGGAGACCGGCAGCCGGTCCCGGTACTCCTCGATGATTCCGCGCCACTGGTGAGTCATTGCTCGTTACTCTCCTTCAACCCGCATGATGCTGGCGACACCCCGCACGGTGTCGAGCTTGCGCAGCGCCTCGACGGTCCCGCTCAGGGACGCGTCGGACGCGCGGTGGGTGACGACGACGAGGGAGGCCTCGCCGTCCTTTCCCTGCTGCCGAACGGTGTCGATCGACACCCCGTGCTCGGCGAACACGGTCGCCACCTGGGCGAGAACACCCGGCTTGTCGGCCACATCGAGGCTGATGTGGTAGCGCGTGACGACATCGCCCATGGGCGACACGGGCAGCGCGGCGTACGCCGACTCGCCGGGACCGGTGGCGCCGTTGAGCCGGTTGCGGCAGACGGCGACGAGGTCGCCGAGCACGGCGGAGGCGGTGGGCGAACCGCCGGCGCCGGGGCCGTAGAACATGAGCTGCCCCGCGGCGTCGGACTCGACGAACACGGCGTTGTAGGCGCCGCGCACGGAGGCCAGCGGGTGGCTCAGCGGGATCATCGCCGGATGCACGCGCGCGGTGACCGACCCGCCGTCGGCCGCGCGCTCGCAGATGGCGAGCAGCTTGATGGTGCAGCCGATCCGCTTGGCGGCGGCGAAGTCGGCGGCGGTGACCTCGGTCATGCCCTCGCGGTAGACGTCGTCGAGGCGCACGCGCGTGTGGAAGGAGATCCCGGCGAGGATGGCGGCCTTGGCGGCGGCGTCGAAGCCCTCGACGTCCGCGGTCGGGTCGGCCTCGGCGTAACCGAGGGCGGTGGCCTCGTCGAGGGCCTCCTGGTAGCCCGCCCCCGTGGAGTCCATCTTGTCGAGGATGAAGTTGGTGGTGCCGTTGACGATGCCGAGCACGCGGTTGACCTTGTCGCCGGCGAGGGACTCGCGCAGCGGCCGGATCAGCGGGATGGCGCCGGCGACGGCCGCCTCGTAGTAGAGGTCCGTGCCGTTGGCCTCCGCGGCCGCGTGCAGCGCGGCGCCGTCCTGGGCGAGCAGGGCCTTGTTGGCGGAGACCACGGACGCGCCGTGCTCGAAGGCGGTGACGATGAGGCCCCGAGCGGGCTCGATCCCCCCGATGACCTCGACCACCACGTCGATGTCGCCGCGTTTGACGAGGGCGGTGGCATCGGTGGTGACCAGGGCGGGGTCGATCCCCTCCCGGACCCTGGACGGGCGCCGTACGGCCACACCGGCGAGCTCCACGGGCGCACCGATGCGCGCGGCGAGGTCGTCGGCGTGCGTCGTCATGATGCGCGCCACCTCTGAGCCGACCACTCCACAGCCCAGCAGCGCCACCTTCAGCGGACGCGTACGCATCATCCGACCTCGTTTCCTTTTACCACTGCGGTCCGACCAGTCTCACTCACCGAACGGGACTTTCTGCCTCCGGTCCGGATCGTGAGACATCTATTTCATTTCTGTGGGGGCGGAAGACCGGAGATCTTCCGCCGTCCCGCTGTCCGGGAGCGGGCCCACCCGAATTCTTCCGGAGGCGGGCCCGACCGGCTTCCGGTTTACGGTTTCCCGGATCCCGTGTCCCGGTCTCCGGGGGGGGCAGGGAATCCAGGAGCCGGGCGTCCGGGGGCCCCGGGGTCCGGGCGTCCGAGGCGTCCGCTCGCTCAGCCGACGTCGAGGCGCAGCAGGTCCTCCTCCGTCTCGCGGCGCACGATGACCCGGGCCTCGCCGTCGCGCACGGCGACGACCGGCGGCCGGGTCACGTGGTTGTAGTTGCTCGCCATGGACCGGCAGTACGCACCGGTGGCGGGCACGGCGATGAGGTCGCCCGGCGCCAGGTCGGCGGGCAGGAACGCGTCCCTGACCACGATGTCCCCGCTCTCGCAGTGCTTGCCGACGACCCGGGCGAGCATCGGTTCGGCGTCGCTGGACCGGGAGACCAGGGCGACGCTGTACTCGGCGTCGTACAGCGCGGTGCGGATGTTGTCGGACATGCCGCCGTCGACCGAGACGTACGTACGCAGCCCGTCCAGCGGCTTGATGGTGCCGACCTCGTACAGCGTGAAGGCGGTCGGGCCGACGACGGCGCGGCCGGGCTCGACCGAGATGCGCGGGGTGCGCAGCTTCGCGGCCTCGCACTCACGGGTGACGATCTCCGTCAGCGCCTTGGCGATCTCGTGCGGCTCCCGCGGATCGTCGTCACTGGTGTAGGCGATACCGAGCCCGCCACCGAGGTCGATCTCGGGCAGCTCGACCCCGTGCTCGTCACGGACGCTGCGCAGCAGCGACACGACCCGGTGGGCGGCGACCTCGAACCCGGACATGTCGAAGATCTGGGACCCGATGTGGCTGTGGATGCCGATGAGCTCAAGACCGTCGAGCTGGAGGGCCCGGCGCACGGCCTCCGCGGCCTGCCCGCCGGCCAGCGGGATGCCGAACTTCTGGTCCTCGTGCGCGGTGGCGATGAACTCGTGGGTGTGCGCCTCCACGCCGACGGTGATACGGATCTGCACCCGCTGCCGCTTGCCGAGCGACTGGGCGATGTGGGCGACCCGGACGATCTCCTGGAAGGAGTCGAGCACGATCCGCCCGACCCCGGCGGTCACGGCCCGCTCGATCTCCTCGGCCGACTTGTTGTTCCCGTGGAAGGCGATGCGCTCGGCGGGCATGCCCGCGGACAGCGCGGTCGTGAGCTCGCCGCCGGAGCACACGTCGAGGTTGAGCCCCTCCTCGTGCAGCCAGCGCACGACGGCACGGGACAGGAAGGCCTTGCCGGCGTAGAAGACGTCGGCGTCCGGGCCGAACGCGGTCCGCCAGGCGCGTGCGCGGGCGCGGAAGTCGGCCTCGTCCATGACGTAGGCGGGAGTGCCGAACTCCTCGGCGAGCCGCTTGACGTCGACACCGCCGACGGTCGCGACGCCGTGCTCGTCACGGGTGACGGTCTGCGCCCAGACCTTGGGGTCGAGGGCGTTGAGGTCGGCGGGCGGGGCGGAGTAGTGCCCCTCGGGGAGGACGTCGGCGTAACGGGGCCCGGCGGGGTGTGCGGAACGGCTCATGGCTGGAGGACTCTCTCTGGCTCTCTCTGGCTCTCCGGGGCGCCCTCGGGGCGTCCTCAGAGGTGGTCGGGTGCGTCGATGCCGAGCAGGGACAGGCCACCGGCCAGCACCGTCCCGGCGGCTTCGGCGAGAGCGAGCCGGGCACGGTGGGCGGCCGAGGGTTTCTCGTCGCCGACGGGCAGAACGGCGGACAGGAAGGGCAGCGTGGCGTCGGCAAGCCCGAGCAGATGACGGGCGACCCGCGAGGGCCCGCCGCCCAGCTCCGCTGTCGTTGCCCCTGTCGTCGTCGTTGCCGCTGCCGCTGCCGCTGCCGCTGCCGCGAGGACACGGGGATGGTCGGCGAGCACGGCGAGGACCGCGGGGTGGGCCTCCGTGTCGCCGACCGGGCCGGGCTCGGGGCCGAAGCCCAGATCGGCGCCGTTGCGCATCAGGGCCCGGGTGCGGGCGTGGGCGTACCGGACACGGAAGAGCGGGTTGCCCTCCCGCTGGACCAGATGGTCCGCGGAGATCCGGGGCCGGTCGTGCGGCGCGGGATGCAGCAGGGCCCAGCGGGCGGCGTCGCGGCCGAGCGGAGTGGGGTCCTCCGGGGCGGGCACGGGCCGCAGATCGGCGGGCTCGCCGTGCTCGACCTCGACCCGCCCGCCCTGGGAGCCGACGATCCGTACGAGCGCGTCGGCGACGGCCTCGGCACGGACCTCGTACGGAATACGAAGACGGACGACCCGACCCGCGAGCGCGTCGGAGTGCCCGTACCCCGCCCCTTCCCGCAGGATCCGCCGTACGAGCGCGACGGAGGCCGCGTCCCGGTCGAGACTGATGTTGAGGAACCCCGGCCCGGTGATGTCGACGGCGGTGACACCGGCCGAACGGGCGAGGTAGGGCTGGAGCACCTCGGCGACCCGCCGGGGCGGGCATCCTGCCGGGCGGGCCAACTGGAGGGCGATGTTGGTGGCGTAGTCACCGCACCCACCGGGCCCGGGCACGGTCACCAGGGCCTTCTCGGGCACGGCCACACTCAGCCGACCGTCGTCGACAGCGCTGCACACCGCGCGCAGCACGGTACGGGAGAGCTCGACGGGGGTCACGGGACAAGCCTAGGGGAGGAGGGGGGTGGAAATGCGAGCCGATTAGGACGACCGTCCGGGATGTGGACGCCAAGGCGAAAACGGACCGATCAGTCCCGGCGAACGAACCGCCCAGTCCCGGCGAACGAACCGCCTAGTCCCGGCGAACGAACCGCCTAGTCCCGGCGAACGAACCGATCAATCCCACTAAGGAAACCGATCAGTCCCGGCGAAGGGATCGATCAGCCGCCGCCGGCCCGCTCGGCGGCCTCCCCGACACTGAGAACACCCCGAAGGGAGCCCTGTCCGCCACCCTCGACGACGCTGCTGCCCCCGCCCTCGACCAGCCCCCGCACGAGCCGAACCAGTTCCGCGGGCTCGAAGGGCTTGGCGAGGAAGGCGTCCACCCCGACATCGAGCCCGGCCTCGACCTCGAACTGCGTACAGGCGCTGACGATGGCAAGAGGAAGACCCCGCGTCCGCGGATCGGCCCGCAACCGGGCGGCGGTCCTGAGCCCATCGAGCCGGGGCATCACGACATCGAGGGTGACCACGTCGGGCCGCACCTGATGAACGACTTCCAGACACTCGGCACCATCGGCCGCGGTCACGACCTCGAGACCCTCCAGCTCGAGATTGACCCTGATCAGCTGCCGGATGACCTTGTTGTCGTCCACAACAAGCACCCGGCCCGAAGTGCCTGGCACAACTCGAGAGTAGGTCCGGACCGGCCACCGCGTCCGGCTTTTCCCCACTTCCACCCCACCCGGGTCACGACCTGCGGACCGGCCCCCGACACCCCCGACAAAACCCGTTCCTGACCACCCAGGCCGAGCTGGTAGTGTTCTACCCGTCGCCGCGAGCAACACCTCACGACGAACACGCCCCCGTAGCTCAGGGGATAGAGCAACGGCCTCCGGAGCCGTGTGCGCAGGTTCGAATCCTGCCGGGGGCACTTCGCATGAAGTGCCCAAAGACCCCGTCACCAGCGGAAACGCTGAGGATGGGGTCTTCGCGTTTGTGCAGGCGTATGCGGCTCAGAGCGGGCGTATGTCGGGGTCTGTGGACGAGGTGTGGACGGGATCTTGGCACATCACTGCAGGTCACTGTCGGATTCCAGAGACGGCCGCCGAAGGCGACCTCCCCGGCATCGTGCCGCGCTCGGCTGCTTAGATCGTCGGCATGACGGACTGGTCTCGGCTCCACCACGCCTACGGCACGGCAAGAAGGTCTTTGTGCTGGTAACGCGGCTGGGGAGACTCTCGGTGCCCGCAACAGTGGTGTTGCCCGGTTGAAATGGCCTTAGACGTCAGTGCATGTCGTGCCCAATGACCACGCCAGGACCCTCAGCTAAGCCATCCCAGCTAGCGATCCGAAGCGGCACGGTCACCGACGAGCCTAGCGAGATGAACACCCCGCTGGTGGAGCCGCCAAAGCCCTTCTCAGCACGGGCCGCCTTTGCAGCGTCCCGCAGCAGAGCTTCCAGCCGCTGTGACTGCACGGCTATGTCCCCGTCGTGCATCTCCGTCAGCAGTCGCGTCGTAACCAGGACGCGGTCCGAGCCATGCCCACAAGGTTGGGAGAGCCGCATTGGAACCGGTTGGGTGGCGCCCCTGTCAAGTGCGCGGGCCAAAAATGCGACCCCGTCTCCATCGCGCATGGCGCGAGCTAGCGCGGCTGTCGACGAGTTGCGGAACTTCAAATACGCCAGGCCAGCAAGGAAGCCAACAGCCATCCCGATGCTGGCGGGGGCACCTTCCGGGTTAGCCGCTCCTGATGCCCTGGCTATTAGGACTGCGAGACCGCCGCCAGTGGCGGTGCATGACGCAAGGTAGAACAGGATCCGGAACACGCTTCTCCCCCAGCATCGAGCGACTGACGACAGTATGACGACCACGGGTCTCTTCGTGGCATGTGGTGGCGAGGCGTGTGCGGACCTTTGAAGTTTCAGCGCCTCGGTCGGCCAATGCCGTACGTTTCAGTGAGAGCAGTTGCTGGGGTGTTGCGCAGTTGGAGACGGTCTTCGATGGACCGGCAGCGCTCCTGACGATTGAGACGGCCCAGGAACAGCGAAGCCCCTGGACGAGACTCCAGGGGCTTCGATCTCTGGGCAGGCCGTGTCACTCGTATTCGCGAAGTAAGTCTTCGATGCGCCGGTTGGCGACGTCCTGCCGTCCGTCAAGGCACTTCGCGTAGCGGGTCAGCAGGACCTCCACGCTGTTGCCGGCACGCTCGGCCACCTCGGTTGGGTCGACACCGGCGTTGAGCCACGTCGACAGCGCCGAGTGCCGGAGGTCGTAGGGCCGACTCGCGAGGGGCGAAGCCGCGGCGGCTGGCGGGAGCGCCAGAAGCCTAGCCTCCTGCCATACGCGGTAATAGGTCGAGGACGGGACAACCGAACCCTTCTCACTGAAGAAGAGCCGCCCGTCGTCCGCCGTGCCGAACGTGGCCAGGTGCTCGCGGAGTGCGGCAACGAGGTGGGGCGGGATCGGCACCCGTCTGACGTCTTCAACGGGCCGGTTCTTCAGGCCGCGGTCGTCGTGGGTCTCCCCCGAGTCGGTCCACTGCTTGCCGACCGACGGACGCGTCCGATGGAGCAGCGCCGACCCCCAGCCCTGTTCGGGGAGGTTCAGGTCCGTCTCGACCAGGCCGACTGCTTCAGCCGGCCGGAGACCGCCGAAGTACATGGCGGCGAAGAGACCCACCAGGCGCCGACCGCGGGCCCGCCGGTAGCCGCCCACGTAGGAAACGGCAGCCAGGAGATTGCGAGCCTGCTCGGGGTTCGCGACAACCCGAGGGTCGACCTGGTTGGAGACCTTCGGTTTCTGCCAGCGGACGGCCGTGATCGGGTTTTCGCGCAGCTCCCCCAAGTCGACCGCGTAGTTGGCAGCGTTGACGAGAGTCCGCCGCTTACGCCGCACGGTCTCGGCGGCCGCGGCCGTACCGTCGAGCTTGAGCTTCAGCGAGTCCAGCACGGCACGCGCTGTAGCCGGTTCAGCGAGATCGGCGAGCGGCCGAGAGGCCTTCGACACCCAGTGAAGGACGTTCCGCACGTCGTCCGGGACGTCGCGGTCATCAGGCCCCGGCAGGACGAAGGCCCAGTTGCGGAGCGCCTGGCGGATCGCTTGATCGGACGGCCGTCCAGCCCGCTCGTCGAGGAGCTCCACGGTCACGCTGGTGAGCGATTCGTTGACGCCGTCACGCGTGTTGGGGGCGGCATGTGGCCACTTCATGGCGAGGTACCTGAGGGCGAAGTCGTACCAGGACACAGCCGACTTCTTCTCTTCCATCGACTCCGGCAGCCCGGACGCCTGGTCGAACTCCTCGCCGTCGCGCATCGCCCGCATGAGCTTCGCGCGGTAGTGATCGGCCAGTGCCTTCGTGCGGAAGGAGTCGGAAAAGACGTTGCCCGCCACGGACCATCGGACTCCGTACGAGGGCGTCTTCGTATCGCGCTTCCGAACGGCCCAGACCTTCACGTCGAGAGACTTCACGCCGCGGCCTCCAGCTCTCGCAGCCACGTGGTGAAGTCACTCCGCCACACGCGGAGCTCCCCGTTGGGCAGCTTGAATGCAGCCGGCCCGTACCCCAACTCGCGCCAGCGATAGAACGTCCGGCGAGAGACCCCACCCAGCTCATCCAAGACTTGGCGAACGGTCATCAGCTCGTCGCGACGGGCGTCCATGTCGGTTCTCCTTCCGTACCGGGAGCGGGTTCGAGGGACGCGGACAGCCAGGCTTCGGCAGCAGAGAGGCCGGTTCCGGCGAACGCCCAGTGCGCGAGGACGTACGTCGTCTCCGGCTCACGCTCGGGCAGCACGGCAGCCGCTTGAGCTCGGCGCCAGTCGGCGCGGGCGGTGCGGAGGACGCCGAGGGTGGTGGAGTAGCGGCGGGACTTGGTGGAGAAGTGGCCGCGGAAGCCGAGCATGTGGGCCCAGGCGCGTAAGCGGAGGTGGTCCAGGTCCTTGCGGGCGCCGAGGGTCCAGGCAGTTCGGATCAGGCGGCGGGCGTGTTCGGTGAGCCGGGCTTGGGCCAGCTCGGCGAGGAACTTGAGCGGGCGGTCGAGTGTGCCGGTCGTGGTCTCGGCGCCCTTGGTGGCGTACTTCGCGATGTACGACGCGACGGCGCGCTCGGTGAGCTCCTGACCGCCGTCGAAGTCGGCGGAGCGGATCGAGCGGACGTCGAGCTGTCGGCCGAAGACGAACGAGTGCCGACGGCCGTCGACGTCCGGCCCCTCGACACGGGCAGCGGTCGCTGCGGCGCGGATCGCGTCGGTCAGCAGCTCGGCGGACGCCCACGGCGGGGGCGGGGTGTCGCCGCCTTCCGGTCCGTCGAGGCGGATGACCGCGTGGAAGTGGACCGCGCCGCGCTTCTGGTACTCGGCGACCTTGGCGAAGGAGACGCGTGCATGGTCGCGGAAGGCCCGCTGGGTGAGGCCGGCGCGCTTGGCGACTTCCCTGCGGAGGTAGATCGAGAAGCGGCGCCAGAGTGCGCCCGCGTGTGCGTTCCAGAGGACGGCGGCTTCGTAGTCGTACGAGTCGGGAGTGAGCGGTGATCCCAGGGCCGGGTCCTGGTCGTCGTGGTGGATGCCGCAGCGGCAGGCGCGACCAGCTGCGGGGCGGTTGTGGACGGGGCCGAAGCCAGGTGCGGTGAAGGTGGCGAAGACGCGCGGGTGGGTGGCGACCTGGTCCGAGGTGCCTTTACCGCCGCGGAGTCCGGCGGTGATCAGGTGGAAGGTGTCTCGGCGGTAGGTCTCGGCGCAGGCCGGGCAGCGGGTCGCTCGTCGGTTGTTGCAGCGGACCAGGAGGTTGCCGGCCGGGAGGGTGGTGGAGTCGAGGTGGTGCAGGGCGGGGCCGATCTCGCCGGTCGCGGTGTCGACCGCGTATTCCGTGCGGTGGCCGTCGAGGCGGACGGGGCGGGTGCAGCCGCCCAGGGTGGAGAGTTGGCGGGCCAGCTCGGGCAGAGCGCCTATGGAAGCCAGCGTGGAGAGTTCCGCCAGTGGGGGCGGAGTCTGCCGGGTGATGATGATGGTTCCTTTCGGCTGTTTCGGCGGTGGGAGGGACGGCCCCGGGGCGGCGGGATGCTTGGCGGCTTGTTGCCGCCCCGGCGGCCGGTCAGCGCTTGTTGGCGCCGGTGACGAGGGAGCGCAGGACTACGGCGGCGATGGCCACAGAGATGGCCGTGACGGCGACGGCCGCGAGGAGCGCAGTCAGGACGACTCCGACGACGACAACTGCGGCGAGCGCGCCCACGTAGGGGCTGAGGGAGTGGTGGCCGGCGGAGGGCGCCGGGGTGTGGGTGTGGTGGGTGCTGAGGGCGTTCGAGCTGGGCAGGGTCGGGACGTCGGGCAGCTTGGGGCGGAACACGGGTTGCCTCCTTCTCAGTCGTGGGTGCCGTTGACGACGTCGACGCCGGAGCGGGTGCCGGAGTCGATGGCCGGAGCGAGGAAGGTCCGGGAGAGCAGGAAGCCAAAGAGCGCGATCACGACGGCGATCCAGACGCGGACGCCGAGGAACTTGATCGCGGCCCAGGCGATGAGGCCCAGGACGAGGACGAGCGGCAGCGAGACGGTCATGGGAGCTCCCTCAGCGGGCGACGCAGCGGTGAGTCCGGGCGGAGAGTTCGGCGGCGGCCCGGCTGTCGTAGTCGGCGGAGAAGCCACAGCGCGGGGCGGTGCAGGCGGCGGTGTGCATCTCGCGGCCCCGGCCGTCGTAGTACGTGGCGACCTGGACGGGGCCGATGCGGACGACTCGGCGGAAGCGCGGGTTGGCGGGCATCAGTCGGTTCCCCTCTCGGTCTCTGCGGTCTCGTTCTCTCCGGTGAAGTCGGCGACGTGGTCGGCGAGCCAGCGCACGATCTCGTCACCCTCGTAGCTGTCGGCGGCGAGGATGACCGGCTCGGCGATCAACATGGCTTCGGTGAGGCGGTTCTGTCGGGTCAGCTCGGCGGCGCGGTTCAGCGCGCGGAGCGTGGACGGGCGCAAGGTGGGATGTCCTCCGGGTCAAACGAGTTGGGCGGCGATGGCCTCGGCGAGCGGCAGTGGGACGCCGAGGCGGACGCGCAGGGTTGTGGTGTCGATGGCCGTCCCGGTCCGGGTGTGGTGTTCGTGGGCGACCTTGCGGGCCAGGGCGACGAGGCCGGGCGGCACGGCGGGAGGAAGGGGTACAGCAGCGGGTAGCTCAGGGATCGGGGCGGCCGGCTCTTCCAGGTCGGGCGGGGTTGGCGTCGTATCCAGTTCCGGGTCCGGTGTCGTCGTAGGGCCGCGGTGGGCGAGCAGGGTTCCGCCGAGGAAGGCGACCGCGGGCCATCCGGCGACGAGGATCCGCAGCCAGGCGGGTACGTCTCCCAGGTCGAGGAGGCCGGCGGTCGCGACGTTGGCCCCGAGCGAGGCCGTCAGAGCAACGAGGAACCAGCACCAAGCGGCAGCTTTCGATCCGCCGGTACGGAGCCGGTGCCAGGCGGCGACGAGAAGCAGGTCGACCGAGACCGGATAGGCCCAGGCCTTCCAGCCGCTCTGCCCGGCAGCGGCGGCGAGGTCGTGGAGGTGGGCGAAGGACAGGGCCCCGGCAATGACGGCCTGGACCAGAACCGCGTCCGCGCGCAAGACGGGGCGGGACATCAGTACGGCTCGCCGGGGTAGTCCGGGCCGTCATCGGGGTCGTAGCCGGGCGGGAAGATGCCGGGCGGTGGCTCCGGGAGGGAGGCGGCCAGAGACACGCCCACGGCGTCGACGAAGGTCTCGTCGGCATCTGACGTGCCTGCGTACAGGGCGAGTTGTCCCAGCAGAACGACGGTTCGGGCGAAGTCCTCGCAGTCGGGGCACATGGTGGGTGCTCTCCTCCTTTCGGGCATGGCGGGGTAGGGACTTGACGCGATTGCGCGTGGAGTCAGGAGGTGGGTGGGGTTACTCGGCGACCGGCCGAGGGTGGCTCACGGGCCCGGCAGGCTTCACGGTCGGCGCGGGCGGGACGTAGGGCCGGAAAGGAGAGAGCGCCGGTACGTCGGGGGCGAGGTGAGCCGTGTCGCGGCAGGTGGCCGCGGCGGCGGCGAGCGAGATGTACGGGGTGCGGATGCGGGACCAGCCGCCGGAGGTGTCGCCAGCGACGGCGAGACCCGGGCGATCCGCGGGGATGGAACAGGCGGCGTACACGGCTTCCGGCGCGATGTCGCCGAGAGCCATCTTCGCGGAGGCTTCGTCGTTGACGCGGTGGGAGACGCGGCCGGTGAGCTGCGCGCGGAGCATGGTGGCGCCCTTGCCCAGCTCGGCGCCGAAGCGCTGACCGCAGACCTCCAGGTAGATGCCGGCCGCGCGGCCGAGCTGAGCGAGCCGGATGAGCTGGGTGACCATCTCGTCCCGTCGTTCCTCCTCCTTGCGCGTCGCGACGAGGAAGAGTTCCGCCACCTCGTCGACGAACAGCACGATGGGCGAGGGGCGTTCGTCTTCCGGTAGGCCCCAGATGTCGGAGGTGATCAGTTCGTCGGGGGTGCCGGGGGCGATGCCTTGCCGGGCTTTGATCAGGTCGTATCGGTCCTCCATTTCCTTCACGAGCACCGGCAGCAGCTCGGCCGCCTGCTCGGGGTCGGTTGCCAGGGCAGAGAGTCGGGCGGCGAACGGTGAGAGTTCGACGCCGCGCTTGCAGTCGACGCCGACCAGGACGACGGGCTGACCCGCCAGGCCAGAGATCAGGTTGCGCAGGTACATGGACTTGCCCGACAGCGTTGCGCCGAGGACGAGTTCGTGCGGCACGGCCCGGTAGTCACGGACGCACGCGGTCGCGTCCTCCCGCAGCGCCACCGGCACCCGTAAGAGATCGCCCTCGGTCCCGGTCCGGCGCGGCATCCGCACTTTGCGCAGGACGTCGAAGCCGACGAGCCTCAGTTCGACGACTCCGGGCTTGATGTCCCGTACGTACACGGCGTGGACGCCCCAGGCGTGCCGGAGACGTTCGGCCGAGGCCGCCACGTCCGCCGGCTCCTGGCCCGGGGCGAGCCTGAGCCGCATACGCAGACCGGTCGAGGTGGGCCGGATGATGCCCCGGCGGGGCGGTACCGGCCGGACCTCCCGTCGAGTGGTCGCCCTGATGGCCAGGGCCCGCCAGCGGGGAGGCGCAACGGTCAGACCGCAGGCGTCCATGGTCGAGGAGTACGAGCCCAGCAGCCGAGCCACGGAGACCGGCAGCCCGACCGTGGACCAGTACGCAGCGGGGTGAGCGTGCCGGAGGTAGGCCGCGCCGCCTATCGCAGCGAGCGACCCGCCGAGCTCCGCCACCGTCACCAGGTCCGTCACGCGATCAGCCCGCCTCGACCATCGAGAAGGCCCCCGGCATAACGGCCGTGGCCCGGTAGGCGATGCCGTGGCGCTGCTGGCCGTTGAACACGCTCTGCCAGGGGCGGGCCACAAGGCCCGGCAGCGCGATCGGAGCGCCGACGGTCAGCCCGTCCGCCACCCCGCTTTCGGGAATGGTGACCTGGATCAGGGCCGATTCGCCCTCGTCGATGTAGACGACGCCCACGGTCATCAGAGCCTCGCCGCTCACGGTGTCCTTGGCGATCTCACCGGTCTGCCGGTCTCGCACCTTCGGTGCCGGCGCCTCGGTGAGCAGGATCGTGGCGGACGAGGTGTCGATACGGATCACACGCACAGAGAGTTCTCCTTCTGAGATCGGTCAACCTGTCATCTGACAGGTTGACTTAGCAAGTTCGAAGTTAGAGTTGCCAGGTTGACTTGTCAAGTGCGATCGAGCGTCAACAGCCCTTGTTCTGGGCTCAGTTCAAGCGGTACGTGTCTTCAAGCTCCTGCCCATCGGCAGGAAGCAGCACGTCGGAAACCTGTAGCGCCTGGCCCGATGCATCGAAGGCGATGACCAGGACGCTGAGCACAGGAACCCCGTCGGCCAGGCCCAGAAGCTCAGCTTCGCCGACATCGGGCAACCGGGCAGAGACCCGCTCCGTCACATGGTCGAAGTGGACCTTCTTCCGCCCCTCCAGGTGCTCCCGGACCCCGACACCCAACGGCTCGGAGCTCCCGAGCTCGGTGTCGTCGACCAGGCCCGCGGGGAAGTACGACGAGACGAGCTCGACCGCCTCCCCCTCCTCCTCGACCAGGAAGCGGCGCATCAGGACTTCGGCTCGCTTCGGCAACCCGAGCACTGAGGCGACACGCGCCGGCACGGGCACGCGATCCACCGTGACCAGCCGCCCCGGAGTCTGCGACTCATCACGCTCCAGCGCTTCCCGCCCACGCCGGTTCTTCTGCTCGACGACGGCCAGCCGACCACGCACGATCGTGCCGAAGCCCTGCCGGGACTCCAGCCAGCCGTCCCGCTTCAGCAGCTCCAGAGCGCGGACCACGGTAGGCCGGGACATCCCGAACGCCTGGACCAACTGATTCTCACTGGGCACCCGAGTGCCGGGCGCGTACGTGCCATCCTCGATGCGGCGTTGGATCGTCTGGGCGAGGCGGACGTACTTAGGTGCCTCCACTTCATACGCCATGAATGCCGCCCGTCGAGATTGGCCAAGTCAACTGGTCAACCAGACTAGCGATAAATCCAATTACGCAATACCACGGCACCAAGTCCGCTTCAGTCGGGCCAGGCATCGGCCATCACGAAGGAGACGACAGTGCCGCCGAAACGGCTGGGCCCGCACCGCCAGGACTCCGCGACGGAGTCGACGAGCAGCAACCCACGCCCGTGTGCGTCATTCGCCTCGGGACGCCGCAGTCGCACGTTCGCCGGATACCCCGGATTGTGCACGTCGACGCGGAGCGAGGCCCCTTCACGGAACCACTCGACCCGGACGATCCACGGGTCGTCCGACCGGCCGTAGACGACGGCGTTGGTCACCAGCTCGGAGAGCATCAGCACGCAGTCGTCGACCGAGCAGGCCGGGTTGTACGGGGCGATGAACTTCCGGAACCAGCGCCGGGCCCGGGGTACGGACTCCGCGACGGGGTGCAAGGTCATCGCACCGAGCCGCGGTGAGTCCGCAGAGGGATAGCGGTCGATCGTGTAGCCCATCCGCGTTCACTCCCTGCCGCTGCCGTCGCAGTCGAGGCAGCGCCGTTTCGATGTGGGACGGACACGGTCATTGACGGTGGAGAGTGCCAGGTCCGTACGGGAGCCGACTCGCTTCCAGCCGCGCCCACGACATCCCCGGCAAGGTAAGTGCGCGCCCTGATCCGGCCGCCGACTCGTCACGCCGTGCCCCCTTCATGAAGTGGCCTTAGCCACTTACTGGATAGTGGCATTAGCCACCTGTGGGATGCAAGCGGTTCGCCGAAATGGCGAACCGGCAGCCGTCAGGTGAGGGGGTAGCCCTGCTCGAACGCCCAGCGGTGCGGCGGGTAGGTGGCCTCGGCGAACTCCAACGGCCGGTCCTGGAGGTCGAACACCACATGGTGCACGATCAAGACAGCCGACCCTGAGTCCAGTTGGAGGTCTTGCGCCTCCTCATCCGTCGCCTGTCGAGCACACATGCGGTCCTCGGCGTAACTCCCCTGCCGTCCCGTCATGTTCTCGACGTACATCAAGGTGCCTTCTTGGATCCGCTCAGGTTCCAGGAGCTTGGGCGCCCGCTGCCCGACGTCCGGCGCGAACCACGAAGTGGACAGAGTGATGGGCCCGTCCTGGTTGTTGGTCACGCGCCGGCGGTGCACGGCCCGACGATCCTTGACCAGGCCCAGCGCCTCAGCGACGTGATCCGGAGCCTCCAGCCAGCCCGCCGAGGTGATCACCGCATACTCGCCAGAGGTGTAGATCTTCCCGGTCTGCCGCGCCCGTCCGTACAACTCTCGTGCCCGCCGGTTGACTTCAAGGCTGCGCACGTACGTGCCCGACCCCTGCCGCTTCTCGACGAGCCCCTGATGGCTCAGCGCCTCCAGAGACCGCGCGGCCGTCGGCCGGGACACCTTCCAGGTGGCCGCGAGTTGCCGTTCCGAGGGGACCTCGTCCCCCGGCCGCAGGTCACCCCGAAGGATCTGATCGCGGATGAAGTGAGCGATCTGGAGATACTTCGGCTGCGCCTCCTCGATCTGAGGCATGTCCCCTCCTCGTTCAAGTGGCTATGGCCTCTAGCCACTATAGGGTGAGTGGCCAGGGGTCGAACCCGTAATGTGGGGCGCATGACGCGGTTGATCGTCGCAGCAGGAGGAGGGGGCGACGCAGTCGCCGCCGCAATGCTTGACGCCGCTCTGTACGGCGACGAGCCCGACCATGCAGTGATCCTCACGTACGCGTGGGACCGCTTGCTGATCGATCCAGTACCGGGTCCACGAGGCCCCGACAACTTCACGGGCCTCGCCCCCGTGACCCCCGCAGTCTGGTCGGTACCGGCCGGCGCCCGCCCGATCGCTCCAGCGGGATCCACCCTCCCCCGCCTCGCGGCAGAGCTCCCGCACACCTTCACTCTGATCGACCCCCGCCATGGCGCCGAGGGCATCACCCGCCAACTGGAAGAACTGATCGGCCACTTCAAGCCGACCACGATCGACCTGCTGGACGTGGGCGGCGACATCCTCGCGCGAGGCGACGAGCCGACGCTCAAGAGCCCTCTTGCCGACGCTCTGACGCTGGCAGCGTGCTGCCAGGTAGACGCTCCCATCCGGCTACTGGTCGCCGGCCCCGGCCTGGACGGCGAAGTCCCCGTCGACGACATACGCAGCCTGTTCGGTGCACTCGTCCACAGGTTCACCGCGGAAAACACGGAGCCGGTCAGCTCGGTCCTGGAATGGCACCCCTCCGAGGCAACCGGGATGCTCGCCGCAACAGCGCGAGGAGTCCGAGGCATCTGCGAAGTCAGGGACGCCGGCCTCCCCATCCCGCTCACAGACGAGGGCCCGACAGTCCACGAAGTGGACCTGGACGACGCCCTGAGCCGCAACGAACTGGCTCGCGCGGTCATGGCCAGCACCACTCTGGACCAGGTGGAGGAACTGAGCCGCGAGATCTGCGGCTCCTCCGAAATCGACTACGAGCGCAACAAGTCGCTTTGGCTCAAGGAGCAACAGTCGACGAGCCTCGACCCCGAATCGGTCTTCCGCCAACTCTCCCGGTTCGAGGTAGAGGCCCGAAGCCACGGAGTCACTCACACGACGTTCCGCCACCTCACCGAGGCCTTGAACCTCGACGGCTCACAACGCGATGACCTGCGCCAACTGCTCATCAACAGCCGACCGGAGCGATACACAGCCCCACTGTGGCACATCGCAGCCGCCACCTAAGTCGCAGAGACGGCACGCTCACTCGGCTGGTTACGGCTGAGGCGTGTCCGCATTGGGATCGCCAGCCTTGCGCATCAGTTCGCGCATCCTTTGGTTGAACAACGCGCTTAGCGGCTCCTTGTCTACGTCCACACCGTCATCCGGGACAAAATCCCAGTCATAACCGACGCTGCCAGGTCTGCCGCGTTGCTGGAGCACCCTAACGCCACGCCCGTCTCCGAACTCGATCCGGTGCTCCGCCACGGTTCGGTCCGGCACACGTGCTTTAAGCGCAGGCCCGAACAGCGCCACCGCGTTTCGCCCCACCGGCATAAGGGCAACTGTCGTACCGTCCCAGAGACGGATCTTGACCAGCCGCGCCAGTCGGTCAGCGGCATACACCGTGCTGGCGACGAGATCAGCAGGGTCAGGACGTTCCTTGAAGTCCACGTCTGATATCTCTCTGACCGGGAGCCGGTCAGTGCCGCCACCGCGCTGGATGAGGTACAGCGCCCTGTCAGAGAGAGCGACATGAACTCGCGGGCCACGGCCGCTCAGGATCTGGAATAGATCGGAGCCGCCTTGGCAGATGTCGACCTCCAGAACGATCTCGCCGGGTTCCATGAACGGTGCGAGTCTGCGTTGCGCGCGGGCCACAGCCCGCTCCTTGAACCTGAGAAGCACCAGGTGAATGTAGCTCCGAAGCGTTGGCACGGCGAGCAGATGCGCAAATCTCGTGGTCCAGTCTTAACGACGGCAAGTCCTATGCATCAATCCCTACTTGACCAGGAACCGCCTACACGCGCCAGAGGCCACGTGAGTAACAACCTTCTTCACGGGTTCAAGGCGGCTCGCTCCGCTCCCCGCGCGCGGCCCGGCCCCCGGCCGGGCCTGCGCTCCTGTCTCCGCCCCGCTCCAGCCCGGCCGGCGCCCGTGCCGCGCTCTTGACGATCAGCCGCCTGATGCCAGAGAAGGGGTACGTCGTGGCTGGGGCGGTCGGTTCCGCGGCTTTACGCAGCCACTTTGGCGCGAGCCTCGAAGATCATGGCCCCAACGTCGTGCTTTACCGGGCAGGTCCACAGACTGCCCGACGCGCCGGAAGCTTACGGGGCCATGATCACTCGCGCCAAAGCAGCTCCAGCCCAAAGCCGCTCCACCGACCTGAAGCGACTACTCCTACGCCCGACTAGGGCTCGAAGCTCTGCCAATTCGAGGCTCACAGAAGCAACGAATTGGATCGGCTATGTCACTTCGCCCCAATAGGTCACGATCGAAGACTATGTGGGCATCCTGATATTTCCATGCATCCTGATAGGAGAGCGTGCGACTATCAGCTTTCACCCGAGCCCTACGACCATCGAAAATGAACAAGAATCCGCGACGGTCATATGTGGCAGCTCGATCCCTGGTCCGATCCAGGTATTCGGCTATTTGACGCAAACCCTCATGGGCCCGACTTTCAGTATGCCTTCCCGTTATCCGCGGCTTATCACCCAGAACTCCACTGAGTCCCAACCACTTGATTTCGATTAGGCCGATCCTGTTTGAATTCTCCCACTTCACTTCGATGTCTACAGGATTGCGGTCATCGACGTTACTTTCGGGCCGAATATCCGGATTTCCCTCGCGGAGGCTGCTCACCAAATGCTGAACGAGCGAATCGCGCATCGTACTTTCGGGTGCAGCTTTCCACATGATTCGGTCTTCCTCGCGCCACAAGTCAGCCAATATGCGACATTGGCTAGGCCTCGCGAGCTTTAGAGCATAATGCTCTAGGCAATCAGCAAGGTCGTCGAATTTCGAAATTCCAAAAATTCGCGCGAATCCAACAGAGGGTGGCACGTCGCCGAGCTCACCGTTTACCCAGAACTCTTCAACCCTACCTGGAACATAGTGGTAGACAACGGCGTCGTGGGCCAATTCGGCTGGTTCGTATTTCTCTTTCCAGACCCAAAAATCCCCGCCCTCACCAACTTCGACGGTCAAAACACCATCATTGTGGAGCGCGAGTCTTCCAGCGTCTGTAACCTTGTACGCCTGGTCGTGGTCGAGCGGCTTCTTATCAACATTCGTTCGATAGAAAACCGTCAGAGCCACATTGATCGACTCGTAATCGACCGCCCGGTGAATTTCCTTCAGCCTGGGAAGAAAATTACGCAAGATGACCGGCGCTGATTGCCCAAGGCTTTCAGAGGCTACATGAATGTAGTGCCCTCTGGCCATTTCGGCAAGTCGTTCCTTGTCAGCCTCGTTCACGCTACCCCCTCCTAGCGCTCTACTTTAGTAGCCTGCTCCAATAGGAAACTGAGCCAGACTACGGCCGGCACCATGTAGTCAGGAATATCGCTACCCAGAGTGGCTTTAAGCACAGAAAATTGATCATAAACCTGCTTCAAGTTGGCGTCCTCAAGTAGCTCTTGGGGGACGTCCAACTCAACTGCACGAGCCAGGTGCGGCTCACGAGAAACACCCTCTTCAACGGAAGATACCGGCATGGCGGCTGACGCCCCTGTGGCCCCCCGCAGATAGGGCACACGATCCGAAAACCGCCCCAGACTCATCCAAAGCTCCAACTCCTTCTTACCAGTTGGAGTCAGCCTGAATTTCTCCTCGTCAGCCGCGAGTAGGCGTTTCGATTTCAACCACTCCACGGCATTATAGAGCTCCATACTCCAGGGTGAAGAAGCAGGAGTCGATAGGAACTTGTAGCCCCAACTCGCTACGGGCTTCTTGTCATAGAGACCCAAAAGGCAGGCGAGGTAGATAAAGATCTGAACGGCGCTGAGGGTAACTTCTTCGCCCTCCCTAGAGAGTTCCGATGCAACAAAGAGCGCGTCGAAAGAAGCCTCAGGTGCGGCCTGACTCAAAACATTCTCCCATCCAAGCTAGCCTGAATAGCGGCATACGACTGATCGAAGAGCTCCTCAGCTTGAGCCTGCACCTCGCTCAGAATTGACCAATTGGTCATACGCTCTACATGCATCGTCTCTCGCCCACAGACCCGCGCCAGCTCCAAAACCAACCTGTTGGAATTAAGGTTCGCAGTCATAATGAGCCTATTGTCGCGACGGACAAATGCCCCAAACATTTCCCCTGCTCGACTTTCGTATGCGATGTCGAGGGATCCTTCAGGTGTATCAATGAGAAGGCAAGCCGGCGAGCGCCCACCTAGCATGTGCTCGGTCAAGGCCATCCGTAGAGCTATGTCAATAAAATAGCGTTGGCTTTCGGAGAGAGCATCTTGCTCGCGACGAGTCTGCCCATTGACTGTCACGATAAGGAGTGGCCCGCGGGCACGCTGCTCGAGGCGACAATGGAGATCCATTCCAAGGAAAGCGCGAGCCAAACTCTGGAAGCGTGGCAGGAACTCAGTCTCAGCCTCTGCATAGGCTTCGGCCAGTTCTTGCGCTATGGGAGCAACGAGGGCTTGGTATTCGTCGCGCTTTTCTCGGAACTTATCGCGACGCTCCTCAGCGCTCCTCTGCTCTGCTTCCAATTGCTTAATAACGTCTGAAAGACCAGAGTTCGCAGTCTTGTTCCGGATCCATTCAGAGTTATCCTCCTCGAACTCACTGAGGACTCGAGTAGATTCGCGAAGCTCCTCCTGCGCTTCGGTCAGTCGCCCCGTTGCCCTCTCAAGATCCTCCTGAGCAGACTTGAGATGCGTGCTGCTTTCCTGGAGTTGCTGATCGAGCTCCCTCAAGGTGTCGAAATCTTCGTCACCCTCTTGCTCGGCCACGTGGCTGCGGCACAAAGGGCACTGCTGAGAAGCTAGCAGATCAGTGACTACCTTGATGTCAGTAACGCCCGAGGTGCCACAGACGCCACACTCCTGCTCGTGCAGCAGTCGCAGGAGTAGCGGATGATCGCTCATGCCGCTCTCTGGATTCAGGCGATCATTGAAAACGCGGTTGTACTGAATCGTGAGCGCATGATGATCAGCAGCCGCAATTCCGACGGCCAGGCGTGCGTCCTTCTCTTGCGCGACCCTTCTATCAACGACCTCCGCACAGCGGTCTCGAACCTCTGTCAGTCGTCGCTGCTTCTCTTCCAAGTCTTCGTTGTACTCAATAGGAGAACCGCTTCTCTGTAGCAAGTCACGGATCTGCGACCTAGCGGACGTAGCTTGATACTGTGCGTTTCTC
Source organism: Streptomyces adustus (assembly GCF_009377175.1). Lineage (GTDB taxonomy): Bacteria > Actinomycetota > Actinomycetes > Streptomycetales > Streptomycetaceae > Streptomyces > Streptomyces adustus. Next base: position 25,521 of record NZ_VJZD01000066.1, read on the forward strand.
GCTTGAGACTCCAAGCGGTCTGCTTTCCTCTGCCACTCCCCCGCTGCATCTGCTCGAGCCGTGTCTAGCCCAAATGCAAGGAAGAGGGAAAAGCGAGTGACTTCTGGATCCCAGAAGAGCAGATGCCGTCGCTCATCAAATGTTACGAGGAAGTGTTGGATGTAGACCAGCTGATCGAACTTCGCTAGACCGCAATGTTGCACGGCGTTGGCCTCGAAGATTTCAAGAAGCTCCTCACCCTCCGCGCCTTCATCAACATCGACCGACCGCTCTACCTGTACCTCGGGGCCTTGGATTCTCAGGTACTTGAGTTCGCCAAGCTGAAAAAATCCGCGAGTGAGCTTGTAGTCATGAGAGCCGATACTGAACTCGATAGTTACATCGGCGATGTCACGGTCTGCCGCAGAAATTCGACCACTGAAATAGTCCGGAGTGTTGTTCACTGCGCGTTTTTTATACTCAGCAAGCGACTGCACCTTGGGGTCAGGGTGAGCGACTGCGCCCGTCAGTGAGTAGTTCAAAATGGCCAAGAATGTCGACTTGCCAAGACCGTTGGCCCCAGACAAGCAAAAAACGTCCTTGTCGAAAGCAACTACATTCTGACTACGGTTTCTGTAAAGAGAAAAATGAGAAATCGTAAGCCGCTTGACTTGCGGCAACACGATCCCGCGCGAGCCCTCGCTCATCGCACCTCCCTGATGGGCCGTCATGAGGCCGTACTGTAGTAGCGCAACGTCACACCCGCTAGGTAGACTCCCGCATCCAGACGAGGCTTCAACCACCGCCAGCTGACATGTGACTGACGCACTCACGTGCTGAGCGCTCCTGTTCTACAACAGAGAGCGCGCTTTGTGATACCGTTCCGCAGTTGTGTGGCTCACGCTTGCCTTGCGGCCTCGCCCATCGTGTCCGTCACCTGCGCGACCAACGGAGCCGCGCTCACAGATCTGATGAGCCACGAGGACCCACGAGGAGTACCCATGGCTCAGGCCGGCGCGAGCGCGCTGACCTCTCACTACCGCCACTTGCAAGGTAGCTGGAAGGTATCCAGCAGCGCCCAATACCAGCGTCTCGTGGTGCCCAATGGAAATGCCTCACAGCCATTTCATCGCTGGTTTCATCTAAAAGAGGCCTACTCTTCGCAGCTGCTGTCTCAACTTATGGCCGACAGCGCTTACGTTCCGACCGAAAATCTGGCTGTCTTCGATCCGTATAGCGGCAGCGGCACGACCTTGTTGAGTGCCTTGGATATGGCTACGCGCCATGAAGTTCCGGCTCGAGTTATAGGCATCGAGAGAAACCCCTTCCTCTGGGAACTTTCTCGCGCCAAAGTCTACGGCAGAATCCACGGTCGAGAAGCAGCTAAGGCGTTCGACGTAGCTCTAGATTCCGTGACCGATGCGTTTCACGATGTCAGCAAGGAATCACTGCCTCTTCCCGATCAGAGTACTCTCCGGAACGAGACATACTTTCCGAGGAAGAACGTACAGGATCTGGTCGCCATCCGGAGTTCCATTGATGCGTGCACCAACGGTGAAATTCGCTCTCTCCTTAGAGTTTGTCTCGCCGCAGCAGTAGAGAGCTGTGGGCGCTTGCGTAGAGACGGTCGCGCCCTACGATTCGCCCCTAACCGGCATCCGAAGGACGCTTGGAGCTCATTTAACGAACGTGCGGCCGCCGTGCTCCAAGACCTCCTTCTCTGTGAGCCAGTTGAAAGTTCCGGAGAAGTGCTTTTCGGTGACGGTAGAGAAGGCGTCAGTGAAGCAACAGGATTTGACTGGATCGTCTTCTCTCCGCCTTACCCGAATAACATTGATTATACCGAAGTATACAAAACTGAGGCGTGGATGCTGGGCTGCTACGAGACCTCCGCTGAAATGCGTGCACAAAGGCAGCTAACGGTGCGCAGCCACCCCAGCATCCGATTTAATCAAGACTATGCATTTTTGAACAGCAGCGTATCCCGAGAAGTTCAATCTGCGATCGACCCCATTTTGGAATCAGTCCCTGCTGATCGCTATAGCTCCGGTCGTGTGGAGCTCATAAAAGGATATGCAGATGACATGCTTCTAACCTTGCAGAAATGCAGGCAGAACATTGCCTCCGACGGATATCTGGCCTTCATCGTCGGGAACTCGGCACATGGCGCGGGAGACGAATCATTCGTTATTGCAGCAGATGTCCTAATGGGTAACCTGGCCGAACTGGCCGGCTGGCGAGTCGAAGAGGTGCGAGTCGCAAGGCAACTCAGTCGCCGAACTTCCGACAATGAGTTTCTTCGAGAGAGCGTGGTCCTTCTAAGGCCGGCGTAAACCGCACCTCAGCGTCTGCCGAACTTGGTTTCACAGTGGGGGTGAGGAAGACCCCCAATCACAGCCTGAGCACTGGTGGCTTCGATCCGTGGACCATCTGTGGACGGCGCCACTCTGTCAGGCTGGTTGCCGCTCTCTGATCAGTGAGTACGCAGCGAGTGGCAACCCCCTCCGGAGCCGTGTGCGCAGGTTCGAATCCTGCCGGGGGCACTCGCCTAGGAACAGCACAGATCATGCGCTGACCAGGGCGGATGCCGAGCGAAGAGAGCGGGAGTCAGTCCCACTGACTCCCGCTCTCTTCTCGTTCCCTCTCACTGGTCACGCGCTGGCTGCGATACACGTGACCCGCCTCCGGCACACTCGTCAGCCGTGGGGCGTGGCGCCAGGCCGTGCCAGCCGCGGTGAGGAGGGTGGGATGAACAATGAGTGGGAATGGGTGAAGAGAATACCGTCCTGGCGCGCTCCTGATGCTTTCCGCTCCCTGCGGAAGAGGCCGGTTCAGGCAGCGCGGAGCCGGCCCGCTGAAGTCCGCCGGCTCGCGACACAGGGCCGTCGCATGGCGACGCCCACCGTAGGGCGAGCCGCCTGTGGGCCCACCGACGACGACCAGTAACAGCCGCCCGGCTGCCAACGACGAACGGTGACCCAAACCGCCAGCTCACCGGCGAGGCGCGCGATGACGTCGCAGCTCGCCGGAGGGGCATTCAATGCCAGCAGTAGCTGTAGTAGGAGCCGAGCGCGGCTATGGCCTCCGGGCCAAGCTCCGGATGCCGCTCGCTCATGATCGCCTCCGCTGTCCGAGTCCCTGCCACCAGGTCCTCGCCAGGGGACGGCAGTGCCATCACCTCTGTCACCAGCACTTCCAGCCGGGGTCGAAGTTCTGCGGCGGCAGACCCGAATTCCCGTTCAAGGCTGTTGGGGTCCAGATGCGGGAAACCGTGAGGTTCGCGCGTGACGAATACCCGCACGGCCTGGCTGAGCAAGTCATCGACGGGCATGGGCATGAGCCTAGTACTCCGGTGCGACTTCCTGATCCAGCCAGTGCTCTTGTCGGCGACGGCTGAAAAGTGGACCAGTGGCGGCGCTTGAAAGTTGACCCCCTCCAGGGGTCTGGCTCGTTGAGTCAGGCCGGGAGGAGTGGTGATCAGCGTGGAGGACTGGGCGGAGATCCGTCGGCTTCACCGGGCCGAGCAGATGCCGGTGCGGGCGATCGCGAGGAAGCTGGGGATTGCGAGGAACACGGTCCGCAGGGCGATCGCGGATGATGCGCCGCCGAAGTATCAGCGGGCGCCGAAAGGATCGATCGTGGATGCGGTCGAGCCGCAGATCCGTGAACTGCTCGAGCAATGGCCGGAGATGCCAGCGACGGTGATCGACGAGCGGATCGGCTGGGACCGCGGTCTGACGGTGCTCAAGGACCGGGTCAGGGACCTGCGGCCGGCCTACCGGCCCGCGGATCCGGCTTCGCGGACGGTCTATGAGCCGGGCGAGATCGGCCAGTGCGACCTGTGGTTCCCACCCGCCGACATCCCGCTCGGCTTCGGCCAGGTCGGACGCCCGCCGGTGCTGGTCGTGGTCGCGGGCTACTCGCGGTGGATCAGTGCCCGGATGCTGCCCTCCAGGTCGGCAGCCGACCTGATCGCCGGGCACTGGCGGCTGCTGACTGAGCTGGGCGCTGTCCCACGGGTTCTGGTCTGGGACAACGAGGGAGCCGTCGGCTCCTGGCGGCCCGGCGGCCCTCAACTGACCGACGACTTCGCCGCGTTCGCCGGACTACTGGGAGTCAAGTTCCTGCTCTGCAGGCCACGGGACCCGGAAGCCAAAGGCCTGGTCGAGCGGGCCAACGGCTATCTGGAGACGTCGTTCCTGCCCGGGCGGGTGTTCACTTCACCGGCCGACTTCAACATCCAGCTTGCCGCCTGGCTGGCCAGGGCGAACCGGCGTATCCACCGCACCTTGCAGGCCCGCCCTTCCGACCGGCTGGAAGCCGACCGGTCCCGGATGCTGGCCCTGCCGCCGATCGCGCCGCCGGGCTGGTGGAAGGCCTCGCTGCGGCTGCCCCGGGACCACTACGTCCGTCTGGACACCTGTGACTACTCGGTGCATCCGCTGGCCGTCGGCCGTCGCATCGAGGTCGCAGCCGACCTGGATCAGGTCCTGGTGACCTGCGACGGCGTCGAGGTCGCCCGCCATGCCCGCAGCTGGGCCCGCCACCAGACCATCACCGATCCGGACCACGCGGCCGCTGCCGCGGCCGCCCGCAAGAAGGCGGCCGGCACGAAGCCGGCGCCTGCGGATGTGACGGAGGTCGAGGAGCGGTCACTGGAGACCTACGACCGGATCTTCGGCGTGATCGACGGCGGGCTGGCAACGAGTGAAGGGGCGGCGTGATGAGCATGAAGAACGGCACGAACCAGGCCCGGACCAGCCTCGACGTCGGATCCGAACTGATCTATCTCACCAAGGCCTTGAAGGCCCCGGCTCTGCGGGACGCGGCAGCACGGCTCGCCGAGCGGGCCCGCGACGAGGGCTGGAGCCACGAGGAGTATCTCGCCGCCTGCCTGCAACGAGAAGTCGCCGCCCGCGACTCCCACGGCGCCGAAGGACGCATCCGGGCGGCCCGTTTCCCCTCCCGCAAGTCTCTGGAGGACTTCGACTTCGACCACCAGCGGTCCGTGAAACGTGAGGTCATCGCCCATCTGGGGACGCTGGACTTCGTCGTCGGGAAGAAAAATGTGATCTTCCTGGGGCCGCCCGGCACCGGCAAGACCCACCTCGCCACCGGGCTTGGCATCCGGGCCTGCCAGGCCGGCCACCGGGTCGCCTTCGCCACCGCCGCCCAGTGGGTCACCCGCCTCGCAGAAGCCCACCAAGCAGGAAGGCTCAGCGACGAGTTGACCCGCCTGGGCCGGATCCCCCTGATCGTGGTCGACGAGGTGGGCTATATCCCCTTCGAACCTGAGGCCGCGAACCTGTTCTTCCAGTTCATCTCGGGCCGCTACGAACGCGCGAGCGTGATCGTGACCAGCAACAAGCCCTTCGGACGCTGGGGCGAGGTCTTCGGCGACGACACCGTCGCCGCCGCAATGATCGACCGACTCGTCCACCACGCCGAGGTGATCTCGCTGAAGGGCGACAGCTACCGCATGCGCGGCCGCGATCTCGGACGGGTTCCCGCGGCCAACACCGGGGAATGACCAACATCAACTGACGCAGTGGGGGTTACTTTTCACCCGTCGAATCTGGTTCACGATTCGCGCGTCGCTGACATGCTCTGACCGCATGGGTTCGCAGGGTTCAGGCAGGTGGAGGCGGTCCTGCGCCGACGACCGTGCCGGTCCAACAGTCCGGTTGATCGGATGCGTGCCAGAGGACCTCAAGCCGTCGGCAGGTGAATTCCTCTGCCTTCTGGAGGAGGGCCGTCTGCGCGATGTCCGGCCCGGACGAGGACAGAGGATCGACGAGTGCGCCATCCGCGATGCCGACTGGTCCGGTGAAGTAGACGGCGTACCGCCATCTGTCTGGGGTTCGGTACAGGACGAGGTGCGTCGGTGTCCCGAGAGTGCGCCAGTACGGCTGCCGGTTGCCTGCCATGCCGGCACGGTACTGCTCCGGGTCGGGCTCACCGCTCGTGCGGCGTGGTCGATGGCCGCCCACCCCGGCGGATGCCTTCTCGCTGCGCCCGTGGCCATCGCGCGGTCTTCAGGAGTCCATATGACCCCTGACGATCACGCGTTGGCCGTTCCCATCCTCGCGTGGGCCCGGCACTGCATCGCGCGGGCCGACCGGATGGGGACTACGCGCTTTCGCCCGAGGCGGCTGCTCCCCCGTCAATCCCTTTGCGTGGCTGAACAGGGCGCCCCTAGCGTGCAAGTGCAGAGGAACAGGATCGGTACGACCGTGCAGCGCGCCACACGAATGAGGAGCAACCGCCGTGGGAATCATGGTCTCGGTCAGGGGCTGGCTGCAGTGTGACCACGGACAGCTGGCCCAGATCAAGGAGATCGTGGAAGCAGACGATCCGAAGCGCACCTACAGCGGGGGCTGGGCGTTCCCCGCTCGGCAGTACAACAACATCAAGTGGGCCTTCTACGGGGGTGACATCCGCGCGGTGTCGCTCGGCTGGTTCGAGGAGAGGTTGCGTCAGATCGCCCAGATCCCGGCCTCCTACCCGGATGACGAGTACGACGAGAGGCCCCGTGGGCTGTTTCTGCTCAGCCACGACGTCGACGGCATGGGCGAGTGGAGAGTCTGCGACGGCGGCCTGGTGATCGGCCTCCCGCAGGGGGATCACCACTACCTCGACGCGTAGCCAGTGCTTCGACCGTGAAGGTTCGCGGGCTTGTGTGTGGCGCGGTGCTCTGCACTGACTGGTCAGGGGGAGCGGTTTCGGTGGGAACATCGGCGCGGAGCCGAAGATCGGTTCGAGAGGGAGAGCCACGTCGATGACTTCACAGCCGGACGATTTCGTCGCGGTCCAGTTGCTCGCCATCCTCAATGACGCCGATGCGCCCGAGGGGGACCAGCTCGACGCTGCCATGGACCTGGAGGACCACTCGGGAGCCTGGTTCGAACAGGAAATCTTCGAGATCCTTCGGCGGGAGCGGTTCGAGAGCGTCCTGGCCCAGGTCTGCGCGGAGTCACTCGCCGGCATCTGGGCCCGTCAGAGCAGGATCGACCAAGGCTTCTTCCCGGAGCTTCACGGCCCGGCCCTGCGAGAGGTCCTGGGCATCCTCGGAGCCCGTGCCCCGCATCTGATCCCGGCAGGAACCGGGGAAGACTGAAGATCCTTCCTGCGGCAGCCACCCGTCGCCCATGGGTGAGAAGTCGCCCGTAGCCGGGCTCGGCCCGAGAGGTTCTCGGTACCAGAGGTTCTCGGCACGAGGGGTTCTGGGGCGTGGTCAGGCTGTGGCCAGTTGCTTCAGGACCGCTTGTGCCACTCCCCTGGCGCTGCCGGGGTTCTGGCCCGTGATCAGTAGTCCGTCCTCCACCACGTACGACTCGAAGGGCTTGTCGGCCGTGCTGTAGTCGGCCCCGAGTTCCTTCAGTCTCTCCTGAAGGTTGTAGGGAACGGCGTCCGCCCGGTTCGCCAGCTCCTCTTCGGGCCAGGAGAAGCCCGTGACCCTCCTCCCCTTCACGAGGGGATCGCCGTTGCTCAGCATGACGTTGAGCAGGCCCGTCCCGCCGTGGCAGACCGTGGACACGACGCGTCCCGATTCGTAGAACCGTGCCATCAGTTCTTCCAGCTCAGGGGTCTGCGGAAAGTCGTACATCACTCCGTGTCCACCCGTGAGGTAGATCGCGTCGTAGTCGTCGAGATGCACGTTGGAGATCTTCCGGGTGTCCTCCAGGAGATCCATGAACGCCCGGTCCCGGTAGCGCTTTTCGGTGCCGAGTTCCGCCAGGACCTCATGGGAGAGACTCTCGGGATCCAGCGGGATCCTGCCGCCCTGCGGACTGGCGATGTCCATGGTGTAGCCGCCCTCGGCAGCCACGTCCCAGAAGTGGGTCAGCTCGCCGAGCCACAGCCCCGTACGCATGCCGACTTTCTCGTACTCGCCGACGTTGGTGACGATGACCAGGATCTTCTTCGTCGCTGTCATGATCCCTTCTCTCGCTCCAGTCGTGTGTTCACCTACCGAACGACGCCTTGACATGAAAAAGCCGTGGCATTGATCTTCGTTCCGCGGTCAGAGCGAGGTCGCTCGCTGAACTCCGCCTGCTCATTGCCTGAGGGTGGACGTCAGGGAGATCCCGAAAACAACGGTAGACCGATCGATGTGGCACAGCAAAGTCAGGCCCCGGGCATGCCGAAGGCTCCTGGGGCGTCCCGGCCCACCCTGGCCTCGAAGCACTCCTGGCCGCTGCCCGCCGCGGGAAAGAAGCAGGCCCGGACCGAGGTGCCAGGGCGGGTCACCGTCATGGGGGTGTAGACGTAGCCGTCCGCGTCGGCGCGGGTCTCGACCCGGGCTCCGCGCGTCCGGCCGGCGCCCCCGGTCGCCGTGACCTCGATCCGGTCGTGGATCCGCGTGCCCCACATACGGGCCCAACTCGTGCCGCACACCGCGCTGTGGCGCAGCTGTATCGAGGCTCCGGTGCCGGTCACGTGCTCGGCGAGCGTCTCCGGTACGGCGGCGCACCTCATGTCCAGCGGGTTCTGCCCTTCGCACGCGGCTGCCCGGCAGTGCGGGCCGGTGGCGGACGGGGTCGCCTTCGGTCGTGGGGTGTGCCTCTGGTGAGGGAGGAGGACCAGGGCCAGGGTGACGGCCCCGAACACCACCGCGCACACCGATGCGACGATCGCCGCGGCCGTCGCGATCCGATGCCCGGCGCGCGCGAGCCCTTCCCGCGCAGGCCCTTCCCGCGCAAGTCCGACCTGCGCAAGTCCGACCTGTGCATGCGCTTCCTGCGCGAGAGCAGGAGCAGCAGTCCGGGGCGTTGGCGGTTGGGGCGGCGCGGATGGCTCGGGCTGCGTCCGTTCCTTCGGCCGGCCGTTGCTCTCCGACTTCGCGATCTCCCACAGGGCCAGGCACCGCGCGTCCGGTTCGCCCGCGAGGCGGCACAGTTCCTGGATCGCCGGGCGCGGCGGCAGAGACCTGCCGTTGAGATAGCGCTCCCAGGACGACTTGCTGTACGTGGTCTTGGCCGCGAGGGCCGCCAGGCTGAGGCCCGTGCGTTCCCTCGACTCCCTCAGTGCCGCGGCCAGCCGCTCGCCTCCCGGGGACGGCACTCGCCGCGTCATCCTCGCAGGGCCTTCCAGGTGAGTGGTCCGATCATGCCGTCCGCTGCCAGACCGGACCGTTTCTGCATGGCCCTGACCGCGCGCTGCGTCAGGGGACCGAACATCCCGTCGATGCCTCCCGGCGAGATACCCGCCCTGCGCAGGAGGCACTGCGCCTCGGCCACCTCGGGGCCGCCGTTGCCGTAGGAGAGTTCGGTGTTCCGGGTGCGGCTGATGCCCGCGTACCAGAGACCGTCGATCTGCTGGATCCTGCACGTGTACACGGGATTCGGTGCGGACCCCGAGGCGGCGGCCGGGACGGAGGAAGCCGCCGACGGTCCGCCCTCGTCGGCGCTGACACGCAGGGCCAGCAGGACGGTCGAGGAGACGGCCAGCACCAGGGCGACCGCTCCCGCCCCGATCGCGATGCGCATCGAACGGCTGAGGGCAGGCGTGGTTCCGGCTGCGGGCGTCGAGGTGTCCGACACCGCCTGAGCCTCGGATCGCGTCGGCCCCTCCGGCGAAGGTGAAGGGGAAGGGGAAGGGGAAGGGGTGGGCGTACAGCCCTTGTTCCAAGTGTCGGTGGCCACTTCGTGCAGCGCCAGCAGGCGGACCGGATCAGTGTCGCTGATCCGGGCCAGTGCCTCGACGGCCGCTCGGGGCGGCAGCGACCTGCCGCCCAGATACCGCTCCCACGACTTCTGGCTGTAGCCCGTCCGCGCGGCCAGCTGCCGCATGCTCAGTTCGCCGTGGTCCTTCAGCCGGAGCAACTGCTCCGCCAACTGCTCTGCGTGCAAGTTCGGTTCGGCGGACAGCGCTGTGCGGCGCGGCATGTTTCCCCCAGACGCGGTCATGGTCATGATGAGAGCCCCCCGGCTGCGTCGCATTCTGCATGAGCGGTACGACGTCTGTCACAGCCGTCCCACCGCACCGTCCCGATGAACGGGGTTCGCGCAGGTCAGCGCGCCTGACGTCCCAAGTAGCCGTCACTTGGGCGGAGTTGGTGGCAGCGATTGCCGACCGCCCCGCACTCTCGTGTCGTCACCGGCTCGTCCGACGGGCCAGGTGTTCGCTCACGATTCGAAAGAGGACCCCCCATGCGATCGCACGTCCTGGCCAGGACCATCGTCAGTCTCACCGCCGTCGCCGGCATCGCCGCCGGAAGCCTGGCGGTCGCGGGCACCAGCTACGCGGCTTCCGCGCCGACCGCCCAGTCGGTGGTGGCCGCCCCCGCCGCCGCGACCTCGACGGAGAACTTCGGCCTGACCACCGCCGAGGCCATCAACGTCCAGACCTTCCTGGCGGGCGACTGGAACTACACCGGCAAGCTCGACGGCCAGCTGGGCACCGAGAGCTGGAAGGCGTTCCAGCGCTGCCTCAAGAAGTACTGGGGCTACACGGGCAACATCGACGGCGACCCCGGCAGCAACACGATCATGGCGCTCCAGCGGCTCCTCAAGGACTCCTACGGCTACACCGGCAAGATCGACGGCATTGCCGGGACCGAGACCCGCGCGGCCTTCAAGCGGTTCGCCGCCTGACGTACCTCGCCATGACTGCGGCCCGCCCTCCCCGGGAACCGGAAACCGGACACCGGAAGGAGGGCGGGTCGCGGTGCGTCGAATGCCCGACCCAGCCACCCCGGACACCTCGTCCTACCTGTCTCCGTCGTGCTCGCCTCCCTCGAAGACGAAGAGCGGCTTGGCGCCGCGGGCCGGGGTTTCGGCCAGTGCGAGGGCTTCGGTGAAGCGTTCCAGTGGGAACGGGCGGCCCTCGGGGATGGTCAGTACGCCGTCGGTGACGAGGGCGCGTACCTCGGACAGGGCGTCCAGGGCGTCCGCGGGTGAGGTGGTGCCGAACCAGCGGTTCAGCCAGAAGCCGCGGACCGTTTTGGTCTCGTAGATGACCGAGCGCGCCGGAAGCGGGATCGTCAGGGCTGCCGGGTCGGTCTGCCGGTGGGTGGAGAGCGCGCCGTAGACCACGAGCTCGCCTCCCGGAGCCAGTGCCTGGGACACCTGGGCGCCCACGTCGCCCGCGACGCAGTCGAGGGCCTTGTGCACGCCGGTCGCTCCGGCGATCTCGGCCACGCGCTGCACCAGGTCCTCGTCCGCCGTGCAGATGACCTCGTCGCCGCCGAGCGTCTTGATCTCCTCGACGGCGTCGCGCCGCCGGACCACGTTGATCGTGCGAATGCCCAGATGCCTGGCCAGTTGGATGACGAGCCGGCCGACGGTGGAGCCCGCGGCCGTCTGCAACAGCCACTCCCCCGGCTGGGCGTCGAGTTCGCGGGCCACCAGGAGCAGCGCGGTCAACGGGTTGACGGCGAGTTGGCAGGCGTCGGAGTCGCTCAGCCGGCCGGGCACCGGAAGGAGCCTTCGTGCGTCCGCGACCAGGTATTCCTGCCAGGTGCCGGCCACCTGCGGCCCGGGTACCGCCGGGATCGCGGCGTGCACCACGCGCTCGCCGATCCGCAGCCCCTCGGTGTCCGGGCCGAGGGCCTCGATACGGCCCACGCACTCCATGTGGCCCCCGACGGCGGGAAACTCCGGGGAGAAACCGTAGCGGCCACGCAGCACATGCAGATCGCTGGCGTGCACCGGGGTCGCCTTCACATGGATCAAGGCCTGGCCGAAGTCCGGTGTGGGGACGGGCCGGGATTCCAGGCGCAGGACCTCGCTCGGCTCGCCGACCTGATCGGCCACGAGCGCGTTCATGGACTGTGGCATGGGCATGGAATCTCTCCTTCAGCCGCGCTCGGCGTCCGTCGCCCGGAAACATCCGCTTCATCCTTTTCGTCATTATCCAGCCGCTCCGCCGGCGGGCCGACTCCAGCGACCGGCCCCGTATGCGTCCACGTGCGCCCCGGGGGGTGGGAATCGCACAGGTTCTCGGTCACAGTGGACGTGCTCGGCCGCGGGGAGGCCGTGGCGGGGGGAGGTGGACCGATGACGGAACCAGGTCTGTTCGAGCTGGAAGCCGTCGTGGTGGGGCAGCCGAAGCGTTCCTGGTGGCGCAGATACTCGGGCCCCGACCTGACCGTGTCCTCCCTGGAGGGGATCCCGCTCGCCCTGGTCGCGCACATCGACGACACGCTCTCCCTCCTCTCGGAGGTTTCCGGTGAGGACGTCGTCCGGATCGAGAGGCGTACGCGGTTCGGGCCGTTCGAGCAGTTCGCGCCGACGTCGTTCCACTTCGTCGACGCGGCGGGCCACGAGGTCGGGACCGCCGGTACCCGCGGACTCGTCAAGACCCGGCAGTTGAGCCTCAGTACGGAGCAGGGGCGCCGGCTCTTCCTCACCCGGCGGGGAAACCTGGGCCTCGAATGGCGCCTCACGGAGACGGAGACGGATCTGGAGGAGAGTCCGGATCAGAGTCCGGCGCCGGAGCCTCTCGGCCGGGTCACGGCGAGCACCGTCGACAGGTGGGTCGGGTTGCAGCAGTACGTCGTCGAGTTGGGCTCCGGCCTGGGCGTCTCGGAGCGGCTGACCGTCGTCGCCTCGGTCGTCTGCCTGCATCTGCTCCGTCGGCCTCCGGGTGGCGGCGGGCCTGCTTGAGGTGGAGGCGCGAGGTCGCCGTGCGCACTCTCGCGCTCACCGAGCGGATCGGGCCGTCCGTCTCGTCCTCGACAAGGTCATTACAGCGAAGGGCAGTTGGGCACTCGATCGGCCCCGCGCCGCGCATGCGCCGACATCTGTGCGGAGTCCGGCTCCGGTGGACATGCCCGACAGGGCGTCGGAGCATGGAGGAGAGGGACAGCACACCGGTTCGCCTGTGACCGCGTGGCCGACGTGCCCTGGACGCATGCGGTGGCCTCCGAGCCCCGGGCAGTGTGCCCACGCGCATCCCGGTTCGTACGTACCCCGGTTCGTACGTAACCCGGTTCGCGTGCATTCCGGTTCGTACGTATTCACCCTCGTCCCCGGGGCCGCCACCGCACCCGGCGTGCCCTTTCCCGTTCTGGGAGGAATGAACGATGATCCGCACCCGCCGTCTCGCGCTGCTCGCCCCGATGGTCCTGTCGGCACTGGCCCTCGGGCCGGCCGTCACCGCTCACGGAGCGACGGGGCAGGCACCCGACCGCGCCCCGACAAAGGCCAGGTGTCTCCTCACGCAGGACACCGCCAACTCGAAGCCGGACAATCCGAGGTTCACCCTCTCCGCATCCGGTTTTAGGTCCAACACGGTGACGTTCGCCGGTGGCGGCGGCGGTGGCGCGGCGACGACCACGAACGGGTCCTTCACCGTCAGCAATCTCGGGGCCGGCCGCTACCAGGCCTTCGGCAACATGGACGGCAGGGTGAACTGCGGCCGCACGCCCGAGGTCCCGAACGATCAGCGGGACGCCAAGGCCCAGTACAAGCAGGGGTTCACCGACGGCTTCAACGCGATCAAGGAGAGCTGTAGCGCGCCGATGCTGAAGAGCTTCACCGCGGTGAACCCGAACTACGCGGAAGGCTTCAAGGACGGGGCGGCACTGGCTGCCGACAAGTTCTGCGACTAGCAGTGGCGGACATGTCCTCGGTGTGTGCCGGTCTTGTCGACCGTGGCCCGGTTCGGGCCACGGTCGGCTTTCCCGCCCGCGGATGGTGTCGTGGCGGCCACGGATTGGGTGCGACCGGGGCTCCTCGCCGTAAGCCCTTTCCCTCGCGGGCAACATGACGGTCCATGAGCGATGGACGGCTGGGTGACGGCAGGGACCGGTACGTCGACTTCCTGCGGGCGTGGGCCATTGTCCTTGTCGTGGGCGGCCATTGGCTGATCACGGCGCTGGTCCGCGAACCGGACGGGGAGATCCGTGCGCCCGAGTTGCTGGCCACCGTCCCCTGGACGCAGTGGCTGACCCTGGCGTTCCAGATCATGCCGCTGTTCTTCCTGGCCGGAGGGTACGCGGCGAGCGGCTCCTGGGGACGGGCCCGGGCGGCGGGCGGGACCGTCGGGTGGTGGGTGCGGCAGCGGGTGTTGCGGTTGCTGTTGCCGGCCGCGGTCTACAGCGCCGTGGTGTTGTGCGCTCTGGGGGTCTGCGAGGCCGTCGGGGTGGACGGGGGCACGCTCGCGCTCGTGGGGTGGGCGATGGCCATGCAGTTCTGGTTCCTGCCCGTGTATCTGCTTCTCAGCGCCCTCACGCCGGTGCTGCACGCGGCGCATCGACGGTGGGGGCCGCTGGTGCCCTTGGGCCTTGGGGCGACGGCTGTGGTGGCCGACGTGCTGGCGGTCGGGCTTCACGTGCCGGTGGTCGGGCTGCTCGACTATCTGCTGGTGTGGGGTGTGGCGTATCAGCTCGGGTTCTGC